>NZ_JBFUBW010000016.1:0-161788 GCF_056405555.1 Variovorax sp. P1_G12 | reverse complement strand
CCGCGTCGGGGCTGGTGCACACGGTGGTGGGTACGTCGGCCAATGTGAGCGACATCAACGTAGCTGGCGAACTTCTTCACGGCGAGGAGCACGTGGCTTTCGGCGATTCGGGCTATCAGGGCGTGCACAAGCGAGCGGAGGCCGCAGGGCCGACCTGGCATGTGGCGATGCGCCCAGGCAAGCGCAGGCTGCTCAACCCGTTCATCGAGCCGGAGTTCGTGGCTGAGCGTGTAGAGAAGATGAAGGCCAGCATCAGAGCGAAGGTTGAGCACCCGTTCCGGGTGATCAAGCAGCAGTTCGGGTTCACGAAGGTGCGCTATCGCGGCTTGGCGAAGAACACGGCGCAGATCGTCACGCTGTTCACGTTGTCGAACCTGTGGATGGCGCGGCGAAAGTTGATGGAGATCAGGGGATGAGTGCGTCTGCGAGGTCCGAATGGGGCTTGCCAGGCCCGCGCAGGGACCGCGACGCGCAGCAAATCGATGCCGAGCCTGCGCGATCGAGCCATCTGGATGCGTCGAGATCACCTGACCCACTCAGCCGCGAATGCAGATCGTGTTCTGCAGACCATCCCTAGAAGCAGACTCGCTTCGAGCGCTTGGCCGCCATCTGTTCCCCTGTTGTGCCGCATGCTCTGGCTGCCAACCCAAACCAAGACGAGCATGTCGCCCGCAGTACAACGGACGCTCGGCGGTACAACCGGGCAACCCCCTTCATCATCTGATTGAACGGCGGGAGCGACGTGTCGCGATCGCCGCATCGCTCGCGGCACTGGCCGAGGTCTGATGGTTCGACACTTCTCCGCTTCCCTTGGACGCCTCCCACACACGTGATGTGACTATCACCCATGTTCAGCGCAGTGGGATTGGGGAGTCTGTATCGCCAGGCCTGCTGGCGCACCAACTCGTCGAGCTTGGAACGGGGAAGCACTAAGCATGATCGTTTCGCGGCCCTCGCGGCCTCGAAGTCGAGCTGTGTCGCTCATGAACTCCCACCGCTGCCGGACTGGCCCAAGAGGTGCATGCACCGTCTCGCTCTCTAAGACTAACCTCAATCGATTCTATGGACAAGGACCAACTGCGGTCCTGCGATGCGAGGAGCAACAGGGTGGTGTCTCCGTATCCTAGGATCGATTGGTCACTTGGCCAAGGGGTTTCATACACATACGATTCAATTCAAGCGCGCGAAATCGAGATCTGTTCGTCTTCGCGATTGGCATCTACTGAACCAATATGGAGACAAGTTCGAAATGAAGCATGGAGGAAAGGTCGCGATCGTCACGGGCGGTAGCGCAGGGATCGGCAACGCCATCACCAAGCGTTTTGTCCTCGAAGGTGCACACGTCGTCATCGCCGACATCCATGGCGCAGAAGCCGCAGCCGCTGAGCTCTCCGCCGTGGGCCCTGAGGTACTTGGACTCACCACCGACATCTCTTTCGAGTCGGACGTCGAGACGCTGGTCAAAGCCACCTTCGAGAAGTTCGGTCGAATCGACATTCTCGTCAACAACGCGGCGATGGTCACCCTTCCCAAGCCATTCGAAGAGATTGGCGCTGCCGATTGGCGCCGAATGATGGAGGTGAACACTCTCGGTCCCTATCTCTGCTGCCGCGCCGTCGCGCCGCACATGAAGCGACAGAAGAGTGGCCGCGTGATCAACATCGCGTCGAGCACCGTGCACACGGGGTTGCCGTACCAGCTCCACTACGTCTCCAGCAAGGGCGCCCTGATCGCCTTCACCCGCTCCCTCGCTCATGAACTGGGCGACGACAACATCACCGTCAACGCGATCGCCCCGGGCTTCACCCTCGTCGACCGGATCGCCAAGCAGTCGGCGCGAGTGGATTCGTTCCTGAAGAACTACGGCCACCTCAACGCCATCAAGCGTCCCGGCGTTCCCGAAGACCTGGCGGGTGCCGCCAGCTTCCTCGCGTCAGACGATGCGGGATTCATCACCGGCCAGACGCTCATCGTCGATGGCGGGATGGAGAAAGTCTGAGCGCAATCGGGATTCTTGGGTCGAACAGCTCGGCTCAGCCCATGCCTCAGCAAGCTTGATCGAAACCTTTTAACTCTTCCTGGATATCTGATGAGGATCGCCACATTTGCGAAACATGTTCCGATCTCGGCGGTCACGCCGAAGATCGCCCCTGGCCTAGACCGGATCGAGGATGCCAACCTCGCGCACGAGGTCAATGAAACGGATCTCTATGCGATCGAGGAGGCTGTGCATCAGCGCTCCGTGCATCAAGGCAGCGTCGTCGCGATCACCATCGGCGGCGCTCGCGCCAAGGAAGCCCTTCATGTGGCATATGCCCGTGGGGTCGACCAGGCAGTCCACGTCGTGGACGAAACGCACCGAGGCACCCACTCGCTGCTGAGCACCGCCGCCGCAGTAGCCGTCGTCAAGGACATGAACTGCGACGCGATCTTCGTCGGCATCCAGGCGGACGATGATCTCCAGGGGAAGTTCGGGATCGCGTTGGCGGAGTCTCTCGGCCTGCCCGTCGTCACGGCAGTGACCGAAATCACCTTCGAGCCACAACACAAGCGCGCCAAGGTGATCCGCGAGCTCGGGGCCGGATTCAAGGAGGAACTGGAAGTCGATCTGCCGTGCGTCTTCACGATCCAGTTCGGCATCCGCCCGGTTCGCTACTTGCCCGTCATGGCGGTCGTCAAGGCTCGCGCCAAGAAGATCGACACGCTGCCGATCGACTCGCTGAATCTGACGGTGGATTCGAAGAGCGCCGCGCAGCTGCGAGTGCTCGAGCTTTCTCTGCCGGTCAGTCGCGGCAAGTGCGAAATGATCGAGGCGACGCCGCCGGATGCGATGAAGCAACTGGTGGCAACTCTTGTTCAACGTGGGGTGATCTGAATGTCCAAGTCCAATGTCGTCATCGTTTGTGAAGCGGGCGTGGGGCAATCCGAATCGGCGAACGCCTCGCTCATTGCCGCTGCCACCAAGCTGGCACGCAGCCGTGGTGGCCGAGTCATCGCCCTGCTGATCGGTCATCAGATCGCAGATGCCGCGAGCGAGGTGAGCCGCTACGGCGTGGAGGTGCGGCTGGCGGATTCGCCACGACACGCCGACTACGATGCCGCCGTCTACCTGACCGAGCTGCAGAAGCTGCTCGACAAGGTCGATCCGGGTGCGGTTCTCTTGGCCCAGACCTACCTCGGCATGGACCTGGCGCCTCGGCTGGCCGTCAAGCTTAAGGTCGCCTTCGCCAGCAACTGCATCGATCTGGAGATCGACAACGGCGATGTCCGGTTCACACGGCCGATGTACCGTGGCCGTCTCATCGCCAAGGTCGCGTTGGATAGCATCCCGCTGGTCGCCACGATGCAGCAGTCCGGCGCCAAGCCCGAGCTTGCCAGCGAGCCCGGCGCCGTGACCGCGATCGACGCTTCGGCCGGTAGCGATTCGCGGGTGCGTCCCATCCGGACCATCGTTCCGGAGTCGTCCGGCGTGGACATCGCCAAGGCGGACATCGTGGTCTCCGGCGGCCGCGGCCTAGGCGAGAAGAAGAACTACGCCCTGATCGAAGAGCTGGCAGCGGCCATCGGGGGTGTGCCAGCGTGCTCACGCCCGCTGGTCGACATGGGCTGGCTCACCGTCTCGTCGCAGGTCGGCCTCTCCGGCAAAACCGTGAAGCCCAAGCTGTACCTCGCGTGCGGCATCTCGGGGGCGGTCGAACACGTCTACGGCATGAAGGAAGCCGGCTTGGTCGTGGCCATCAACAAGGACCCAGAGGCGCCCATCTTCAAGACCGCCGACATCGGTGTCGTCGGCGACATCCTAGAGCTGATTCCCCAACTCACCGAGCAGGTCAAGAGCGCCCGCCGATAACTGCGACCGATCCACCATCGCCCCTCCATACCAGGAACCAACATGTCTCAAAACAGATTCGACGGCATCGTGATCGGCGCAGGCCACAACGGGCTGATCACGGCGGCCTACCTTGCCAAGGCCGGCTTGAAGGTTGCGGTGTTCGAGCCGCGGCTCACGGTCGGAGGCGGTTTTGCGACCGAGGAACTGTCGGTGCCGGGCTTCAAGCACAACACGCATGCGATCTTTTCGAAGATGCACGACAGCCCGGCGCACTACGACCTCGAACTGGACCGCTATGGGGTCGAGTACATCTTCCCGCATGTGAAGAAAGCCTACGTGAACCACGGCGGCTACTTCCTTCATTACCAGGACATCGAAGCGACGGCCCAGTCGATTCACCGCATCTCGCCGAAGGACGCGGACACCTACCGGAAGATGGCCCGGCAGTGGCTGCAGTGGTATCGCGACATCATCCTCCCTGACATGTATTCGGCTCCCAAGCCGCCCGACATCTGGGAAGCAGAGATCCGCAAGA
Source organism: Variovorax sp. P1_G12 (assembly GCF_056405555.1). NCBI lineage: Bacteria > Pseudomonadati > Pseudomonadota > Betaproteobacteria > Burkholderiales > Comamonadaceae > Variovorax > Variovorax sp. P1_G12. The sequence goes on along the minus strand of NZ_JBFUBW010000016.1, from coordinate 157,421 downwards.
AGCCCGGTGGCAACGAGTACCTGCGAATCGCTTTGGGGTACAGCCCAGAGGAGTATGCGAACGAGCTGTTCGAATCGCCCATGATCCGCATGGCGCTCGTGCGCGGTGCTGTGGTCTCCGAATACGACCCGACCACGAAGGGCATTCCCACCATCGTGTTCGCCACGATGATTGCGTGGTTCGCGCAGAAGAACTCCATGGTGAGGGGCGGAACGCGATCGGTGGCAGACGCCATCGCACGCATCATCGAAGAGAACGGCGGGAAGATCTTCCTGGGCAACCCCGTTCAGCAAATCATCGTCGAGGACAACACCGCCAAGGGCGTCATTCTTGATGACGGGCGGGAGTTCTACGCCGACCGTTTCGTGGCGAGCAATGTGAACCCGGTACAGACGTTCCTGTTCATGATCGACGAAGGCAAGCTGCCCGAAGATGTGCGCGAGAAGGCGGCCAACTTCAAGTTCAAGGATGAAACCATCCTACGGATCTTCCTGTGCCTGAAGGAGCGGCCGCTCTTCACCATGGCGGAGCGCGAGCCGGACCTGAACCACAGCCTGTACTACACCATTGGATACGACTCGCCGAGCGACATGATCCGGATGCAGCAGCAAGCCAGAGCGGGCCTACTTCCTGACGTGACCGGGCTGAGCGGAGGAATTCCCACCATCCATGATCCGAGCCAGGCGCCGCCTGGGCACCACACCGCATTCTTCTCCATCCTCGCGCCGTTCAATCTCGCAGATGGCGGGCCCAGCCGGTGGAACGACATCGCACGAGATGCGACGGAGCAGATCCTCGACAAGCTGCGCGAGTACGCGCCGAACGTGACCGACGCCAACATCATCGGGAAGTTCCCCTACACGCCGCTCGATATCGAAGCTTGTTTCCCCGAGATGATGAACGGGGACATCTGCCAAGGGAGGATCACACCGGAGCAAACAGGCTTCAACCGTCCCTGGGCAGGCATGTCGCAGTACCGTACCTGCTTCTCGAACCTGTACCTGTGCGGCGCCTCCTCGCATCCCGGCGGCTTCGCCGTGGGCGGCCCTGGCTACAACGCAGCCAACGCGATCGCGGAGGACCTGGGCATCAGCAAGTGGTGGCCCCAGTACGACCCCACGAAGATCGTGAAGATCTGAACACGCTCAATCAGGTTGCCGGGTTCGCCCCCGGCGGCCCCACGCAGAACGCACCGCAAGGCCATACATGACGGAACTCGAGATTCCCACACGCCAACTGTTCCGAGATCTTCCGATACCGACCATTGTCCTTTTTTATGGTGTGGCGCTCTTGGCCATTGTGGTGTTCTGCTACGGCGTCTGGCTGAGGGTCAAGAAGTACCGATCGGCAAAGGCCGGAGCAGCACCTTGGACTTTTCAGCTCAGTCAGGTTACGCAAGCCCTGACCACGATCGCGAAGCACAGCACCTTGCGCAAGCGCAACGCCTTGGTCGGCTACGCGCACCTGATGATCTTCTGGGGCTTCGCCATCCTCTTCGCCGGCACGGTCACCATCACCATCGACCATGACATCCTGAGGCCGATCAGCGAGGATCTTCAGTTCTGGAAAGGGGGCTTCTACGTCGCCTTTTCGCTGGTTCTCGACCTGGCGGGTGCCGCCTTCGTGATCGGACTGGCCATCATGCTCGCCCGACGCTACCTCGCCAGACCCCCTCAACTCGACTACGCCCGCCGGGACCAAGAGGCTGGTGCCTACGACCGAAGTGGTTACAGGCGTGATGATGTTCTCTTCTCATGGGGCTTGCTGGCCATTGGTCTGACCGGATTTCTGCTCGAAGCGCTTCGCATTCTTGCGGATCGCCCGCCCCACGAGATCTGGTCCGTCGTCGGATGGCATCTCGCCGACCTTCTTGAATGGATGGGGCTCGGGATCGCCGGCGCGAACCAGTCCTATGGCTATGCCTGGTGGCTGCACGCGGTCCTCGTCTTCGCTTTCATCGCCTACCTGCCTTACTCCAAGGCGGTCCACATGTTTGTCGCGGGTGTGAGCCTGCTGCTCAGAGATTCACTGGCCGGAAAGCGCCTGCCTGCCCTCGATACCAACGCGGAAAGTGCTGGCTACCGGAGCATCACCGACCTCTCTCGAAAGGAGTTGATCAATGTCGACTCCTGCACAAAGTGTGGTCGCTGCCACGTGGTATGCCCTGCGGGCGCAGGAGGGTGGCCACTCTCCCCTCGCGATGTCGTCCTTGAACTGAAGGAACAGGCCGACGCAGCACTTGGGGGCGGAAACTTGCTGCGTGAGAAGAAGCCTGTGCGCGTGCAAGGTGAGCCTGCCAGCCTGATCGACTCCAAGGTGCTTTGGTCTTGCACCACCTGCCTTGCCTGCGTGGAAGTCTGCCCGGTGGGCATCGAGCATGTACCGCTGATGGTCAAGATGCGTCGCTCCTTGGTTGAAGTCGGGTCGATGGATAGCAATTTGCAGCGCACCCTGGAGAAGATTGCCGTCACGGGAAACTCGTTTGGGCAACCCGAGGAAGAAAGAGGTTCGTGGGCATCGGACCTTCCCTTCAAGGTCAAGAATGCAACCGAGGAGCCGGTGGATGTGCTCTGGTTCGTGGGCGACTACGCATCGTTCGACCCCGGGCTGCAAGCAATTACCCGCAAGGTCGCCACGATCCTCGATCGTGCCGGCGTGAACTTCGGAATCCTGTATGCCGCGGAGCGCAACTCGGGCAATGACGTCCGGCGTGTGGGAGAAGAAGGCTTGTACCAGATGCTCGCCGAAAGCAACATCGCGGCAATCTCCCAGGCGAGCTTCAAGGAAATCATCACCACGGATCCCCACTCCTACAATACCTTGGTCAACGAGTACCCGGAGTTCGGAGGCAGCTACAAGGTTCGCCATCACACCGAACTCATCTGCGAGTTGATCGAGTCGGGCGCCCTGCCCATCAAGAAGCGGCTTGCCGGAGCGGCGACCTACCACGACCCCTGCCACCTAGCGCGCTATGTGGGCGTGACGGATGCTCCTCGCTCCATTCTCGCCTCGGTGGGCGTCAACCTGATCGAGATGCCCAGGAACCGCGAGAACACCTTCTGCTGCGGCGCAGGTGGCGGGCGCATCTGGATGACGGATATCGGCAAGAAGGACCGTCCGAGTGTGCAGCGCATTCATGAAGCACTTGAGCTTCCCGACTTGGAGTACTTCGTCGTCACCTGCCCCAAGGACCTGGCCATGTACCGGGATGCCGCCAAGACCGTCGGCAACGAGCGGCTGAAGGTGACCGACATCGTCGAACTCGTGGACGCCGCGACCGCCGGGTAGGCCGGACGAACTCCGATGGGGGGTGCTAGCCAAGAGATACATCAAGCACGAGCACTTTGAGCATGTCGAGGCTCTGCTGGAGCAGTTCGGGCAAGTAGTTGGCCCGACCAAGGCGATTCTGTAAAAGGTGTTCGTGCCGTGCTGTACCTGTTCACGGGCTGCCAACGCCCCAACGCCGCACAGCGGCAGCTCGATCAATTCTCTTTCGCTCGGAGCGTTCTCAACCCAGCCCCATGCGCTTGACGGCTTCAATCCAGCGCACAAACGCCGTCATCTGATCTTTTACAAATCCTCGTGTCGTTGCGTCGATGCACTCGCCACTCGTGGCGAACTTTCCAGCCGCTCCGCCGATGAAGACTTCAGGTTTGGCGAGCAGTTGGGCATTCATGTAGAGAAGCACTTTCCGTAAGTCATACTGCACGCGAGCACCGCCCAGTGGCCCCGGGGATGCCGTGATGATCACCACTGGCTTGTAGGCGAAGGGCTGGTCATCGCCACGGCTCACCCAGTCGAGCGCATTCTTGAGCACGCCCGGAATAGAGAAGTTGTATTCCGGCGTGGCGATGAGAATCCCATCAGACGCCCGGATGGCTTCTCGCAGCTCAACCACGGGCGCCGGCATGCCGCGAGCCATCAGATCACCGTCGAACATCGGAACGTCACGGATGCCAATCTCACTGAACGCCGTTCCCGAAGGCATGCTTTCACTCGCTAGGCGCAGCGCCATACGATTCAGCGAAGCCGATCGAAGACTCCCACAGATCCCTGCGATACTTAAACTGCTCATCTACTACTCCTAGTCGGAAGATGTTGCCGGCGTCTTGGCCTGTGGTCGTCGTGCGTCTTCGGGATGTCACCCACCCTCGCACGAGCAGATCGATGCAGGCAAGGCTTCCATCAAGTCATCAAATGACCCAGAACGGTGACCCAACCGCCCTCATGCAGCATCTTCAGGATCGAACAATCCTCGAACGCCCACGCCTGAGGGAGCCCTGCTTCAACTAACCCAGCGGCCCCCAGAAAGTCTCACCACCGTACGTGTCAGAAAGCGCGTCCAGCGTCACAGGCCAGACACCAGGGACAACCTGGCGCCGGTCGGATCTTCTACGCACCTCACCATTCCAGCCGACTTGCTCCATGTAGTAGTACAACTGAATGACGTGGCCATCAGGGGCAACGGCATGGACGACGTAGTCGATGCCCAAATGCAACTCCTGTGGCAGCTCGATGAGTTTGATGCCCCTTTGCTCCAGGAATCCCTTCGCGACGCGGAGTTGCTCGTAGGAGCCGAGCTGGACTCCGAACGCCAGCAACGTGCTGTCGTCTCGCACTCCCAAGACGCTGCGTAACTCCAGCGGTAGCAGCACCAGGCTGTGATGCTCTGTGTTCGCACGCAGGAACACAACCCGCCTCCCGGAAACCGTGGTCTCCTCGCTCACAGTCAGCCCGAGACGCTCCGTGTAGAAGGAAAGGGCGGCATCCACGTCTGCAACGAAGATGCTCGCTGGACCGACTCGCACTGGCTTGAACGGACGGGCCAGGAGCACGCCACCGACATCGTAGGTCTTCGGCAGGTCATCGATCCAGCGATGCCCTGAGAAGATGTCGACGCCATTGGCATGCGCCTCTGCGACCTCGGTGACCTCGGACTTGAATGGCAAATCGGGGTGGTCATTGCGCCAGGGCCACATCACAACGGGTTTGCTCAATCCGTCCCAACCTACCTGCTCGATGCCGTACTCGACTTCGTTGATGTGGCCGGTGGGATCGGAAAAGTACGTGTGCCAATTGGAGCCGGGATCACGGCCATGTCGATCAATCTTCTGACCTAGCGTGGCAAGCCACTGCCGTGCCTCGACCACCTCGCGCAGGCTTCCCACCTGCCAAGTGATCTGGTTCACGGTCAGGTCGTCGCGCAGCGGGGGCGCGAAGTGCTCGATCCATGGTCTTGGCATGAGAACGAAAGTATGGTGGTCACTGTTGTGCCGCAGAAAATAGACCTTCGTGTCTGGTACGCCGTCAAGCCACGGCCCAGGATCGGTCATGGCTGTGTCGAGAATGTCGGCAACGTAGAACCCCAGAATGTCGCGATAGAACCTGAGTGACTCACCGGTGTTATCGACACTGATGCCAAAGTGGTTGAGGCGCCGAATCTTGAAAGGACGGTCATAGAGAACGCCGCCCACAGTGAATTTCTCGTTGGACATAGATGCTCCTTGCTTAGTATTGATGGATCTCTTCGGAAAATGGTTCAAAACAGTCTGACTCGATGGATGCCGTCCGCTTGAATCGAGCTCAGTAGCGCCTGTTTATGCTCGCCTGCCAGTCGTAGAAATCCAAGCAGCGCAACTGCCGCGGCCACCGCCGCTCCCATAGAAATCGCGCCATAGCCGAATGCCTTCACAAGAGTTCCGCCAATCACGGGGCCGGATGCTGTACCAAGCATGATGGCAGCTGGAAAGGCAGCCAGAGAACGTCCGCTATGGTCGAGTTTGGACAATGCGCCGAGAACAAATGTCATCATGATGATCATTGATGAGGGAAGCATCGCAGTCCCAACTCTGTATGTCAGCAACTCAGTTGCCGTCATCACCAGCCAAACCGATGCAGCAAAGACAAAGGGCAGTACGGAGAGACCGATCGAAGCGAACGCCGACCTTCAAGGTGCACCGCCAGCGCCCCCGCAAACATGGAGACTGTGGCCATGATGAGCAGAGAAGTGGCCACTTGGTCACGGGAGAAGCCATTGTCAATGCCTGCCCGCTCCATGAAGCTGCTGGTCATCGAGAATGCAAAGCTCACAAGGGCCCAGCAAACCAAGCCGATCCATACTGCCCTGGGTGGGACCTGGCGAGCATGCGCTGCACTCGGCATCTCGTCTGACGCAGCCGTCTTGCCTGGAAATGCAGCCAATGCAGTTAGGGCTGCAATTGCCATGACACCGCCAAAGACCACAAACAAAGCTGGCCCACCAAAGGCACCAATGATCTTCGGAACAACAATCATAAAGAGCATCCCGAAGACCCCAAGGGTTACACCGGCGATGCCTTTCAGGCGATGTGCCTGCCGGCTCGTCGAGATCGTCCCGTGTGTGACGCTAAGCGCCAACCCGTTGGCAAGGCCGGCCAAGCCATGCACCGCAAGCAACAGTGCTGTGTTCTGAGTCGTCGCTGCGATCCAGAAACAGGCTGCAGCTGTGCCGAAGCCGAGCACAGCCAGTGCTCGACCTGACACTCGATGAAACTGCGGCGCTACCAGGACGCTGGCCAGGAAGACCCCAGCCAAGAAGACGGTAGCTATCCCGCCGGCTTGCTGCGGACCGAATCGATACACATCAACCAGGACTCCCACCCAGAGTGGCAATCTAATCATGTCAACCAGCCCTGCGCAATGCCCTACCAGAAGAGCAATGCGTCCGCGTCCATATTCGGTAGAACGTCCAGTCATTCTTTTCTCCTTGCTTTTTTTGTTTGTGATTGCGGATTGAAGGCTTCAGCAACCGTAGTTATCGCGCCCCAGTTCCCACCGTCTGCACACCTTCTTATTCTCGAGTCGGCCCCTCAGCAACTCCCGATTCGTTGATTTCGGCGTGAAGTCCGCGTGCCAGCTCGCGCACAAGTCGCTCGGCATCTGCAAACCTGCGATCTGTACCGAACACATAGAAATCCGGGCGCACCAAGATCACTTCGCTGCCGGTTTGCGCAAACCATTGCTCGTAGATTCCACCGACGTCGGTCACTGATGCGTCGCCGGCGACATGGGCTGTCGTACCGCCAAGGCGCTGCCAGACCGCCAACGTAGCTGTCGACAGTTCGTCAGCAGGATCACCGTGTCGCCCTAGCAGCACGAAACGTCCGCTCCCGCACACTTCGTCAAAGCGATCCTGACGTCCTCCCTTGCGAACGACACCCTGGCGGCCGAGCAGTCCGGCCTGTTCATCGTCAACGGCCAATGCCCCGCGCCCGAGGCGCCAGGGCGGTGGCGTGTGAGTGCCGGGTGCATCGCGCATGCGACGCAGCATGGCATCTCGTTCGTCGCAGGCCTTCGGATCGACAACACAAAGCAAGCGGCCGAGCGCCACCGCCTCCTGGATCACGTCGCGAAGATGAGCTACTCGCTCGGTGGCATAGTCGTCCAGCGTATCGGGTGGAGCGATGCCGCGCAGCACCAGGTCAAGCCGCCACGCCAGAGTTGCCGCGTCGCGCAGACCGGAATTCAAGCCCTGACCAAGAAACGGTGGCGTGAGATGCGCGGCGTCCCCGGCGATCAGCAAGCGGCCGTCGCGCCATCGGTCGGCCCAGAGCGCTCTGAAGCTGTAGACGACATGACGCAGCAGTTTCGCGTTGGAGGGATCGACACCACAGTCGGCAAGCAAGCTCCAAGCAACCTCCGCTGTCCCCATCTCCTCGCGCGTCTCACCGGGCAGAAGCATGAATTCGAAGCGCCGGCGGCCATGGCCTGAAGGCACCCAGGTGACGCTGCGAGGCGGCCCGAGAACCTGTCCTATGAACGGCCACCAATCGCGTTCAACGGTGGGCTCGATGTCGACCACGAGCCAATCCCATGTGAACCCCAGGTCCGTCACGGCCACATTCATGGCTTGACGCACGCAACTGTTGGCACCATCGCAGCCGATCACCCATGCCGCCCGCAACCCGGGAGATGCGCCTTCAGGTTCGACCGTTCCCTCCGTGCCTGCGACAGCAACCATGATGTCCACGCCTTCGGCACTTTGATGCAAGGCCGTGACCGAATGGCCGCGTTCCAGGCAAATGCGAGGATGCGCGCGAACACACTCATCCAAAAGCTTTTCAAGTACTGGTTGATCGAAGCACTGCATCTCCGGCCATCCCGACTCGGCAAAGGTTTGGAACGGTTGCTCAATCAGCACTTCGCCCGAAGCGGTCCTGAAGATTCCCGCCCGCATGCGCTCATCCCAGTACAGCTTGTCATCCAAGACATCACCGACACCTGCGGCATGCAGTATCCGCACCGACTCATGGCTCAGGCACACCGCTCTGGGCAGCGGATAGGGGGCGGCAAAGCGCTCGACAACGGTGACCTCGTGGCCTGCCTGCGCCAAGAGCAAACTTGTGACCAAACCAGTCGGCCCCGCCCCAACAACAACGACATCGCAAGACTTCTTCAACGCAGTTTCTCCGAACGTGAGACAGGCGGTCGGCCCACTTCCGGCACCCTCCCGGCGGAGCAGGATGACCCCCGCCAAGAGTGCCGCTCAGAACTCCGGCCTCGAGAGACGCTGTCAGCTTTCGCGTTGAATTCGGTTGCGAAGCACACCGATCTGTTCGATCTCCACTTCGCAGAGGTCGCCTGCTGCCATCAGCACCGGTGGTTTGCGAGCGATCCCGATGCCTGAGGGCGTTCCCGTCAGGACGAGATCGCCCACTTCGAGCTTCACGGCCTGGCTGAGATAGGCGATAAGGGCGGGAAGGTCGAACATCATGTTGTCGGTCACGTCATCCTGCATCGCCTTGCCGTTCAGYCGTGTCTGGATGCGCAGCCCACGTGCACCGCGGGGCAATTCGTCGGCAGTGACAATTTCAGGTCCGATGCTGCCGGATTTGTCAAAGTTCTTGCCCATGGTCCACTGCGTGGACGCCAGTTGCCAGTCGCGGATCGAACCGTCATTGGCAACGGAGTAACCTGCGACGTGATCCAGTGCCGTCTCTGCCGAGATGCGATAGCCGGGCTGACCGATGACTGCCACGAGCTCGCCTTCCCAATCGAACTTTTCTGAGATCGAAGGCAGCTGCAAAGGTACTTCGCTCCCCACAAACGAGGAGAGGATGCGCAGGAAGATCGTCGGAGCCGGTGGTTTTTGTGGAGGCGCGGGTTCGTCGCTTCCCCGCGTTTCAACGACGTGCTCGTAGTAGTTGAGACCGACGCAGAAGATCCTGTTCGCTGGCCCTACGGGAGGCATCAGCTTCACATCCGACAGCGCTATCGCGGTCGAGGCACCCGCGGCAATTTCACTTGCCAGGGCGGCTGGAAAGTTCGGGATCTTCAGTACGTCCGCGATGGTCGCGGCGCCGTGTTGAGCAAGTGGGACGATCTTTTGATCAACTCGCACCCCAATGGCACTTCTTCCATTGTGTTCAAAACAAACCAGTCGCATTTTCTTGTCCTTGATCTTGTCCTTGAGTTCGCTGTCTCTTCGTCGGTCGAAACTGGTTCAACCCCGCAGGAACTCCAGATTGATCCGGTTGAACTCCTCGAGAGCCTCCCACTGCGGCCAGTGCGATGCGCCCTTCAGTTCGACGAGTCGATTGTTCGGGATCAGCTTGGCGTATTCGTAGGCACATGCCAGGAAGATGTCCTCATGATCGACGGTCGCGTAGATCAGATAGGGGCACTTGATCGAGCGCGCCTCTTCGTCGGTGACGTAGCCGTCGCCCCATGAGTATTCGAGACCATTGAAGATGTTCTCCATGGCCTTGCCCATGCCAGGCTGCGCATAGATCTTCATCCGCAGGCCGAGAAGGTCCGGCAACCGTTGCTCGGGCTTGGCGATCAGGCCCTCAAAGATCTTCTCCATCCGCTCCCAGGTCGGATTCATCGCCGCCGCAAGGCGGTTCTTGTTGCCTTCCCGGAAGAACGGGCTGTTCACATCGGGCTTGGCGATGAGACGGCCCCAGGCCGACAGCATCGACACCTTCTCCACGCGTTCGGGATACTTCGCGGCGAGCTTTGTGGAAACCCATGAACCCAGGGACAGGCCAACGAAGGACGCCTTTTCGATGCCCATCGCGTCCATGAAGTTCTTGACGTGGTTCACGTACTCGGCGGTCGTCATCAACCGGTCAGGCTTGTCGGTGAAGCCATGGCCCAGCATGTCGATCGCGTAGGTGTCGAAGTACTTGGCGTGTTCGGGGAAGTTGGCGAAGCAGTTCTCCCAGCTGCCGCCCATGCCGTGCAGCATGATCAGCTTGGGCGCATCCTTCGGTCCGGCATTGACGTAGCGGGTCTTCACCCCTCCTGCGTCGACATAGTCTTGCCGAAACGGCGCATCCATCAGGTGCGTCCAGATGCTTTGATAGTTTTCATTCGACATACAGAGTCCTTTCCTGCTTTTGGGTCGATCGTTTGTGAAATTCGGTGTGCTCGGCGATGGGCCGTGGATTGGGGCGCGTCTTTGAGAAACTGCGCAGTGTGTTTAAGGACGCACGACAAGCTCTCCTCTTATTCCGGCTTGATGTTCAATCTGCGGATCAGATCGGCCGCGATCTTTCCACTCTCATTCAGCGCCGCCTGGAATGCCGGGCCATCCAGGTACGCGTGACGCGCGAACACTGCCTTGGACGCGGAAACGAAACCAGGGGCTTCGGCCGCTGTCTTGCAGGCCGAGCGCAGCCATGCCCGCATGTGCGGATCAAGACCTTTGGGCACGAAGACTCCGAGGCTCCCGGGCTGGAACGCCGCGCTCGGCGCGCGCGCTCCCAGCAAATCAGTGATTCGCGGCAACGGGGGTGAACCATTGATGGACTCGGAGACTGGGGCCCAGGTCGCGAGTCCTCGCATCCCCTTCGGCACGAAAGTGGCCAGGATCCCGGGCGCCGTGACGGAGAAATCCACACCTCCGCTCAGCGTCTGAATAGAGAGTTCACCGATATTGCGGAAAGGCACGTGCGTGAACTTCGCGCCGGTCTGCTGACTGATCGCTTCCATCAGCACATGCCCCGGTTGTCCGATCCCGGACGTGGCATATGTCAACTTGCCAGGATCCCTCTGACCGGCAGCAATCAGGTCGTCGAAGGACTTGATCGAGGAGTTGGGACCGGTCACTACGATCGGGTCGAGGACATTGGTGCGGCACACGACCTCGAAATCGCTCTCCTTGTACGAGACGCTGCGCATCACCAGCGGCGTCATGTTGACCGCGATGTCGGTGCTGAAGGCAATCGTGTAGCCGTCAGGCTTGGCCTTGGCCAGTTGGTCCATGGCCAATGTCATTCCAGCACCGTCTCGGTTAAGCACCACAACCGGTTGGCCCGCTGCCTTTGAAATCCCCTCCGCCAGCGCACGTCCCAGGACGTCGAATGCGGAGCCTGCAGACAACGGAACGATCATCGTCAGTGAGCGAGAGGGAGCTTGCTCTTGTGCGGCCAGTGGCAGTGCAACGAATGCCGCTAAGGCGGCGAGGAACAGGTGAAGCCTTGTCGAGAGAGGTTTAAGCATGTCGTTGTCTCCAGAAATTCTTGTTGCCGCATAGGACGCTTGATGCGGACAGCACCAAGCGGATGAACACCCCGACCGGCAACTGAAGTGATGACAGCAGTCGCATGGCGCACTGGCGTTCTGCCCTCCTGAGCCGCCTCACTTGGTCCGGCGGAGTGATCATTATGGATTAAAACACTCTTTATCGATTTTCGATATGGGTGTGTATCATCCTAGGATATACAGATCATCTTCAAGTTTGTCGTTGATAATGCGAAGGCGCTAAGCTGCGTGCTTAGACTGATCGGAAAACACCTCCAATAACCCTATGGCGACCTCCACCACGGCCAGAAGCCTGACCACGCTGGCATTCGAGCGACTGCGCGGGGACATCCTGTCCGGCCGGCTGCGCCCTGATGAGAGGCTGCGCATCCAGGCGCTGAGCGACCGTTACGAAGTGGGTGCCACGGCGATCCGCGAGGCTCTGTCGCGCTTGGTGACCGATGGACTGGTCGATTCGGAGGATCAGCGGGGCTTTACGGTCGCGCCTGTGTCGCGAGATGAACTGGTCGACCTGACAGAGACCCGCATCCAGCTCGAGCAAACGGCCCTGCGGATGGCTATAGAACGTGGGGATGTCGAATGGGAGACGCGCGTCCTAAGCAGCTTTCATCGCCTGTCCCGCATTGACCTGCCTACGTCGCTTGAAGAGCATGTTGTCTGGTCGCACGCGCACCGCCAGTTTCATGAAGCACTGATCTCAGGCTGTGGGTCCAATTGGACGATGCGCCTTTGCGGACTTCTGTACGACAAGTCGGAGCGCTATCGCAACCTGGCCGCGGTCCGAACCACCCGCGAACGCGCCCGCGAAGCGACGGACGAGCACACGCGCTTGATGCAGTTGGCCATGGCGAGAGATCCGAATGGGGCGTGTGATCTCATCGCTCAGCATTTCCGTGAAACCACGAACACCGTCCTAGCAGAAAGTTTCGAGATCAGCGGGTCATCCACGTCGTCTCGAGGAACTCCAGCAGTGAGGCACCTGCCGGCATGACGGCTGCTCAAAAGGCCGACAACTCAGCTACGCGACCTGTCACCCCGGAGCGAGCCTTCGATGTAGACCAGAACTCCCGGCGCCATCACGATGCGTGCGCCGGCGTCGACACGGAACAAACACTGCCGGTCGCGCAAGCCTGAGTTTTCTGGTATGCACCACCCACCTCGCCGAGCTACGCGAGAATGCTCAGTAGCCAACCGTGGTTCGCGAGCGATGCAACGTCGGTGCAACGATCTCGTCGACAAAGGCAAGCGCAAAGTCGGCACCTGAGATGTACGACTTGCCTTCATCACCGACCACGAGCAGATCGCCCCCTTGCGGTAGTGACCGAGCGCTTGTCCCGGGTTGGAGCTGCCGTAGCCTGCTGCCGGCGTGATGGCAACCCAGTTGAGCTCTGCGGGAGCCTCGTCGCGCAACCAGTCGAATACGCTGGCACAAGGAGCCGCTTCGGCCTTGTACGCTGAAGGGAACTCGGGCGTGTCGATCAGGCGTAGGCCCCCTGGAGCGACCAACGCGCTGCCCGCACCGTTGACATGACCCCAGCGCGACTTCCCGGCGATCACTGCTTTGGCCAGTGCGGGGAGGTGCTCGCTCAGCACCCCATCGGCAGCGCGCATCGCGACCACCACGACGTCGTGTTCGGCCGCAAGCTTGGTTAGCAGCGCATCGTCGGTGACGCTGCCGCGCACATAGGCCACGCCTGGGAGTGCATCCTTCGGTGCAGTTCGCGAGACGGCGGTAACTGCGAGTCCGCGTCGCGTGGCTTCGCGGGCAAGGTTTTGACCCGTGTACCCCGTGCCTCCGAGAATGGCGATTTTCTGGTTCGACATGATGTGGTCCTTTCTGAAGCTTTCCTGGTTGGGAACGGCCCGGAGGCCGAGTTGGTCTTTTCGCGAACAGCCAGCCGCTGCGATTCAGCCAGTACATGCGCGCCCTCTATGCATCGGGCGACAAAGATCGTCTTGTAAGGCACCTGGATCGCAATAGCGGGCGGCGTCCGTTGCCATGGCGCGACCCTCTCATCCGGATTACTTCGCCAACCGGCCACCATTGATGCCAAAATCGGAGCCGGTCACCCAGGTCGCCTCATCCGAGGCGAGGTAGACCGCAGCCCACGCGATGTCGTCCGGCTGGCCAATCCTGCCTGCTGGCAGTGACGCGAGGATGGCCTCCCTGTCCGCACCAACCACCTGACCGGGCGAATGGGTGGTTGCTTCGGTCTCCACCAGGCCGGGTGAGATCGTGTTCGCCCGAATGCCTTTGGATCCGCCTTCCACGGCGAGGGCACGGGTCATCGAGAGCACGGCGCCTTTGCCCGCGGCGTGCGCAATCCACCCGGGGCGACCATTCATCCGGTGGGCGATGGTGGAGGCGAAGTTGATGATCGAAGCCTTCCCCGACCTCTCCAGCAGCGGCCAGGCGTAGTGGCAGGCGAGAAAGACCAGGTCAACTTCTCCGGCAATGGTCGCGCGCCACTGCGTCTCGAAGTCCATCTGCTCCACCGGCGCGAGGCGCGGCGGGATGGCACCGGCGTTCACGAGCACATCGGCCCTGCCGTACTTCGCATCGGCCTGTGCCATCCACTGTCGGACCTGCGCGGGCTGGGTGAGATCGATCGGCAAAAGCGCCTCGATCGGGGTGCCGGCCTGCGCCGCCTGCCGCACCGTGGCCTCGGCCCCCGCCGCATTGATGTCGGTGCCGAAGACCGTCGCGCCTTCCGCCGCAAAGCGAAGCGCGATGCCCTTGCCGATGCCAGCGGCGATGCCGGTGACAAGGGCGACTTTACCCTTCAGTCGATCAGCCATGACCCTGCATCTCCTTCTTTCTCTTTGCGCCCCGCGTCATTTCTTCCACACGAAGTGATCCGAGCGAATCCATCGTGGACCTGAGGCTTGGCTCGCGACCTTCGAGAGTACGAAGCAGTGCCGTGCTTCAGGTCGAAGCCGCCCTCTCCCCCGCCCGGCGCGCCTCGTAGGCCTTCAAGTGCGCGTGGGCCACACGCAGCAGCGACAGACCTTGCGGCGCGCCACCCTGGCCGCGCTGCAGCAAGTCACCGATGATGTGGTCGGCCTCGGTCGGGGCGCTCCGTTCGATGTCCTTGAGCATCGACGCGGTGATCGGCGAGCCGCTGGCCGTCAACGCCGCGCGGGAGCGGGTCACCGCTTCAGGCCGCACCGCATGGCCATTGCGTTCGGCGACATCCATGCACTCGTTCAGCAGCGCGTTGGCCAGGTCAGTGGCGCCGGCGTTCACGACGTCGCCGATGGCCGCACGCATCAGGCAAGTCAGGCCGGCGACGCTGGCGATGAACACCCACTTCTCCCACATGTCCTGCAGGATGGTGGTGCTGACGCGGGCGTCGAACGCAGCGCCGGCGAAGGCCCTTTCCAGCGCCAGGATGCGCGGCGACCGGCTGCCGTCCTGTTCGCCATAGGCCAGCGCATGGGTGTCGTTGAAGTGCCGCACGATGCCGTCTGCATCGAGACCGGCATTGATCATGCAGTAGCCGCCCAGCACTTGGGATTGGCCGAAGCGGGCGGCCAGCCGATCCAGATGGCGCATGCCGTTGAGCAAGGGCAGCACCATGGTGCCCGACCCCACCGCTGGCGCGACCGCGTCCATGGTGGGCTCCAGGTCGTAGGCCTTCCAGCCCAGCAGCACCACGTCAAATGGCGCGGTGATATGCCCGGCCAGCACGTGGGGTGGCACCGGCAGTTGCAGATCGCCCCTGGGGCTCTTCACCACCAGCCCCGTCTGCGCCAGCTGCGCCACGCGGCGCGGCCGCAAGAGGAAGGTCACGTCGCAGCCAGCGGCCAGCAGGCGCGCCCCGAAATAGCCACCGAGCGCGCCCGCACCCACGATCAGAAAACGCATGGCTCGTCCTCTCTCGAAACGTCAGCTTCTCATCTTCAGTGCGTCGAGCACAGCCGTGACGTTCGGTGCCTGGTCGAGCCCCTCCACCGCCGAGATGAGCGCGTCGGCCCAGGCCGGGTCGATCGGATCGATGAGGGCGTGCACCTTGGCAACCACCTCGGCATGGGTCATCGGCTGCACGGCAGAACCTTTGGCGAGCGTCGGGTTCCCGGCGGGCACGGCGATCGTCGTGCCATCGGTGAGCTCGATGTTCAACCGCGGGCCGTCTTCCAGACCGATCGAACTGTCGACATCGAAGGTGATGCGATCGAACACGCTGCGCACCTCGGGTTCGCCAAGGCGTGGCGGCTCGAACTGGTCCAGTCCGGCCTGGCCGCTGACCAGGGCGATACTCACCGCATAGGGCAGGCTGAACTGGGCATCGAAGACGGTCTCGATCGGAAAGACCGAGACCATGTCGTAGGCCGTCTGCCCCGCCGTGATGCCGAAGCGCTTGACCTTGTCGGCCCGCAGGCCGTGGCTGTCCATCAGCCCCAGCACCGTGTCGATCGTCGAGTGGCAACCCCGGCAACAGGCGTAGGGCTTGAGGTAGGAAGAGGCGACATTGAGGTTGACGCCCAGGCCCTCCAGCGCCTTCTCCCGGAATCCGACGCCGCCGTTGTAGGTGGTGAAGAGTCCCCCGAACTGCGACTCGAAGATCCGATGCGGGCCAGTGATGCCGCCCCGGGCGAGCAGCGCCGCGTCCACGCCGGTCTCGCAGGCCTTGCCCGGGTGCAGGCGCTTGGTCATCGCGCCGTCGTCGATGAAGGCCCACACCCCTCCGGTGAAGGAGCCCGCGATGCCCAGCGCATTGGTGAACTGGCCGGCGTCCAGCCCCAGTACCTTGGCCGCGCCTGCCGCAGCGCCGAGGCTGCCCATCGTGCCCGACGAGTGCCAACCCCGGCCGGTGTGCACCGCGAAGCCCCCGACGGCCAGCAGCGAGCGGTATCCGACGTCGTAGCCGGCGATGGTCGCCAGCAGGAAGTCCCGCCCGGAGGAGCCCGCCAGCTCAGCGACTGCAAGGGCCGCCGGAAGCACCGTCGCGCCTGCATGTCCCGAACCACCGCCGTCATCGAAGTCACGAGCGTGTGCCGATGTGCCGTTCGCGAGCGCGGCCTGCGC
Organism: Variovorax sp. P1_G12; assembly: GCF_056405555.1. Classification (NCBI taxonomy): domain Bacteria; kingdom Pseudomonadati; phylum Pseudomonadota; class Betaproteobacteria; order Burkholderiales; family Comamonadaceae; genus Variovorax; species Variovorax sp. P1_G12. Next base: position 140,866 of record NZ_JBFUBW010000016.1, on the reverse strand, counting down.
CAGCGGCAGCCGGTGCGATGTGCCCCACACGGCCGCCCCGGCTCGGGCCCCATTCGCGTCCGTGAGGGCGCGGATGACGCTGGCGGCTTCCGATGTGCGGGCTCCTACGAGGGCGACGGCGAGCGTGTCGAGCACGTGGTCCTTGATGCCGGCGATGTCCGCCGCGGGGATGTCAGCCCAGGTCAGCCCCGACCAGAGTTTGGCGAAGTGCTCGGTCAGGGTGCCGATGCTGTCGGTGTCGTGTGCCATAGGCCCTCCTTCAAGATGCCGGTGAGGGGGTTGACCGGCCACCAGCGGTGTGTCCGATCTCTCGAAGAATGGCCTCGGTGTGCTCTCCCAACCGAGGAACCGCTCCCATTCGTGCTTCCCAGCGATTGCTGCGCCCCGGCGGCAGGAGCGCGGGAATCTCCCCCGCCGGGCTGCCGACGACACGCCAGCGTTCGCGGGCCCGCAACTGGGGATGCTCCCACAGGGCCGCCATGTCGTTGACCGACGCATTGGCGATGCCCGCCCTGTCGAGGCGTTCGAGCACCTCGGCGCGGCTCAGTGACTTGAACTTGCCGAGAATCACCGCGTCCAGCGCCTGCCGGTTCGCACTGCGCCGCGCATTGCTGTCGAAGCGCTCGTCCCGGGCCAGCGGCTCGTCGTCGAGCACCTGCGCACAGAAGGCGCTCCATTCCCGCTCGTTCTGCAGGCCCAGCATCACCGTGCCGCCGTCCCCGGTGGCGAACGGGCCATAGGGGTAGATGCTGGCATGGGAAGCGCCGGCCCGCATCGGCGGCGCAGCGCCATCAAACGCGTAGTACAGCGGATAGCCCATCCATTCGGTCAGCGCTTCCAGCATGGACAAGTCGATGTGCGCCCCCTCGCCGGTCTTGTTCCGCAGCAACAGGGCGGCGAGGATGTTGCTGTAGGCGTACATGCCGGCGGCGATATCGGCAATCGAGTTGCCAGCCTTGCTGGGCGTGCCAGGCGTGCCGGTGATGGAAAGAAAGCCTGCCTCGCTCTGGATCAGCAGGTCATAGGCCTTCTTGTCGCGGTAGGGGCCGTCGTCGCCGTAGCCCGAGATGTCGCAGACGATGAGACGGGGGTGCGCGGCGTGCAGCGAGGCATAATCGAGCCCCATTCGCGCCGTGGCACCCGGGGCCAGGTTCTGCACCAGCACGTCGGCCCGGCCCACCAGGGCCTTCAGGGCCGCCAGGTCCTTCGGGTCCTTGAGGTCCAGGGCCAGGCTTTCCTTGCTGCGATTGGTCCAGACGAAATGCGATGCCTCGCCGCGCACCCGGTGGTCGTACGCGCGGGCGAAGTCGCCCGTCCCGGGCCTCTCGACCTTGATGACGCGCGCACCCAGGTCCGCGAGTTGGCGCGTGCAGAAAGGTGCAGCGATGGCGTGCTCGAGGGACACGACCGTGATGTCTTGCAATGGCAATGGCATGGGGTCTCTCCAACGTTCAGGTGAGGGTCGCGGTGGCCTGCATGGTCAGCCAGCCGTCGTGATCCGCTGCCCACAGAGAGACCGTGCGTCCATCCGCCGACGGCGCGCCATTCAGGCTGAACGCCTTCCCGTCGAAGGTGGGGCGAACCGCCTTGAACTGGAAGCTGGCAATGTCCCGACCCGGCGCCTGCCGCCGTACGAGATCGATCAGCAGCGTGGCGATGAGCGGTCCGTGCACCACCAGCCCGGGGTAGCCCTCGACCTGAGTGACGTACTCGCGGTCGTAGTGGATGCGATGTCCGTTGAAGGTCAGGGCCGAGTAGCGGAACAGGAGCACATCGTCCGGTTCGACCTGGCGCTGCCATGGAGCACCCGTCTCGGCTTGTGTGGGTGCGGGCTCCACATCGCCAGGGCGCTTCGCGTCGCGATAGACGATGTCATGGAACTCGGTGATCGCCTTCTCCGAGCGACCCGCGCGAAAGAGTTCATGGCGCACCTTCACGAACACCAGCCGACCGGTGCGCCCTTCCTTAACCGCTACGTCGTCGATCGTCGACACGCGTCGGACCGGGTCACCGACGCTCAGCGGCGAATGGAACTCGAACTGGCTGCCCGCCCACATCCGGCGCTGCAGCGGCACCGGTGGCAGGAAGCCACCGCGGCGAGCATGGCCGTCCGGCCCCAGTTCGCTCTGACGGTGGGCGGGCAGAAAGTACAGCCAATGCCACAGCAGAGGAAGCGGCATTCCAGCGGTGATATCCAAGTCAGGGTAGTCCAAGGTCGCGTTGAGCGCCCGCACCGGGGCACGCGTGATCTCGTCATCGAGAGTCTCGCTCCTTCCGATCCATTGGCGCAGATGCGAAAGATCTGTGGTTGTATCGCTCATGTACTTCGGTTCCTAATAAAAATCTGCGCCGCTCAAAGAGCCGCCGTACTCGGCCGGGCACCCTCGAAAGCATGCTGAAGCAGTTGACGGATTTCCTCGCGCTGGGCCACTGCAAACGGCCTGGGATTCCAGTACGGGTTGCTGACCGCGATGTCTGCAGCCCGGTCCAGGTCTTTCTCCGCCATTCCGATGTCGCGCAGGGCCACCGGGGCGCCGTTGTTCAGAGCGAGATCGAACAGCCCTTGTGCAGCGTTCGTCGTTCCCAGCGCTCGGGCGATGCGAAGCATCGCCTGGGGCGCCGCCTGCGCGTTGAAGGCCATCGCATGCGGCAGCACCACCGTGTGCACCTCCGCATGGGGCAGGTTGAAGCTGCCGCCCAGCGTATGGCACAGCTTGTGGTGCAGCGCCATGCCTACGTTGCCGAGCACCGTGCCGCACAGCCAGGCGCCGTACAGCGCGTCGCCCCGAGCCTCCACGTTTGCACCATCGGCACGGATTCCCGGTATCGCCTGCGCCAGCGCACGAATCCCCTCCTCGGCCATCAGATCCATCACGGGATTGCTGTCCTGCGCATACAGGCCCTCGGCCGCATGCGCGATGGCGTTCATGGCACTGGTCACGCTCAACGCCACCGGCAGGCTGAGCGTGAGCTCGGGGTCGTAGATCACCGTGCGCGGCAGCACGCGCGGATCGCGCCCGGTCTTCTTCAGGCCCGCCTCGGTGATGCCGTAGATGGGCGTCATCTCGCTGCCGGCGTAGGTCGTGGGAATGGCCAGAATGGGCAAGGCGGACTCCATGGCGATCGCCTTGCCCAGGCCCGTGGTGGAGCCGCCGCCGATGGCGATCGCACAGTCCGCGCCCAGGCGGCGCGCCTCGTCCCTGGCTTCGCGCGCGGTTTCGATGGGGACGTGCATCACCGCGTGCGGGAAGAGGCCCGCGACCCGCGTGCCCAGCCGGTCGGCCACCTGTTGCGCCTGTGCCTGCTGCTCGGGGGTGGACAGCACCAAGGCCCGGCGTGCACCCAGTAGATCGATCTCGCGCTCGAGGTGGCGCAGCGCGCCCGCACCGAAAACGACGCGCGAGGGCTGGCCATGAAAGACGAAGTCCCGCATGGCGACTCAATCCTTCGCCGGTGCCGGATTGAGCACGAAGTCGTATTCCACCAGGTAGGTGCCGTCAGACTGTTGCCTCCAGTCCGCGATCAGCGACTGCCGGACGCCGAACACCGCATCGGAGTCCAGATATTGGTCATCGCTGCGGAACACGTGCGTGATCAGCGTCTCGTAGCCCGGCGCCTTGATCAGGAAGTGCAGGTGGGCCGGCCGCCACGGATGCCGGCCCGTGGCTTCGAGCAGCTTGCCCACGGGCCCGTCGTGCGGGATGGCGTAGGGCACAGCCAGGATGGACTTGAACCAGTACTGCCCGTCACCGTTCGAGTGCACGATGCCTCGGGCCTGGGCATGATCGATCTCGCTGTGCTGCACGTCGTACAGCCCATCCTCGTCCGACTGCCAGACGTCGATGTGCGCGTTGGCGACCACCTCGCCATCAATACCACGCACGGTGCCTCGCACCAGGCAGGGTATGCCACGCGCGCCATTGGAGATGTCCGCACCCAGCTCGTAGTGGGGAGCGCCTTCGACATGGAAGGGGCCAAAGACGGTCGCCTCGGTGCAGCCCTTGGGTTTGTCGTTGTTCTGCGCCACCGTCAGCATCGACAGTCCCAGCACGTCAGACAGCAGAATGAACTCCTGACGCTTGTCGTCGGTGATGTGGCCGCATCGCGTCAAAAACTCGATCCCCTGGAACCACTCTTCCTCCGTCAGCTCCACTTCTCGAGCGAAGTCGTGCAGGTGCTGCACCAGGCTGGTCATGATCCTCTTCAGCCGCGGATTCGTGGTATTGGCGTGACGCGCGAGCACGGCTTGCGTGATCGTGTTCTGGTCCAGATTTCGCATGGTTGTCCTCTATGGTCTGTCCGAAGAATGCGAGCTTTCGGCTCACACCCGCTCCAGGATCACGGCAATGCCCTGACCGACGCCGATGCACATCGTGCACAGCGCGTAGCGGCCGCCGCTTGCGTGCAGCTGGCTGACCGCCGTCGTCGCCAACCGCGCCCCACTGGCACCCAGCGGATGCCCCAGGGCGATGGCACCCCCGTTGGGGTTGACGCGTGGATCGTCATCGGCCAAGCCCAGATCGCGCAGCACCGCTAGACCTTGCGCCGCGAACGCCTCGTTCAGCTCGATCACGTCGAGCTGCGCCAAGGACAGGCCCGTGAGTTCCAGCACCTTGCGCGTGGCCGGCGCCGGTCCAATGCCCATGATGCGTGGCGGTACGCCGGCGGTCGCCATCCCAACCACACGCGCGCGCGGCGTCAGTCCGTGGCGGGCCGCGGCCTGTTCGCTGGCCAGCAGCAGAGCGCAGGCGCCATCGTTCACACCGCTGGAGTTGCCTGCTGTCACGGTTCCATCCGGCCTTCTTGAGCTTGGCGAGGGCGTCCAGGCTGGTCTCGCGCGGATGCTCGTCCCGGTCCACCGTGACGGGCACGCCCCTCTTCTGCTGGACAACAACCGGCGTGATATCGCCGGCAAAAAATCCGGTCGACCATGCGGCGGCTGCGTTGCTCTGGCTGGCTTGGGCCATGCGGTCCTGAGCCGCGCGCTCGATCTTGAAGCCAAGGGCCACCGCTTCAGCCGTCTCGGGCATGGAGTCGACGCCGTAGCGCTCCGCCATCAACGGATTGACAAAGCGCCAGCCGATCGTGGTGTCGTACACCGCAGTGCTGCGGCTGAAGAGACTCTCCGCCTTGGGAATGACAAAGGGAGCCCGGCTCATGCTCTCCACACCGCCCGCGATCATGATTTCTGCCTCGCCGGCGCGTATGGCACGTGCCGCCGATCCGACGGCATCCAACCCCGATCCGCAAAGCCGGTTGGCCGTGCTCCCCGGCACCTCCAGCGGCAGACCGGCGAGCAACGCGCTCATGCGCGCGATGTTGCGGTTGTCCTCGCCGGCCTGATTGGCGCAGCCGTAGATCACGTCGGTGACCGCCGCCCAGTCCACCCGCCGGTTGCGCTCCATCAACGCCTTGATCGGCACCGCTCCGAGGTCGTCTGCACGCACGCCGCTTAGCGCACCGCCGTATCGGCCGAACGGCGTGCGAAGTGCGTCGCAAATGTAGGCATGCCTCATGGCGCCTCCCCCTGTGGGCCGCGCCGGGCGAACAGGCAGTCCCACCAGGCGCTCGAGCTCGGCGAGGTCCAGTCCGGCGACCAAGTCGATCAGCTGCAGCCCTTCGGGCTTGCATTCGAGGGTGGCCAGGTCGGAGTAGAACCGCTTGACGCAGCCGATGCCCGTCAACGGATAGGTACAGCGCTCGACCACCTTGCTCTGTCCCTGCTTGGTGAGCAGGTCCATCATCACCCAGGTTTGCTTGGCGCCGATAGCGAGGTCCATCGCGCCGCCCACGGCCGGGATGCTGCCGGGCTCGCCCGTGCTCCAGTTGGCCAGGTCGCCCGTGGCCGAGACCTGGAAGGCCCCGAGCACGCAGATGTCGAGGTGGCCTCCGCGCATCATGCCGAAGCAGTCGGCGTGGTGGAAGAACGCGCCACCGGCGAGTAGCGTCACCGGCTGCTTGCCAGCGTTGATCAGGTCGTAGTCCTCCAGTCCCGCGGCCGGCGCCGGGCCCATGCCCAGGATGCCGTTCTCGCTGTGCAGGATCACCTCGATTCCCGGTGGCAGGTGGTTGGCCACCAGCGTAGGCTGGCCGATGCCGAGATTGACGTAGGCGCCGTCGTGGGTGTCTTGCGCCACGCGTTTCGCGAGCTCGTCCTTGGTTCTGCGGGTGTAGGTGCTCATGCGGCCTCCTTGAAGCCGCCGGCCTGCGTGGCCACGCGCGGAATCTGCACGAGGGCACTCACGTGGATGCCCGGGGTGACGATGGTCTCGGGGTCGAGCGTGCCGAGCTCGGCGATCTCGCACACGCTGGCCACGGTGCGCTTCGCGGCGGTGGCCATCACCGGGCCGAAGTTGCGCGGCCTTGCGGCAGGTGAGGTTGCCCCAGCGGTCGCCGCGCTCGGCCTTGATGAGCGCCACGTCGCCGTGGATCGGGTACTCCAACAAATAGGGCCGGCCGTTGATGACGCGCGTTTCCTTGGGCGAACCATCGGCGTTCATCGCGAGTTCGGTGCCGAAACCGGTGGGCGTGAAGAAGGCACCCGCGCCCGCGGCGCGCAGCCTCTCGGCCAGGTTGCCCTGCGGCACCAGTTCGAGTTCAAGCTGCCCGCTTCGGTACAGGCCGTCGAACACATGGCTGTCGGCCTGGCGCGGGAAGCTGCAGATGATCTTGCGCACGCGCCCGGCCTTGAGCAGCGCGGCCAGGCCGTGGTCGCCGTTGCCGGCGTTGTTGTTCACCACGGTGAGGTCGCGCGCGCCTTGCTCGATCAGGCCGTCGATGAGTTCGTTGGGAATGCCGGCAGTGCCGAAGCCGCCGATCAGCACGGTCGATCCATCGCGAAAATGCCTGAAAGTGCGTCGCCGACGGTCATCGCAATCTTGTCGATCATCCGAGGCTCCTGACAACTCCGACCAACGCCAGCGCCTCAGCCGGCCGACCGCGCCCGCTGTGCCCACGCACCAGGTTCAGCGGCAAACGATCAGGCTCCACCCTGTACCCGCCTTGAAAGCCAGTCGCGCAGGCTTGCCGCCACCATCTCCGGAACCTCGACGGTCGAGAGGTGCCCGCACGGGAAGATGTCCAGCTCCGCGCCTGGGACAGCTCGCGCGATCTCATTGGCCAGGCTTGGCGCTGAAATGCGGTCCTCGTCGCCCGCGATCACGAGCGTCGGCACCGCGATTTGCCGCAACTCACCGCGTCGATCACGACGAGCCAGCACGGCCCGCTGCTGCCGCAAGTAGCCATCTCGGCCCAGCGTGCGAACCATGGCCGCAGCGATAGGCACGATGTCCGCCTTGCCCGCGGCGACGGTTTCCGCGAGCTTGTCCGCGACGGTCTCAAACAGGCCTCGCTTGGCGTCTTCCAGCAAAGCGGTGGATCGCTGCACCTGAAGCTCGGATGCGGGCCTCGCATTGGTGTTCAGAAGCGCGAGACCCGCCAGGCGGGGATCCCCGCGCAGCGCGACTTCGAGTGCCACATACCCGCCCATCGAAATGCCGGCGATCGCGAATCGGGCAGGAGCCTGCGCCAGGATCTCGTCTGCGAACTCAGTGAGGGACTCGCCACTGCAGCGGGCGACGAGGGGCTCGACGACGTCGGAAAGCCGGTCGATGACGGGCTGCCATAGGCGGCTGTCGGACGCCATTCCAGGAACGAAGATAACCGGTAGCTTGCTCAAGAGATGTCTCCATGTGATGCCCAGGCCTGGACCCCCAGCGGCTCACCGTCGGTGAACGGCAGGCGACCTCCAGAGGTGATGGCCTGGACCGGAAAGAAAAGCTCCAAACGACGTCGCAGCGCGGTGCTACCTGAGCGGAGCCAGCGGCTCGGAGCTCATCCGGGACGTCAACATCAAGCGTTCTACCAGCGCGGCCTTGTCGGCGCCAAGCTTTCGGAGCTTCGCCATGTCGGCCGCACGCTGCACCGGATCGCTGGTGTCGAAGATGATGCGCTTGTTCTCGGTTGCCGCCGGGGAGACGACCTCCAGGAAGACGCGGCGACGGTCCTCCGCATACTTGTCAAGCACCTCGTCGCCCGCACGACCTTGAGCCACGGCGGCGAGAGCCTTGTAAAGCGCGTATACATCGAACAACCCACCGACGAGGCCGTAGCCACCGCTGGGATTAGTGGCGTGTGCTGCGTCGCCCGCGAGCAGCACCCGTCCCACCCGAAACTTCGTGGCCACTCGCTGATGCATGCGATAGGGTGAGTAGGCGTCCAGCTTGTAATCCTTCGCCTGTGGCACGATCACCTCCAAGAACTTCTTCATGCGCTCCGGGATGCTCTCCTCGGGCAACTCCAAGTCCTCGCTGTAGGTGCACCGCCAGAGATCGTTTCGATCCAGCTTGGCGATGATGGCCCCATAGGTGGAATCGATCAGGAACGTCGATCGCGCAAAGCCGTACTTGGAAAAGTCGAGGTAGAGATTCGCAGCGACAAAGCGCTTCGGCCAGGTGATGCCTTCGAACTCCAGCCCCAGCTTGGTTCGAACCATGCTGCCGGCACCATCGGCGCCCACAAGCCAGCCACTGCGGAATTCGAGTTCTCCGGCGGGGCCCACCGCTTGCACCACCACGCCTTCGGCATCCTGCTTGATGTCATTGACGTTGACGCCCCAGTGAACCTTCACGTTCGGATAGGCAGCGAGTTTGCGAAGCGCAATCTCCGCGAGCCGATCCTGACCGAGGTGAAGGTTGTAAGGGAACTTCGCTCGCCCTTCCAACACGTCCAGGCTGTATTCGATTCGCTCGCCGGTCGCGAACTCGATGTAGCAGTAGTCCTGTTTCGAGAAGCCAACCTGAAGGGCATCTTCCAGCAAGCCCAACTCCGACAGTCCCTCGAGGCAAGACCAGTGGTACACGATCGCTCGCGGTGAAGCGATGATGCTCTTGCCTCGCTCCAACACATTGACGGCAATCCCGGACTTGGCCAATCCGAGCGCAGTGATGAGCCCGACGGGGCCAGCGCCGACAACGGTGACGGTCTCTGCAAGAGCCATGGTCATTTTTCCTCGATTCGTTGGGATGACCCTTATTCTGCAAAGTTATGTCTTCTGGAAAAATGACCTGAGCACAGAACAGATGTTCCGGGATTGAATGAATGAGGTTTCTCGGCGCGATCTCCCAGGCCTCACTCAGGACGTGCGCTAGCCAAACATCGAGGTGATCGCGCGGTGGGATTCCTCGTTGACAGGCAGGTAGACCACCACCGTGACACCAGGGACGAGCTCGGGGCGAAGTGGCACGCGATCGAGCTTGAACCGCCCTCCCACGGGATGATTGATCTCCAACGGATACGGTGCTGCTTCGGTGATGCGATACCGCCCCCACAGTTCTCCGAACTCCCGGCTCTTCGCCTGCAGCTCGCGCACCAGCTCCGACGATTGCTCGTCCTCCGGATTGCGACTGCGATCATCCCGAAAGCGCGCAACGACTTGTTCGACGATCAAGTCGTAGTTTTCGGTTATCGACCGATAGCCTGGTTCCAAGAACAGCATCCTGAGCACATTGCGGCGCTCGGGAACCACGGAAAAACCCCAAATCTTGCCGTAGGGTGCGTTGCTGGCCAGGATGTCCCAGCGAGTATTCCGGATGTACGCTGGCCGATCGTGCAACGAGTTGATCATGTCGATCAGCGAGTTTGGAACGGCCGTGACGACCTTCTCGACCAAATGGGTCTGCGGACGGGCCAGCCGGAACAAGTACGCATGTTGATCCGGGTTCAGACGAAAGATCTGGCTGAGCCGGGTCACGACAGTCTCTGAAGCCTGAACGTCGCGCCCTTGCTCCAACCAGGTGTACCAATCGGCGCTGACGCCTACCAGATCGGCAACTTCCTCTCGCCGCAATCCGGGGGTTCGTCTTCGGCCAGACACCACAAGGCCCTGTTCCTTGGGTGTCGAGTTGGAGCGCATGTATCTGAGAAACTCACCGAGTAGCTTCCCACGCTCATTTGATCCGGTTGGCACGGCGGTCTCCTTGACTGGTCCAATTTGGCTTCGGATGCCTGGAGCTTGCACATCCTGTTCTGCTTAATTCCCATCCGCCCGCTTGCACACGCGATGCGGTGGACTGGATCTCATTGTCCCATCCACTTTCCTTCCTGCTGGGGACTACGCTGAGACGGGAGGCTCTCAGAGGCGGGGCTACTGCGGCTTGATGGCAGCGCGACGAACGATCTCTCGGGCAAACTCGATCTCACTGCGCACGAATTTCGCAAACTGCTCCGGCGTCATGTCCATCGGCACACCTCCGAGGCCGACCAGTTTTTCACGCACCTCCGGCTCGGCAAGGATGCGGCGTACATCGGCATTGACCCTGTTCACAACTATAGTGGGAGTGCCTGCTGGAGCCCAGATGCCAAGCCAGCCTGGGAAGTTTGCATTCGCCACACCCGCCTCACCGGTCGTGGGAACATCGGGCAGCAATGGACTGCGCGCGGGTGTGCTCACAGCCAATGCCTTCAGCTTGCCAGAGCTCAGGATGGACACCGAGCCGGGAAGTGGCATCCAGAAGGCGTCGACCGAACGACTCATGACTGCCGTAAAGGCCTCAGGCGTCCCTCGATAGGCGATCTGCGTGACCTTGATTCCTGCAGCCGCGGCAAACACTTCTAGATTCATGTGCGTTCCACTGCCTTGGCCGGCATGCGCGAAGTTGAGTGCGCTTGGATGGGATTTCGCGTGGGCCACCAGATCAGCCACGCCTTTGAACGGGCTATCGGGTGACACAACCAGCACCTGTGCAGCGCTCACCACCGGCACGACGTTGGCAAAGTCCCGCAGTGTGTCGTAGCTCAGTTTGGTGTAAATGGCGGGATTGACGGCGTGGGCGTTCGAGTTGAGCAGCAGCGTGTATCCATCCGGATCGGACCGGGCAACACCGGCGGATGCAATGGAGCCGCCCGCGCCTGGCCGATTCTCCGGTACCACAGGCTGAATCCAAAGCTCTGAGAGTCTCTGTGTCACCACTCGACCTAGGACGTCAGTGGCGCTCGCGGGCGTGAAGGCGATCACCGTCTTGACGGGTTTGACCGGATATTCCTGTGCTGCCCCCAGCATGAGGAAACTCATGAGAAACGCTCCGACCGTGGCACCCCGCAATCTCTTTGCGCATCCCATCTTCAGATTCCTTTCAGTGTGTGTGTTAGTGGATTGCTCAGTCGACACGGCGCAGGGCCGGAGTGCCGTGAGCCCACTACAAGTCGTGGCTCCCAGCGGTTGATGCTCCACGACAGTGCAGCTCCCATGGCGCAGAACACCCCCGTGATCGCCCAAGTCCAGTGCCATCCACCAGCGCCGGCCGCCACCCAGGCCACCAGCGGCGGGCCGCACATCTGGCCGACAGCTGCCCACTGCAGCATCCAGCCGACGGTGGTGGAAATGGTTCGATCGTCCGGCGCCAGCCTGGGCACCAGGGCGAACAGGCTGCCCGGGACCAGGCCGCCGAACACGGAGAACAGCATCGCTCCCAGGTAGCGCAGCACCGGTGCCGCTGCGGTGGTCGTGCTGAACGCCAACCAAGCGCCGGCCGCCATGGCAGAGAAGCCGATCCACATCAGGGCCCGGGGCCGCATGCCGTGATGCAGCAGGCGTCTCGCCCCAATGGTGCCCGCCATGTTGCTGACGGCCACGCTGGCCGTCAGCACCCCGGCCATCGGGCCGGACCAGCCGGCCTGCGCATAGAGCGTGAGCAGGAAGCCGATGACCGCGAGCCACGGCGCCGAGTAGACCGCGAAGATGAGCGCTCCGAGCCATGGACCGCTTGCACGCAGTGTGCGCGACTGCAAGGTCAACCAGGCCGGCTCTGCCCCCTGCAGGTTAGGGGCCGGTAGCGGGTCAGGTGGGACGCGCAGCCAGAGGGCCACAAGCCCATGACAACGGAAACGGCAGCCTTGCACCACCACCAGCCCCGCCAGCCCGCCGTGTCGATGACGAAAGGGCCGATGAGCAGCGCCAGGGACATGCCCAACGGCATGTACACGACCCACACGCCCAGCATTCGGGTCAGGCGGTCTGGAGACACCACGCGGTGGATCAGGCCCGGCGCCGGTATGGTGATCATCAGCACGCCCATCCCCTCTAGCGCACGCAGGAAAAGCAGCGTGCCTGTGTCCTGAGCCCACCCGCCCACCAGGCTGGCGGCCGAAACCAGCGACAGCCCCAACCAGCATGCAACGACGCAGACCCAGGCGCTCAGCCCCCAGGCCGGCCAGCAGCCCGAGCACCATCGAGCCCAGCTGTACCAGCGACAGAAGGAAGCCCGCCTGCACCTGCGTGACACCAAGTGCCTCCTGCCGTGTAGGCACTGCGGGCGGCAACTTGCCCACGTGCAGCGCAGCACTGACGCCCGCAAACCACACGACCCATGCCGGGCCCAGGCGCGATTGCGAAGCCGTCATCCCGGATGCGCCGCAACCCGGTGTCCGACGCGAATCGGTCCGGCCGCACACCGCCAGACGGACAATGGAACGAGAGGGCGAAGGCGAACCGGGAGCATGCTTCGCAGTCAATCGATCTTCACGACGTGCCTGATACCGCAGAAGAACGATCAGCCTCTTGCCGCCCGCGACAGCAGTTGGCGAGCCTGCGCAACGACGGGCGCATCGATCATGCGGCCGTCCAATTGCACCGCCGCACCTCCGCTGCGTCGATCCTCTTCAACGACACGCCGCGCCCGCTCCAGCTCATCCGGCTTCGGAGCCAAGGTCTCATGAACGGCATCGATCTGAGCCGGATGAATGCACAACTTGGCACCAAAGCCAAACTGAATTGCGCGCAGGGTATCCAGCCGCAGTCGCTCGCGGTCAGCCACGTCCACAGTCACTCCATCCACTGGAGCGGTCAACCCGAACCGGCGGGTCGCCACGACCGTTGCGAACCGCAGCGGGGCGAGCTGCGATTCCTGAGCATCACACTGCATGCCGAGGTCGACCATGAAATCGATGGTGCCCAGCACCAGGCGCACGACACCGGGGGCACCCGCAACTTCGTCCAAGGCCGCATAGCCATCAGCCGACTCGATCAGCGGAAGAAGCGGACAGTCGGGTAGCCGGTCATGTGCGGCCGCCAGTTGAGCTGCACTGTCCGACTTGGGGACCATGACCGCGACGGCCTTGGCACCCGAGGCGAGCCAGTCCAGGTCATCCCGTCCCCATGCTCCGCTCAAGGGATTGATGCGAACGACCACCGCTCTGGTGCCCGACGGAGCAGACAGGGCAGCTTTGATCGCCGCTCGCGCCGCTACCTTCTCTTGCGGGGGAACACTGTCTTCGAGATCGAAGACGACAGCATCTGCAGTACTCGCCATCGCCTTGGCGAAGCGATCCGGCCGGTTCCCCGGGACAAAAAGGAAGGTCCGCGCCTCGCGGATGGATGTCAGAAGTTGGAAAGTCATGGTTGGTACACGCTGAGCCACTCAGCAGCGAAGGGGCAATGGGTTGAACAGTGGGGCAACGGCAGTTTCGAATCAAATGAGAAGTCGACCACCAGCACCCAACACGCCGACTTCAACGAATGATCCACCAGTTCGATTGCCGGGACCATAGGCAATCCGGAAGCCCCCCAAGTCAAGAATCGTCAGCGACTCCAGGCCAGCCAACAGACTGCGTCGAGTCGGGGATGCCCCCGCTCGTCTGATGCCCTCGATGGCAACGCGAGCCGAGATGTAACCTTCCAATGAGAAGACGGACAGCCCTGTCGTCCCGGCAGCTTGCATGTCCGCCTGATAGCGCCGCACCAACTCGTACTTCAGCGACGATGGCGCTGGCACGGCGAGACTGAACCCGGTACCCCGCCCCTGCTCGCCCAACGATGCGATGTTCGCGTCGCTCGCGCCGATGGACAGGCCGTAGATGGTGGCGGCAACGCCGCGAGACCGCAGCGCCTTCACGAAAGGTGGCAGCATGGCCGCCAGGAGCAACTGTGGGCGAGCGGCCGCCGCCTTGTCCACCGCATCCTGAATTTCGGCACTGGTGAAGGCGGGCGTGGTGGCAAGGACCGCCGGGGTCAGCTGCAACGCGCTCATCGTCTTGCTGAATGCGGACAACAGCTCCTTGCCGAAGGCGTCGCTGGAGCGCACGAGGCCAATCGATTTCAGGCCAAGCCCTGCGCCGTGACGCACCAGCCGGTCGACCTCGTCGTCGTAGCTGGCACGAACCCAGAACACGCTGGGCGCGGCCTTCTTCCGTAGCGTCGAAGCGCCGGAGATGGGCCCGATGATCGGCAGCGCCGGGGCGGCATCGTTCGCCGCATTGGTGTGTGCCGTACCTGCCAGGCTGACAACACCCAGGCACGAGGGATCGGACTCGACCTGGAGCGTCAATGCCTTGGTTCGCTCAACACTGAATTGATGGTCCAGCGGGGTGTAGTCGATGGCGGTGCCGAACAAGCCGCCGCTCTTGTTAAAGGCTCGGACACACGCGTTGATGCCTTGACTGATCGCGTTTCCGCTGTCCTTCTCGACACCGGAGAGGTCCGTCATGCTCACCAATCGGATGGCACGGCTTTGAGCCAGCAATGGAACAGGGACCCAACCCAGCGCAGCGGCTCGCGTCGCATGGGAGATGAATGTTCGGCGTGTCCTCAACTCTGTCTCCTTCTATGTATGCTCGCGTACTGCGGTGATACGTTGCCTCCGAACACCTAGCCGGTGTTCAGCATGTAGATGAACCGATGGACTGCACTCCCCACGTGTGACGCACAGCAGCCTCTACTCCATCCACTTCCGCGCAAACTCGTGACGCGAGAATTGATCGGCAAGATAGTCGGCAAACAATCTAATCTTGGCCGGTTGATGGCGTCGCGTGTGAAAAGCCAAGTTCACATTCACATGCGGGAGGGACCACTCTTTGAGGACAGGCACCAGGCGCCCGGCCTGGATATCGTCGTAGATGGTGAACATGGGCTGCACCACGATGCCTTCGCCGGCCAGCGCCGCGGAGCAAAGCACCCTCCCCTCGGTGGACATCAACGCCGGCTTGACCTTCACGGACTCGGTCGAATTTTCCTTCGAAAAAACGAGTGGTTGGCACTCCTTCGAAGCGCAGTACATCAGAACGCAATGAGACTTGAGCTCCGAGGGAGTCGCCGGAACACCGCGCTCGGCGATGTACGCGGGTGAGGCCGCCGGAATGTAGCGCGCCTGCGCCAGCTTTCGGATGGTGATGCCCGAATCGGGCTCGAACTCTCTGGCCCGTATGGAAAGGTCGATACCCGGGTCGAGGGCGTTCTCGTAGTGATTCGCTGCCAGGATGCGCACCGTGAGATCCGGATAGAGCCGTTGAAACTCTGGAAGCAAGGGAGCGATGTGCATCATCGCAAACGAAGGAGACGCGGTGAGTGTGAGTTGCCCGGATGGATGGGTGCTGTATTGATCGACCATCGCATCGATATCGGCAAGGTCTTCGAGCAGCTTCGCGCAACGCTCGTAGTACGCCTGCCCCGCCTCCGTCAACCACAAGCGCCGAGTGGTTCGCTCCAGCAATCGGACTCCCAAACGCTCCTCGTGTGCATGCAGCGCACGACTGGCAACGGAATCAGAAAGCCCCAGCACCGCCGCAGCGCGCGTGATGCTGCCGAGTTCCGCGATTCGGACAAACAGGTCGATTTGCGTCAAGCGATCCAACGATGGCCCCTCAAGCATGCGGACAACAGAGAAATGAAGAGACGCTCGCCCAGTGAAGCGCCTTCAACATCATTGATTACGCTACGCACGAAGCCGGACTCAATCTGGCGAATTCACCGTGCTGGGTCGCCCCCACTGTGCGAGAAGCTCAAGTCAGTCGTTGGGCTTGAGGTTGAAGTCGCGATAGACTTTTTGCGCAGCCTCCAGCTGTACCTTCATAGCCTTGTTGGTCGCATCGACCGATGTGCCGAGCGTCTCAATGCTTTGCTCGGTCAACACCTTCTGGACCTTGGGATCGCGGCCAGCAGCAACAAAAGCAGCATTCAGCTTCCGAACAATCTCGGGAGGAGTCGCGACCGGCGCATAGACACCGAACTCCGACTTGACACCGAGGTCAACACCGAGCTCCGACCCAGACGGGATGTTCGGCAACTCAGGCGCTCTCCGAGACCCCGTGATCACAACGGGTTTGATCTTCCCTTCCTTGATATAAGGGAGAACCTGGCCCAGTGCAAAGTAGCCGAGCTCGGTTTCCCCTGCAAGCACAGCCTGCAATACGTTTGCCGACCCCCTGTAGGGAACCATCAGCATTTCAGCTTTGAGCCGCTGGTTGAACAACTCAAGGTACAGCTGAGAAATGGTGCCAGCACCCCATGAAGCGTAGCTGAGCTTGCCAGGGTTCGCCTTTGCATAGGCGATCATCTCCTTAAAGTCTTCGAACGGTGCACTGGCACGCGCAAAGATGCCTGCGAACGGCGCTGCCATCGTGGTAATGCCAACCAAGTCCCTCGTCGGGACATATGGCATCTTCGTGAACGCAGATGGTCCAACGGAAAGGGCGTCCGAATTGACGATGCACAACGTGTACCCGTCGGGCTGCGACCTCGCACAGTCTTGCATTCCGATAAAGGTATTTCCACCTGCTTTGTTGTCAATCACCAGTGTTTGGCCGACGCTTCTTGAGACTGCCTCAGCGTATGTTCGTGCGACAAGATCAAGGGTTCCTCCGGCGGAGTAAGGAACAATAACCCTGATAATTTTGGCAGGGTACGCTTGTTGACTATGAACCGCACCAACGCCGGCCGCCACAAACAAAAGCAATGCGGCTTGAAGGAATCGCCCAATTCGAAACATGTATGTCTCCTATTTGTTTCCGCCGCGTCTCAAATTAACAGGCGCGGAACACGTGATACTTCGGCTCAAATAAATCTGAATACGATGCTTGGAAAGTGCCGCCGAAGAGTCAGGCACCACTTACGCATTCCCCTGACGATGCAAAGGTAGTGAAGTGTGACAGCAGGCTCTGACGACTCCAAGGGTGAAGAGTATCCTAGGATAAAATGGCTCACCCCGATGTTTGTGAAGCAGTCCAAGTTCGGACTGATCACGATAAACTCATTGGTGATTTCGCTCAAGGCATCTAGATTGAGATGCCCCCGTTGGGTGGGATGATTTAGATGACATCGAGCTTGATGTACCCCTGAGATTGGCTTGCCGACGCCCCTCCCATGCTGCGGTTGCCCAACACCCGGAAACGTCGACGGCTTGCACACTGCAATACAGCAGCGTCGCTGAGTGCTTCTCGCCATCAGTGGCACTCGCGCCGTGCAGGCGATAAACCTCGACCAACGCTTGCGACTTTGATTCCTTCGTATGGCGAAGCAGTGATTTGCCAACTCGGAATTAGTCTTTCGACCTTCTTTGATTAGCATCCAATAGTTCAACTTGGCACTTTGTCCGCACGGGATGGCATCTCGCCTCGTCATCGATTCACATAGCATGAGGTGAGTATGCGCATATGGCACCAGTCAGCTGTCGAACTTGATTCATTGCCACAGTACGCTGAATCGCTCTCGCGTCGCTATGCCGCCGTAGTGTCCCCGGACACCGAAGTTGTCCTGCACGGCGTCCCCTCTGGAACCTACGGATCGTCGTCCCCAGCCCATGCCCTGGCCCATCCTGCAGAACGACAACGTGTCGCAACCCTGGTTCTCGAGCAGGTCCGCCAAGCCGAGCGGCAGGGGTTTGACGCGGTGATGATCGCGTCTTTTGCCGAGCCCGCACTACGCGAAGCGCGCGCGTCCCTTGGGATTCCGGTGACGTCGATGGCGGAGAGCTCCTACCTCGCGAGCTTCTCGGCCGCGTGCCAGATTGGCGTCGTCACGATCTCGCAGGCGGGTATGCGCATGCTGCAAGAGGGCATTGCCCGGCACAGGCTGGAGCCTCGTGTCTCTCCTGTCCTGAGCCTAGACCCCGAGGTGGATGAGTTCGATCTGCAGCGAGCATTCACCCAGCCGGAAAAGATGCGTTCGGCTTTCGAGACCTGCTGCCGGAAAGCGATCGCGGCGGGTGCCGATGTCCTCATTCCCGGTGAAGGCGTCCTCAATGAGCTGGCTGTACACCTTGGGATCCGCGCAGTGGACTCCGTCGCCATACTGGACGCCGTCGCCGCCACGGCCATGCATACCGAAATGCTGGTTCGAGCCTACCGAGGCGCCGGTCTTCGCACGGGTCGGCGCTGGGGGGCTGCGGCGAATCCCACTTGAACGGCCTTTACCTTCAGCTTCGCCAACTCCAGACAGTCACCGCCCACGCCAATTTCGCGTCCTCAGACGCCCATCCCTCAGGAGCCCACCATGACGCGACCGTACGCCCCCAAGAATCAGTCACTCTTCGACGAAGGCCTGGCGACTCGCCGCGCAGTGCTCGGCGCGCAATACGTCGATGCGGCCATCGCGAACGCAACCGACATCAACATCGATATGCAGGAGTTGGTCACCCAGTACTGCTGGGGCGATATCTGGAACCGCCCAGGGCTTGATCGTCGCACGAGATCCTTCTTGAATCTGGCCATGCTGACAGCTCTCAACCGACCTCATGAACTCAAGTTGCATGTCCGTGGCGCGATCAACAACGGCCTCTCCAAAGACGAGATCAAGGAAGTCTTCCTGCAATGCGCCATTTACGCAGGTGTGCCGGCGGCGATCGATGCGTTCCGATCCGCATCTGAAGTCTTCAAGGAACTGGATATTCCTGTCTAGACCCTACAAGACCAGGGGAAGCGGCTTGATCGAGCTTCCTTACTGACAACAACTCCTCATCCGAGACCAACTGAGACAACCATGATTCGACACATCGTGATGTGGAATGTTCGCGGTGACACCGCGAGCGAAAAGCAGCACTCCATTGGAATGGTTCGCGAGAAGTTCCACAGTTTGCGTGGACGCATACCTGGGCTGGCACGGCTGGAAAGCGGTGTAGACGCGAGGCGCGGGCAATGCCGGTCATCTCGTCGATGAGCAGACCCAGCAGCACGAACAGCGGAACGGCAAGCAGGATCAGGTGGCTCATGCCTTCGTCCATGAGGCCGACGACGACGACCGTCGGCGTCGTGGTGGTCAGCGCGATATAGCCGAAGGTCGCCAGTCCGAACGAGAACGCGATCGGCACGCCAAGCAGGACCAGTGCGCCAACACCGACCACGAAGAAGAGCAGCAAGTTCCAGTTGCCGAACTTCGTGAACAGCGGGCCTGCCAGCGCCATCCCTCCGATGACGAGGGCGACGAGGGCCAATGCCAGGAACGCGTCCTTCAGCCTTGCAGCAGACCGAGGCAGTGCTCTTCGGTGACGGTGGATTGGTCGGACGCCTCCCGGCGGGTGCCGTGTTCATCGCTTGCAGCACCATGGATCCGGACTATGTGCGCTCGCTCGAAGGCCGGGCTGGCGCAGCATTCCATTGCATTGGTCGATGCACCGGTCACGGGCGTGCGGTCGGCGCAGAGCGCGGGACGTTGACCATCATGGGTTCGGGGACGCGCGAGGCCTTCGATGTGGCGCTTCCGCTGCTGCAGACCTTTGGCGCCCGCGTGCACTACCTCGGCCCAGCCGGCTCCGGTGCGCAGATGAAGGTCCTCAGCCAACTGCGGTGCGGTGTCCTTCTGGCTGCTGCGGGCGAAGCGCTGGCGCTCGCAAGGCGCCAGGGCCTGCCGCTCGACCTGACGCTGGAGATACTCTGCAGCGGGGCGGGCAGGCTCCTGGATGCTGGCCGACCGGGGGCCGCGGATGATCGCGGGTCAGTTCGACAACGTCACGTCGGCGGTTGACATCTTCGTGAAGGACATGTCGCTGGTGCTCGATGCAACCCGTGAGGCGCAATTTCCGGCGGCACTCGCGCATGCCGCCTATCTCGCCTTCCTCTGAACCTCAGCACGCGGACTGGGGGCACAGGACGATGCCGCCGTGACGACGCACTATGAATTCATCGCCCAATCGCCATAGACCGCCGCGCGCACAAACTCGCGGAACACTGGCCACGCCGGCTCGGTATGCATCTGTCTCGGCGCCCGGAATAAGTGCGCCATTGTTTGGATCCGCTGCCGGAGAGGGCTCTAGCCTAACAACTGAGGATTACCACCGGAAGAACCCATCGATTCCGTCAAGAAGTCGAGCATGGCGCGCATCACCGCGCTATTGTGACGACGCTGCGAATATGCGGCGTAAAGCCAGTTATCGTGACGCATGTGCTCGCGCAGAACTGGTACCAATGCTCCGCGCTCCAGGTGCGATTGCGCGAGCGGTTCTGGGACGTAGGCCACGCCCGCTCCTCGCAATGCCAGTTCGATTAGCGCTAGCGGGTCGTTGCTTTCCATGCGGCTGTGTACTACGACTCCATACTGCCGGCCCTCAGTCTCGAAGGGCAACTCAGCCGAGGATGTGGCGGAGAAGGTCAGCACATCGTGTCGCGCCAAGCCATCGGGCTTCAAAGGAATGCCGCGTTTGGCCCAATAACTAGGTGAAGCGCAGACCACCATGTTGAACTGCACCAGCCGCCGCACAATGAGGTTTACGTCATCTATGCGTCCGCCGGTGAGGTGTATGTCGATGCCCTGCTCGACCAAGTCGATATTCTCGTTGGTGAACTGTAGGCTCACGTAGGCCTCGGGGTAGCGCTGCATGAACCCAGCAATCACATCGGACAGCCATCCGGCGATCATGCCATGCGGCGCGCTCATGCGCAGGCGCCCGCGCGGGCTCGCACCATGGGCCTGCAGATCGCTCAGTGTGCTCTCCGCAAGATCAACCAGCTGCGCACTGCGCTCCAAAAGCACTTCACCGGCATCCGTCAGGCTCAGCGAACGTGTCGACCGATTGAGCAAGCGCACCCCGGTGCGCTCCTCAAGTTCGACCACGTAGCGACTGACGGTTGCCTTCGAAAGGCCGAGCGACGTCGCCGCCCGGGAGAAGCTGCGCCGAAGGGCTACCTCGCGAAAAGTCTTTATGAGATTGAGGCCGTCCATAGGTCGGGGGGCATTGTCGCTCCCCGAGGGCTGGTTTTAGTCCGGGTTCAGCTGAACATCGGCGCGAGGCCATCCCAGCACAGATACTTGACCTCGAGGAATTCCTCGATGCCGTGGTGGGAACCCTCGCGCCCCAAACCGCTCTGCTTGACTCCGCCGAAGGGCGCCACTTCGTTCGAGATCAATCCGCAGTTTATACCGATCATCCCGGACTCGATCGCGGCCGAAGCGCGCCAAATACGGGCTGCGTCACGACTATAGAGATAGGCGGCGAGCCCGAACTCGGTCGCGTTGGCAATCTCGAACGCTTCCTCGTCACTCTCGAAGCGAAACAGTGGGGCGAGAGGTCCGAAGGTTTCTTCGCTAGCCAGCGCCATCTTAGAAGTGGCACCGCCAACGACTGTCGGCTCGAAGAACCGGCCGCCCAAGGAATGGCGCTTACCACCATGCAGCACTGTCGCACCTTGCGCAACGGCGTCCGCGATGTGTTCCTCCACTTTCTGCACTGCCGCATCGTCAATTAACGGACCAAGCTGCACATCGGACTCGAGCCCATTGCCCACGCGCAACTTCCCGACACGTTCGACCAGTTTGGCCGCGAACGCCTCGTACGCGCCGGCCTGGACGAGCACCCTGTTGGCACTAATGCACGCCTGTCCGGTGTTGCGGAACTTGGCTGCAACAACGCCGTCTGCTGCAGCGTCGAGGTCAGCGTCGTCAAAGATGATGAACGGTGCGTTCCCGCCCAACTCCATCGAGCATTTCTTGATTGTTCCAGCCGCTTGCGCGAGCAAGACTCGCCCGACCTCGGTCGAACCGGTGAACGTAATCTTGCGCACGAGTGGATGCGACGTGAGCTGATTTCCGATGTCGCGTGTGTCGTTACCTGTGAGCACATTGAATACTCCGGCGGGGACACCGGCACGCCGGGCCAATTCCGCCAACGCCAAGGCGGTTAGGGGCGTCTGGCTCGCGGGCTTGACGACCATGGTGCAGCCTGCGGCCAGCGCGGGACCCGCCTTGCGCGTGATCATCGCCGCGGGAAAGTTCCAGGGCGTAATGGCCGCACAGACGCCGATCGGCTCCTTCAATGCAATGATGCGCTGGGTGTCCTTGGGCGCAGGGATCACATCTCCGCGCACCCTCTTGGCTTCCTCGGAGAACCACTGCAGGAACGACGCCGCGTACTGAACCTCGGTCTTGGCTTCGGCGAGCGGCTTGCCTTCTTCCAGCGTGATCAATGTGGCAAGGTCGTCGCCGTGGAGGATCATCAAGTCGTACCAGCGGCGCAGCACTTCGGACCGATGCTTGGCCGTGGTCCGGCGCCAGTCGAGAAAGGCGCGGTGCGCGCCCTCGATGGCCTGCGCTGTTTCCTCCTGCCTCAAGCGAGGCAGTTCGACGAGCGACTCGTTCGTCGCAGGATTGCGCAGGGTGTACTTGCCATGCGGCGTCGCTTCAATCCACTCCCCACCAACGAAAGCGGCGGAGCGGAACAGTTCGGGATCTTTGAGCAGGTTCTTCATGGTTCGCCGCATCAGCCGATGCGCTTGGTTTCGAATCGAATGGGAAGAGGTGTAGCAAGGCCAGCTGAGCGGGCGAGGTCGAGGATCATTCCGGCGACCACCACGTCCTGGAGGCCGGAGCCGACAGACTTGTACATGGCGATTCCGTCCTTGGCCCGCTCTACCTCGCCGGTCATCAACCCATTAAGGCTGATGCACTTGGCATCGGGTTCGACCCCGTCTCGCCGCGCGGCCAACATGTCACCGGATTCCTCTAGGACTTCTTCCACGTTGTCGCACACGATGAGTCCAGCGCGCGCAATGACGCTGCTATCGACTTCTCGCTGATCGGGAAGCGTAGATCCGATGGAGACCACCGTCGCATGGGGCGCCAGCCAGGCACCCTGCAGGATCGGCTTCTCGCCATAGGAACGAGCCGCTGCCAGCACAATATCAGCGCCACCAACGGCCTCCGCCGGAGAGTCGACCGCGCGCGAACGGACACCCAAATCGGCAGTCATGCCGCTGGCGAACGCCTCGCGCTTTTCCGGCGTTGGGCTGAAGACTCGGATCTCGCTCAACGCACGAACCGAGGCAATAGCGAGGGTGTGCATGCGTGCCTCCAGGCCGCTCCCCAGAACTGCGAGACGGGCGGTCCCCTGCGGCGCCAGACGATCAAGAGCGGCGGCGGACGTAGCCGCCGTTCGATACGCTGTGACCAAGTTGCCGTCCACCATCGCGGCAACTGAGCCGGTTGTCGCGTCGAAGAGCACTACGACATACTCAAGCTGGCGGCCGGCCGGCCCGAACGCCATGCCCATCAGCTTGGCGCCGTAGTAGCGGGAACCGGGGGGCACTGCCGTCATGGTTCGCAACGAAGCACGCTCGGCCGTGCCTGCCGCAATGGTGCGACGCGGAACGGCGTGCGCTCCCAAAGGCCGCGCATAGGTTTCCTGCAAGGCGCGTACAGCAGGCAGCCACTGGAAAACGGCGGCTGCAGTTTCGGAAGACACGAACACGGGCGCGCCGGCTTCGGCACTCACGGAGGGATTTACGTCGGATGCTTTCATTCGAATTTCAACTTGGCGTCATGGATGACGCGTTGGTAAAGCTGGGTGTCGTGGCGCACTTGATCTGTCAGCAGGCTGGGCGGTCCCGATCGAGGGACCATGCCGAGTTCGCGAAAGCGCGCCTTCAACCCATCGTTCTGGACTGCGACATTCAGCGCTTTGTTGAGCCGCTCGATCACTTCCTGCGGTGTGCCGAGTGGAGCGAACAGCCCGAGCCAAGAGGCTGTCTCCATCCCTCTCAGCCCCGCTTCTGCCACGGTGGGTACCTCGGGTATGCGAGGGTCGCGCTCCGTGCCGGAGACGGCCAGGATCCTCACCTTCCCCGTCTTGGCGAGTTCGATGGCAGTCGCGTCAAAGGTGAGGTCCACCCGGCCCGAGGCCACTTCGGTCAACGCGCTCGAGGTGGATCGGTAGGGAACATGGACAAGCTGGGTCCCGGTCAAAGATTGGAACAGTTCGCCACCCAGATGTGCCCCGCTGCCGGGACCGGCACTACCGTAGGTCAACTTACCGGGGTTTTTCCGGGCGTAGTCGATGAACTGCTGCAGAGTTTTCACCGGCAGTTCCGAATTCACGACCAGCGCGATCGGATACACGGAAGCAATTCCGACTGGCGCAGCTGCGGTCACGGCGTCGTACTTCACGGAGGAGTCGACCAACGGCAGGATGCCATAGGCGATGTTGGTGAGCAGCAGCGTATTTCCATCCGGCTTCGCCGCCAACACCGCAGACGTTCCGATCCGGGTGCCTCCACCTGGCCGGTTCTCCACGATCACCGATCGTCCCAGAACCTGCCCCAGTTGCTCGCAAATGACCCGGGCCCCGATGTCGGTGATGCCGCCGGCTGCATACGGAACGACCACGCGGAGAACTTCGGCCGCCCCAGCAGACGACAGCAGGAAACAGCCAATACCGCCCAGAAATGCACGTCGTGCAAGTCTCATGGTCTTTCGCCTCAGCAAGGATGGCGCCCGACCATGAACTCGCTGTCGGGGTCAGAAGTCACCGGCAGACCGGACGCTACCAAGCCCTGTCGAAGCGGCTTCAAGAAACGATCTGGGATACGCATGGCCGGCGCTCGCAACGGGCCGCCGTTGAAGCCAGCCAGCCAGTCCTGGTACTTCCACATGGTCCTGTTCAGAACCGAAGTGCCTCCAATGTAGGCCTGCGTGGCCGCACCGTTCGCACTGCGAGCAGGGTTGACCTTCCAGTACAGCTCCATCGCCTTCTCCCATTCGCCCGTCCGGGCCAGTTCGAATGCACGCGGGTAATAGTTGCTCATCCACTGTGTGTTGCTGGTACCGGAGAACTGCATCTTCATCAGGCTCATGAGGGGGATGGCATCACCCTCGATCGGGCAGCTGATGACCACCTCGTCGCGAAAGTGGTGGTACATCTCGCAAATACCGGCAGGCAGCGGGAAGCCCTGCTCGGACTTGATGGCGACGATGTTCGGGCAGTCCTTGAGCAGCCGCCGGACGAACTCCACCGACATGCCCGCCGGATGAATGCGCTCGAACCCCCAGGCCGGCAGCGGGAACAGCATCACGGCCAGTTTGGTTGCGTCGCACAAGCTCTTGGTGTAGTCATACACCTCCTGCTCCGTGGTTGGCCAGAACTGCGCGGGATAGGAAAGCAGGACCATGGTTGCACCGGCATCCTCCGCGAGCTTGACGGCCTGGATGTTTTCCGCGAGCGAGTTGAAAGCCGCATGGAAGAACAGGCCGAAGCCAGGGCCTGCAGTCTCCGCCGCCCAGGCCGTGAACTTGGCGTTCTCCTCCGGCGTGATGGCGACTTCGGCGCACAAGAGTGTGTGCTTGAACCCAAATTCCTTGGCCAGCGCGATGTCATGGCGGATGCCGCGCTCATTCAGTTGCTTGAGATCCGCCGAATAGCTGGGGATGGTGACGGCCGAGCAGCCGACCAGGTTCTCACGGGCCCAGGCCCGTGCATCTGCGCGCTTGTAAGGAAGCATGATAGGTATCGTCTCGCTGTTAGGGATGAATGCCGTGTTCGCGGACGCGCGACACGGGACACAACGAGACTTTAGTTATGCGACCGCCGAGGGACGAGGGGGGGCCCGCGATAGCAGCTATCCGATCTGGCGAAACCTCAGTCGGCGCGGCCTGTTTCTAGGAACTCCGGCGCCATCGACAGCAGCAACCTGTGGATTTCGCGCGTCGCAAGTGTGTGCGGCCGGTGACGTGCCACGGCGAGCACTACGGCCCGCGCAAGCACCGGCTCCACAATCCGCAGTGCGACGAGGCGGCCCCGGTCGTGCGGGGCGATGGATAACGAGGTGATCGCGTATCCCGCGGTAGACGCCGCGATCTCGTGCTGCAAGCGAATCGAGTTCGCCTCAGCAGCAATCCGCAGGGTTTGCCCCAGCTTGCGCGCCAGCAACGCCAACCTCTCGCGCAGCGGATGGGGTTCACCAGGAAGTACCAACGGCAGCCGGGCGACCTCTTCAAATCGAATCTCCTGGCGGGCCGCAAGCGGATCACTGGCGGCAACAACGAGGCAGAGCGCCCCCTCCATCAGAACTGGCTCGTCGGCACTGGTTTCGCCGTCGTCGCGCAGCAGCAAGGACAGGTCCAGGCGCCCTTGGTCCAGCATTTCCTGCAACTGCGAGCTCGATCCCTCCGTCAGGTGCAAGCGCACCTGTGGGAACTGCTTCAGCACGCGCTGGTACAGGGGCCCGGCGATCGACGGGACAGTCGACGGAAGCAGTCCAAGCCGCACGTCACCGACCGGCACGCCTCGGCTGGCGCGAACCTCGTCGGCAAAGCTTTCCGATTCGGCGATTAACCGCTTGATGCGGGGATACAGCTGCTGGCCGAGTTCCGTGAGGACCACCCCTCGCCCGGTCCGGCGGAACAGGCGGGAACCGGCGTCACGCTCAAGTTGTGCAATATGCCGACTGACAACGGACTGCGGGACATCCGCTGTGATGGCCGCGCGGGAGACGGACCCCAGCTCCGCGACTTTGACGAAGTGATGCCAGCCGGCGTCGATGATGGGCTTCATGCCGGCAATTGTCGCCGCCTCCACCTAGCCAGAGCCGCGGGGTTCGGATGTGCGCATCGGCCCTGCCCAAGCGCCGTCGTCACATGGGCTGGCCCAAGTACTGATAGGTCTGCAGCAAAAGTGCAGCGGACCTCTGTGGATTCGGGACCGGTTCCTGCTCATACTTGCAAAGCTGCAGCGACGCGTTCCACACGGTTGAAACACGTTCGTACCGCCTCTCCGTATAGGCAACCAGAGCCTCCTCAAGGTCGGACCTTCCCTGGACGCATTGCGCGAGAACCACGGCATCCTCGATGGCCATCCCACCGCCGGAAGTCATCTGCGGGGTTGGCGAGTGCGCAGAGTCCCCCAATAGCACGATTCGGCCGCGGTGCCACGGTTTCGGCAAAAGCGTGATGTCGTAAGGCCGGACCAAGACCTGTTGGGGCGTGGTGACTTGTGCCAGTGAGTCCTGAATCACCGGAGCAGTAAACCCGGCTAGCCGCTCACGCACGAGGACATCCAGTTGGTCATCGGGCCAATGCAGGTGCTCAGCACTGTTCTCGAGGAAGAACAGATAGCAGGTTTCCTTTGAAGTCGGCAGCGCCCCTACCGCTCGTTTGCCGTCGGGCGAGCGGTAAAGACAGAAGCCATCCACCTCGGGCGGACGCGGCGCATTGAAGCGCCAGACGCTTTGGCCTGCGAACCAAACTCGATGTTCGGGCCCGAAAAATTGTTCCCGCAGCTTCGAGTAAGCGCCGTCTGCGGCGACCACCAAGTCGTACTGGGCTTCGCGACCATCAGAAAACACGACGTCCACATGGCTACCGCGATCGGTCACCGAGTCAGCGGTGAGGCCGCGCTCCATCTTCGCTCCCGCCTCACTGGCCGCGGTCTCCAAGATGCGGGCAAGCTCCGGGCGGCGTATGCCGATGCCGGGGGGAGTTGGGTTCGACATGAGCAGGTTGCCTGCGGCATCGTGCTGCTTGAACACCTCGAACTTCAGGCCACTCTCGAGACAAGGTTCGGCCAGACCGATCTCCGAGAGGGCCCGCATCGTATTGTGAAGCAGGCAAATTCCCGAGCCGACCGTCGACCTGGTCGGCTGGATGTCGATGCAATGCGTGTCTAGGCCTGCTTTGGCAAGGGTATAGGCCGCAGTGGCGCCGCCGATGCCGCTGCCGACAACAAGCACCCGCTGGGTTTTGTTCATGAGGATCTCCTATCTCAGTTATTGATTGATGCAGGGATCGGAGCGCTGGGCGCAACGGGCGCCACGCTGCTTTTCCGAAGCTGCAAGTAGAAGCAGAAGGCAATGGCATCAATGGCCACGGCCGCCCAGCCGATTGCGCCATAGCCGAAGAACTTGACGAGCGTGCCGCCAAGAACGGGACCGATGGCCGAACCGATCATCAGCATCGCGGGCGTCGCCGAAACGGCTCGACCCGACGGATCCAGCCTCGCCAGCACGCCGAATGTGAAGATGTGGGTGAAGATCACCGCGGACACAAAGAAGGCACCCGCCGCTGCATAAAGGGGAAAGGTCGTGCTTGAAACCAGCGCCACTGCCAGGGCCGCCTGCGCCAACGCACCGCCAAGCACGACCTTTCGAGCATCCAGCTTGTGCTGCAGTAGTGCGGCGACCGCGCCCGGTGCAAGGTTCACGACCCCGACGGCAATGAGCACGAGCTGCAGATTGGAAGGCGTAAACCCCCGGTCGGCGCCCATGCGTTCAAGGAAGCTGAACACCATCGCCTGCGTCACATTCATCAGGCCGATACCGATCATCGCGCACCATGCAGCCTTGGGTAGCGCGGCCGGCAGAAGTTCGTGAACGGCCGTGTCGCTGCGAGCAGGCTGCACGTTTGGAAAAGCCACCGCCGTGATCACGCACGCCGCCAGCATGATGCCGCCGAAAATGCCAAAGAGCCCTGCCCCTCCGACCGACGCGATGATCTGAGGTGCGGCTGCCATATAGGCAACGCCGAACACTCCCACCCCTACCTGCATGAAGCCGAACATCCGATGCGGGTTGCGCGTGAGAGCGACCGTGCCGTGCGTGATGCTCAACCCGGCCCCGGTGGCCAACCCGCCCAGCGCATGCAGAACTGCGAGCGTTTCGAACTGGCTAGTGCGCATACAGGCCAGGAACGCCGCTCCCGAAACGGCGTAAGCAACGGGGACCATCCAGCGGCCGCGCAGGCGATTGAAGCGCGGTGCCAGGATCAAGCTCGCTACAACTCCGCCCGCGAGGAACAATGTCGCGAGCGCACCTGCTTGCTGAGGGTCAAAGCCGTAGCGTGCGATGAGCGTGCCTACCCAGACGGGCAGCGCAACGATGTCCACCATTCCAGCGCAATGCGCGGCCATGAGCGCGATTCGAGCGCGGGGTTTATCTGTAGCATTCATATGCGGTCCTCTCAAACACCTTGTCCCGAAATGGCGTGTGGCGAGTCGGTCCACAGCGCCCCATCCTCTTCGCGATGCACCTCGACAGGCGTCAGCGCTTGCCCCATGCATGGCCCCTTCGTGCACACGCCGGATTCGATATCGAACACGGCGCCATGCCCATAGCAAACAATTGAGCTACCGTCGGCGCTCAGGTAAGCATCCTTGCGCCAAGCCAGAGGCGCGCCATCCACATGGGGACAGCTGTCGAGCCATCCCAGCACCCGATTCCCACGGCGGACCACAAACATGGGTCTGCTTGAAGTACCAGCAGAATCGAAGCCGCGCGACGTTCCATCGACGAGCTCTTCGAACCTGCACAGGTACCTCCGCATCCCTTGCCCTAGTGGGACTCGCCGGGTGGTGGCGGGCCACCCGGCGCCCACTTCTCGCGGTGCTGGAACAAGAAGATCTGCGATTCGTCGACCTGCATGGGCGCTTCTCGAGCCACCCAGGTTTCATCGTGTAGGTCCATGTCCGCGTCGTACTCCACGTGACAGCCCACTGGGGCGTTGAAGTACCAGAACCAGTTGGACCCAAACTTGTGGCGCCCCGGGCCCCAGAAGCTCTGGTAGCCCTTGGCGACGAACCTGGAGCCGCTCTGCAGCACTGCGGTCGGACCCGAGAGGTGGAACGTGAAGTGCTCGACGCCCTTCATAAAAGCCGGCGTCTGGATCAGAAAGAGCGTGTGGTGGTCCAGCGTCCCGGCGGGCTGCAGAAAGCTGCCGGCATCGGTGAACCGGTCGGTGCAACGGAAGCCCAGCCGTTCCACGTAGAACTTGGCGGCCTTGGCCTGGTCAGGCACGAAATACACCACGTGCGAGAGTGTCAGGGGCCGGTGCTCGRCATCCGCGTTCGCACCCAGGACATTCGGCGAACGGGCGGGTTTGCTCCCGGGCGAATTCGATGCTTCGCCGGGCGCGTCGATCTTGCCCCGCACCGAAATCTGGAATCCGAGCACGAAGCCCATATCGTCACAGGCTTCGATGGAGCCGTCGTGCAAGTGCTTCACTTCCCGGTCGCGGCCAAGCTCCTCGGCGATGGCGTCCAATGTCTGGCGATCCGCGACGCCGTAGATCGTCTTGCGCAACATAGTTGCAGTCTCCATCGGCGCGGGCAATGAAGCATCGTCCCGGCGCGCGATGACGATGGAAGTGCCGTCGACGGCCTCAAAGCGCCCACCGGAATCACCGACGCCGACCGGCGTCAGTCCGTAGTCCGTGAAGAATTGAATG
This sequence comes from Variovorax sp. P1_G12, assembly GCF_056405555.1. Taxonomy (NCBI): domain Bacteria; kingdom Pseudomonadati; phylum Pseudomonadota; class Betaproteobacteria; order Burkholderiales; family Comamonadaceae; genus Variovorax; species Variovorax sp. P1_G12. The sequence goes on along the minus strand of NZ_JBFUBW010000016.1, from coordinate 110,685 downwards.
CAGGCCGGGACGTCATCGACGCCAAACACCAGAGAGTCAGGTCCGAGGATGTTCATCCTTGCTTCCTTTTCGAGAGTTAGAAGTCTGCCTAGCGGTCAGAGTGTTGAACCGCGAACGCAGCGATACTAGACGCATCGTTTCGATATGGATTAGGGATAAACCCTTGTGAAAAACACTTGGTGCCTCAGCTGTATCGCCCTGTTTCCATTGAAGAAGCGACGCCCCCTGATGGCCACGGCATAGGTGGTTTCCCGATAGTTTCAATACGACCCGTCTTGTAATAATCGCGGCCTACCGGGCGCAGATTTGCCAGGACGCTCAAACTTCGGAGACAACCCCATGACGATCTCGAGACGGCAGGTGCTTGGCACTGGCGCCGCGATGCTTATGACAACGCTCGCCGGCCAAGCGAGCGCGCAGGACTACCCTAACAAGCCGGTGCGCATCGTGGTCGCGAACCCGCCCGGGTCGGGCCTAGACGCCGATTCGCGTTTCTGGGCGGCGGGGCTGACATCGTTGCTGGGACAGTCGGTGCTCGTCGACAATCGTCCCGGAGGGGCTACGACCATAGGCACCTCGCTGGTCGCGAAGTCACCCCCTGACGGCTATACCCTGCTCGTGGGCATACCGAGTTCGCTGTGCTACATGTCCGAGCTCTACACGAAGCTTCCATACAACCCCGCCGATTTCGAAGCCATCAGCCAGCTCACCACACTGCGTAGTGTGATCGTCGCCCATCCGAGCCTGCCAGCCAATAATGCAGGCGATCTCGTGAAGTTGGCCAAGGCCAAGCCCGGAAGCATTGCTGCAGGAACGGTTGGAATAGGCACTTTCCAACACTTGCTAGGCGAGTGGTTTGGAGCGATCACGGGAACGACCTATCAGTTCGTCCCCTACAACACGACCAGTCCATACACGGCGCTGCTCGGAGGCGAGACGCAAGTGATGTTCGACGCGCTTGCGGCCTCGATGAGCAACATCCAGGCGGGCAAGTTGAAGGCGTTGGCGGTCACGGGCAAGGGCCGCCATCCTCTGCTTCCGAACGTGCCGACGTTTGAAGAATTGGGTATCCGCGAATACGACGCGTCAACTTGGTTCGGCCTTATGGCTCCCCCGGGAACCCCGAAACCAATTTTGGACAAGCTGGCCACGGCATGCGCCACGTTGGCACGCAAGCCGGAGGTCATCCAGAGGTATCACGACTATGGTGGCGAACCCGTCGGGAGCACGCCGGCGGAGTTCTCTGCCTACATCCGCTCAGAGCGGGCCAAGTGGGTTCCGGTGGTTAAGCGCTCCGGAATCAAGCTTGAGTTGACCTGACAACGAGAACGAGTTCGTCCTATGCCTACGCTACGAGTCCTTTGGTTCGTTCCTCCGCCCGTGGTCGATGTTGCCCATGTGTTGAAGGTCGCGACAGACGTATCGCTTCAAGCGGCGCGCAACCCGTCGTCCGATGCGCAGTTCGAGGCCTTGGCGACCGGCGAGGCGGATGCAGTCGTCACGGCCATAGACAACGTAATGGACTGGAACCTGCGCGAGGGTCCCCAGGACTTTCGCGTTGTGGCGCAACTTGAGCGCACGACCCCCTTGACTATCGTCGGACAGCGAGGTCGCACTTCGCTCGAACATCTGCGTGGCGCCACCATTCTGGTTGATGCGCCGCGCAATGGATTCATTGTGGCCTTGCGCGCCATGCTGGCCGACGCGGGCATTGGTGCTGACAGCTACGCACTGGAACCCGTCGGTGGGGTAAAGGAAAGATACGACGCCATCATCGCAGGGCGTGGCGATGCCACCTTGCTAGGCCCTCCCTTCGACGCAATGGCCGTCGAGGCGGGTCTCACCCGCATCGGGACTGTTCAGCAGTGCTACCCGGCATTTCCGGGTCAGGGCCTCGTCGTGAGCGCGGCTGCGATAGAGCGACTGCGCCCCACACTTTCAGCCTGGTTGCGCAGCCTTGAGAACGCGCGCCAAAGCATGGAGGAAGTGCCTGAGGCTGCACGGCAAGCGCTGACGCTTGCTGGCTTCCTCCCTCCAGCCGTTGACGCCATGCTTGGCAGTACGCCGGCCTCTCTTTTGCCTGACCGGGTCGGCATCGAGCTGCTCATCGAGCAGCGCCGTCGCGCCGGCCTGCCTGGCGCCGCCACTACCTACGAGGGGCTAGTTGAGAGCTCCCTGCTCGGGCGCTGAGGCGCGCGGGTACGCCAGATCGAAGCCGTTTTCCCGTGGCCGATTCATTGCTGGACCTGCGCCTCTTCGTTGCCGTGTACGAGGAACGCTCGTTCACGGCGGCGGCCCGACGCGAGCACGCCACCCAGCCTGGCGTTTCGCAGCATGTGCGCAAGTTGGAGGGGCAGTTGGGCACCCGGCTCTTTCTACGCGGCACCGGCCAGCGCGTGATCCCCACGCCCGCGGCGGACCTGTTCTACACCGGCGCAACCGATGTTCTGCGCGCGCATGCGGCCGCGGTGGGAGCGGTCAAGGGGCGCAGCGGCGGGCTGCAAGGTGAGTTGCGAATCGGCCTCGTCCCGGTGGTAGCCCGATCGCTGCTCGCACCGGTTTATGCGCAGTTCCTCGCCATGCACCCGAACGTCGTCCTGCGAATTTCCGAAGACAACAGCGCGCCCCTCGCTGCGAAGGTCCGGTCGGGCGAACTACACTTGGCAATTGCAGTCGTGGGCGGGGAGGAGGCAGGCGTGCGGAGCGAGCGCCTGTTCTCTTCACCATGCCTTTTGGCCTCGCGCTGGAACGGTCCGTTGCCGCACCTCGCGGGCGTTGACCTGCGCGAGATCTCTCCGCTACGGCTGATCGCTCCGCCACCGCCGAACGCGGCGCGCACGCGCCTATCGCGCTACCTTGCCCGTCAGGGCGTCCGAGGCGAGCAGTGGCTCGACGTCGATTGCTTCTCCGCGACGCTGGGCGTCGTTTCCCGCACCGACTGGATGAGCATCTTGCCAGGCATCGTGCTATTGCCCGGGTTGATGCGCCAGGAATTTACCGCGAGCCTGATCGCACCCGAGGGCTTCGACTTCGAGGTGGCTTGCCTGCAGCCGCTGCGGAGTTCCCTGTCGCCCCAGGCGGAGGCGTTCCTCGAACACATGCTGGCGGAGGCGCAGGTGCAGAACGCGCAACTCTCCTCGCTCATGCCGCTGCCTGAAACGCCATTGGCGTTGCCCTGCGACGCGCATTCGTTTTCATGATCATTGCCGCATCCGAAAATAATTTCGCGCGCGCGCGTTGCGACCCTACAGTCACGCCTCCTTGAACGGAGGTCCCATCTTGCGCCCCAGCTCCAACCAACCAGTTATGTCCGGCCTCGCTTCGGCGCTGCCGCTCGATGGGGAGTTCGACTACATCATCGTCGGGGGCGGAACGGCGGGCTGCACCCTCGCTTCGCGCCTGTCGGAAGACCCGGCGGTGACGGTCTGCCTGCTCGAAGCCGGCGGTCGGGGCGACGCCCTGCGCATTCAGGTGCCGGGCGCCGTCGGCTTCGCGCACATGGCTCCTGACCTCGGATGGAGCTATTCGTCCGTCCCACAGCCTGGCCTGCACGGGCGACGCATCAATCTGGCGCGCGGCCGGGTGCTCGGCGGAACGAGTGCCATCAACGGCATGGTCTACTTCCGCGGACCGGCGACGGACTACGACGAGTGGCGCCGCCTTGGCAACGAGGGCTGGGGGTATGACGAGGTCCTGCCCTACTTCCTGCGCTCCGAGGACAACTTTGACTGGCCCGAGAGCCGCCTGCACCACAAGGGCGGGCCGCTGGCGATCAGTTCGCTCGCGCAGCTCAATCCGCTGGTACCGAGATTCCTGCACGCTGCGGATTCGCTCGGCTATCCGCGATGCAACGACTTCAATGTAGCAGCACCCGAAGGGTTCGGGGCACGCCAACTCACCATCCGAGCCGGCCGCCGCGAGACGGCGTCCACCGCATTCCTCGAGCCGGTGCGTGGTCGCAACAACCTCGCAATCGTGACCGGCGCGTTGACGCACCGGATCGTGTTCGAATCGCGCCGCGCGGTCGGCGTCGAAGCCGAGTCTGGGGGTGCCCTGAAGATCCTGCGCGCACGGCGCGAGGTGGTGCTGTGCGCCGGCGCATACAACACGCCGCAGGTTCTGTTGCGCTCGGGAGTCGGCCCGGGTGAAGAATTGCGGGCGCTGGGCATCGCACCTGTCGCGCACTCCGTCGACGTGGGCAAGCACCTGCGCGACCACGTGTCGGCGTTCGTTCAGGTCAGTAGCCCGGCGACGCTGTCTTATGCGTTGTCGCTGCGCGCGCTGCCGCGCTGCGCGTGGAACTTGCTCGAGTATGCGCTATGGCGCCGCGGCCCCCTGGCCAGCAACTTGTTCGAAGCGGCCGGGTTCGTTCGCAGTCAGGACGGCATTGCCGGTCCGGACGTGCACATCGTCTTGAATGCCTTCCGCCGTCCGCCCGCCGGCCGCATCGTACCTACGGGGCACGGTTGCGCGGTCCTCGCCACCGTGCTCCAGCCATTCAGCGAGGGAAGCGTCGTACTCGGCGGAACGGATCCCCGCGATGCTCCGCTCATTGATCCCGGATTCCTTCAAGACGAGCGCGACCTGCGAACAATCGTTCGGGGCCTCAAGATCGCCCGCAACATCCTGAACTCAGCGGCCTTTTCGGACCTGCAGCACCGGGAGACGGATCCCGGCCACGACGTGCGGACGGATGACGACTGGGCGGAGTATGCAAGGCGCAATGCATTCTCGGTGTACCACCCCGGAGGTTCGTGCCGCATGGGCCCCGACGCGCAGTCGGTCGTCGATACGCAGTTGCGCGTGCGAGGCGTCGAGCGCCTGCGCATCGCGGATGCCTCGATCTATCCGACGCTGATCAGCGGCAACACGAACGCGTCCGTGATGATGATCGCCGAAAAGGCTGCCGACCTCCTTCTCGGCAATGCCACACCGACCCGTATGCCCGCCCGGACAGAAAGCCCGGCCGAGACACACGCGCGCGCACAGCGCAGTTCAGCGATCGCTGCGTGATTCCCAACTATTCGAACCATTGGAGACACCCATGCACAACTCTTCCTCGCGACTGCAGGACCGGCGCAGATTCCTCGTCCAAGCGGCTTCGGCCGCAGCGCTAGGCGCCACCGGGGTCGGCGTAGCCGCAGCTGAATGGCCCTCGAGACCGGTGCGGCTCGTCGTCGTCTTCCCCGCCGGGGGCAGCGTCGACAACTCGGCGCGCATCTTTGCAGACCGCCTGCGTGAGCTTCTGCGCGTGCCAGTGGTGGTGGAGAACCGTCCGGGCGGGTCCACCATCGTAGGCACGCAATCCGTCCTCGCCGCACCGCACGATGGCTACACATTCCTCGTGAGCATTCCCTTGACGATGTATTTGCCGGTGCTCTTGTCAAAGGTGCCTTTCGACCCGCAAGCGGACCTGGTGCCCGTCGGCCCGCTCACCTTCGAGCAACTGGTGCTGGTTGCGAGTGCCAAGTCGGGTATCACCAGCTTTGAAGACATGCGCAAGCGCGTCCAAGCTGACTCCTCCCAATACTCCTTTGCCTCCTACGGGATCGGGACCGACGCGCACCTTCTGGCGGTCCACCTCGCCAAGGAATGGGGGGCGAACCTCTTGCATGTGCCCTACCCAGGAGGCCTGCCCTCCGTCCAGGCCGTTGTCGCCGGCCAGACAACGTTCACTCTGGGACCCGCCGCCATCTGCAAACAGTTCATCGACAACGGAACCTTGGTGCCTCTTGCGGTGCGCGGGCACCCTCGTTCGCCCTTTTACCCGAACGTGCCGACTCTTACCGAACTCGGTGTGGCGGGCTTCCAGAATCCCGTGTGGTGCGGAATGTTCGCCGCCCGTGGAACGCCGCCGGAAGCCGTCACCGCGATGGCGAATGCCTTGCGCGAGTGCGCCACGTCCCCGGCGCTGCAGGCACGGTTGCACCAGGCGTTCAACGTCTCCGCGGCCATGGACCAGAAGCAGTTCGCCCGCCTGGCACGAGACGCCGCGGACATCGACGGCGTCATGTTTCGCGCGGCCGGTATCCGCATGGATGGCTGAAAGAGAAGAGCACCCGAAATGTTCGAGCCTTTTCCCGGCAACTACGTCTGGAACCTGTCTGTCAACCTCGCGCTGATGGCGGGCGGCAACCATGGCGAGTTGGACGAAGCCTGCCGCCCCATACGCGAAGCGGCGGGCCGCAACGAAGACGCCAACAGCGCCCTTCTCTTCGACTCGTGGATCGCGGTCGCCAACAAGGTCATCGCGATGGCGGAACGCGACCTGGCGAAGGGACGCCGCCTCTCGGCCGGCATCAAGCTCCAGCGAGCTTCGGGGTACCTGCTCGCTGCCGAGCGCATGCAAAGCCGTAACTACGAACCGCGGCGCAGGGCCTATGACGAAGGCCTGCGATATTTCCGCCTCGGACTGGAACTACAGCAGGACGACACCGAGTTCGTGGAGATCCCATACGAGGGGCGGCAATTCCCGGCGCTGTTCGTCAAGGCGCCGCGCGAGGTCGACGGACGCCCAAGGCCCTGCGTTGTCTGTTGCAACGGTCTCGATTCGATGAAGGAGCAGGCCTGGCTGGTCGGCTTGGCTCAAGCGTTCGCGCTCCGCGGAATCTCGACTCTGCTCGTGGACCAACCGGGCTCCGGCGAAGCCCTCCGCAGGTTCAAGCTGCCGGGTCGCCATGACTCGGAAGCCTGGGCGACGCCGGCCTACGACTACCTCCTCACACGCAGCGATGTCGACCACGCCCGTATCGGCATGGTCGGTGGCTCGCTTGGCGGCTATTTCGCCCCGCGTGCCGTAGCAATGGATCCGCGCTACAAGCTGTGCGCGGTGTTAGGGGCGAATGGCAACTGGGGCGAGATGCAGAAGCGCCGTCTGGCCCGAGAAGGAGATCGACCCGTGCCTCACTACTGGGAACACGTGATGTGGGCTTTCGGCAAGACGTCGATCGATGAGTTCATGGCATGGGCGCCCAGTATGAATCTCGCCGGCGTTGTCGAGAAGATTCGCGTCCCCTTCCTTATCACCCACGCTGCCGGAGATCGGCAGATTCCCGTCGATTACGCGCGGCAGTCCTACGACGCGGCCACGAACAGCCCCAAGCGGGAACTTTTCATCACGACGAAGGACGACCTCGAAGTGGAGCACTTCGGCGCCGACAACGGAACGGTGGCCCGGGACTACATCGCGGACTGGCTCCGCGAGACGTTCGCAGAGATGTGAAGCCAAGCCTTGCCAAACAACAACCGGCCAATCGCCAGACAGGAGACAGATTCCATGACACCTTCGCCCGATAGCGGAGCGAATCGGCTCCGCACGAGCCCGCGCGACCCGGCGCTTTTTCATTCCCGGCGCTCGATTCTGTTGGCCGCCGCCTGCATGGCTGCAACGGTGGGCCACACGCAGACACGACGGGACGGCACCTATCCGACGCGCCCCATCCACCTGATCGCCCCGATTCCGCCTGGAGGCCCGACGGACTTCGCCGCGCGGGCGCTTGCCAACAGCCTCGCCCGCGAACTCGGGCAACCGATCGTCGTCGAGAACCGCCCTGGCGCGGCCGGAACGCTGGGAACAGCCTTGGTCCAGCAAGCGCCGCCAGATGGCTATTCACTCGTTATGTCGACGCTCTCGACGCAGATCACCGGCCCGCTCCTCGTGCCCAAGCCGCCGTTCGACGGCGTCAAGGACTTCACGGCGATTGGCGGCTTCATGCGCATGACGGTCGTGCTACTGGTGAGCCAAAGTGTTCCCGTGGGCAGCTTCAAGGAGTTCGTGGCGTATGCCCAGCAGCGCCCGGACAAGCTGAACTATGGCACACCGGGTATCGGAAGCGCACCCCATCTCGTGACGGAATTGATCAAGGATCGCACTGGCATTCAGATCACCCACATAGCCTACAAGGGCGGCGCGCCCATGCTGCAGGCACTTGTCAGTGACGAGGTGCAGTTGGCGGTCGGGGACCTGACGACCTCTATGGCCTGGATCAAGGCCGGCAAGGTGAAGCCGCTGGCAGTCCTCTCAGCGCAGAGATCTTCCTTGCTCCCGGTAGTGCCGACGCTTCTTGAAGAAGGCGTGCTCGATGCTCCCGCAGATTTCTGGGTCGGCCTGGCTGGCCCTGCGGGCATGCCGCCCGTTATCACTTCTCAGCTTCACGCGGCGCTGGGAAAAGTTCTCGACCAACCGGACATGCGCGAGTTCTTCGCCAAAAGCGGCGCCGAACCCTCGGCCACCAGCCCGAGAGAACTGCGGGACCTCTGGGCGATGGAACAGCAGCGATGGGCCGACGTCATCCGTACCAAGCACATCCGCGCAGAATGAGTTGTCGTATTGGAGCGAACGTGCCGACCCTGCGTCGACGTGCACTTCCAGGCCCAACCCGGCGCTCCAGACTGGCGCAAATTTTCAACGCGGCCTAGAGGCGACCGCTGCCAGAGTGCGGGGCCGGTCAGGCGGGAAGGTCGAAAACCGGGGCCGCAGCTTTGCCCTTTGCCCCATAGGCGCAGACAGTTCGTCAGCCTTGTATTCGACTTCAAAGGCCACTGCCTGCCGGGAGGCGCGACGTGCAAGCGCCGCCGCGCGCGGCAGCTCAAGCGAGCCTGCGCTTCTTGGCTGGCACTACAGCAGCATCGACGGTGGTGGGAGCCAGCATCAGCATGATTGCGGCGCAGTGCTCATCAGCGAACTTCTTGTCCAATGGCAGATGCCGCATGAGCAAGCGAAAATAGATCGGCGCGTAGAGAATGTCCATCTGCAACTCCGAATCCTGATCGCTACGGATTTCGCCCCGGCGGCGCGCTTCCTCGAGCACTTCGCGAACAACCGCTCGCCGACCGTACCAAAAGCGTTCGCGGAACTCGCGCAGCACATCGGGGTCGCTCTGCCCCTCGGCCATGATCTGCGAAACGATGCGCCCTGACCAGCCGCCGTACTCTTCGATGAGCAGGTGAACATGGCGCGTGAGAGCCTCTCGCGGGCTCTCGACCCTTGGCATGGGCGTGTGACTCACGTGGGTGTGCAGAAATGCTTCGATGACCACCGCGGCCTTCGAGCTCCACCACCTGTAGATGGTCGCCTTGCCAACTCCCGCCTCGCGTGCGATCGACTCGATCGAGATCTGCTGCACGGGCGTGGTCTCCAGAAGCTTCAGCGTGGCCTCCAGGATGGCAGTGCGCGACGCATCGCTGCGCGCGCGTCCGGGCGACCGCGCGCGGGGCGCGGAAAGACCCGGTGCGGCGGCCAGTTTCGCTGCGGCGGAGCGGCGACGAGCCGTCGCTGCGGTCCCTTGGGGAGTGGTTTTGGTAGGCACGGAAATCCCGGTGGCTATTTCGTAGGCTTCATTATCTGGGTGCCTTGCCATACAAGCGTTATCCTGCCATGAAAAATGCCGCCTCTCCGCTTTGGGTGAGGTGATTGTCAACGCTAAAACGCCATCAAGTCGCGAGCAACCCTCACAGGCCCTTGGAAGTGCTTTCGCACGCCTTCGATGAAAATCGAATCTGGCTCCTCACGCCCGGGTATCAGATGCGTCAGCACGACCTCCTTGACGCCGGCATCCCGAGCCATTCGACCAACATCTTCGGCCGTGGTGTGGTCTTGCACCATGTGCTGGTAGAGGCCCTGTGCAAGTACCGGCGGAAGCTCCCGCTGCAACAACTGTTCGATGGATGGCAGGTCCACGACTTCATGGAACAGGATGTCCGCGCCGCGAGCAAGCTCTGTCATAGCCGGACACCTGCCGGTGTCGCCACTGAAGACGATCACCCGGTCCGGGGTCTGGAAGCGGAATGCAAATGACTTGTCGTCTCCGCGCTGGCCGCCTGCCGGATCCGGATGGAAGTGACAGTTTTCCACGGCCGTGACGGTGACAACGTCGTCCTTGAAAACGAGACCGGAACCTTTGATGTCGTGAGCCTTGAACATGTCCTCAGGTCGACGAAGGCCCTTGGAATCAGCCATCCGGATCCGGGCGTTCGGTCCGAAATAGTTTAGAAAACCGCTGAGCATGCGTTCAGTACCCGCTGGCCCCCACACATGAATGTCCGCACGACGCCCAGTGCTCCAGGCGAGCCCCATGAGAGTTCCCCAGTCGGCATTGTGATCATCATGGTTGTGAGTGATGAAGATGTTGTCCACCCTTCTCACATCCAGGCCAGCCGCCAGAAGTTGGCGACCAACGCCGTTCCCAGCATCCACCAGATAGATTCTGTCGGCAACGATGACAGCATTGGCGGGCTGAGCGCGCTCAAGTGACAGCACCGGCCCGCCCACCGTACCAAGCGTGACGACGCGGGTCTGCGCGGACGCAGCCATGCTTACCACTGCCAGGAGCGCCGCAACTATGGAGGAGCGGAAACGTTGCATCTTCATTTAGAACTGGCTTCGGCGCCGAGATTCAGATCCAGCAGGACGAAGGCCATGCGGCAGGGCTTGCCAGATCGGTTTGCCCAACTATGGTTGGTAGCCCGCTGGATCAAGATATCGCCGGCGCGCATGAGCGTTTCTCCCTCGTCCATAAGGGCATGGATCTCGCCTTCCAAGACGATTGCATAATCCAGCGACTGCGTCTTGTGGAACCAGAAGTGGCGGGAGTCGCCTTTGTCGCGCACCCCGTGTTCGTCGAGGAACTGCGCCAGTTTCTCCGGCTCGTAGGCTTCGTCGGGCGGAAAGTCGACGACGCGCAGCAGGGACCCCCCCTCGGAATGGAAAGCAAACGCTTGCCCAGCGGGAGCCGGATCGGGTCCAGGCGCTGCCGCTTCGCCCGTCACCCACAGCACGTGAGCGAGCGGGGTATTCGGATTCGTTGTGCGGTTCGGCGCCGGTCCATCAGATACGAAGACGGATCTTCCTAGCTCGTTCTCGCCGGTGACAATGCGGCGAACCGGTCGCAGATGTGCGGGAGCCTTCTCTCGTTCTTTTTCGATCGTTGCTTCAGTATTCACACCTAGGTTCCTTTGATTAGTTTTCGAATGGCTTACGTGATTCTCGCGACTACGCCCGGTTCGACGTATGGGGCCCAACGCACAAGTTGCGTTGGCTGCCTAGACCTTCGATGGTCGACTCCATGACATCTCCATCACGGAGGAAGCGGTTGTAGTGAGTCCCGTTCCCAGCAGGGGACCCTGTCGCAATGACATCACCAGGCCACAGCTGAACATGCGCGGTGATGTATTCAATCTGTTGCGCTACGTCAAACAGCATGTCGGCCGTCGATTCGTCTTGCATGATCCTGCCGTTCAGCTTCAGCGTGATGCGCAAGTCCTGCGCGTTCGGCACGAAGCACGAAGGCACGAGCACAGGGCCGAATGGCATAAAACTCGGGGCGGACTTGGATCTGAGCCAGTCGGTCCCAAGCATCTTGTAGTCCGTGCGCGCGATAAGGTCGCGCGCGGACACATCGTTCACGATCGAATAGCCGGCGACGTAGTCCAGCGCGCGCTCGCGGGGGACGTGGCGCGCCGGACGGCCAATGATGACGGCGAGCTCCAGTTCCCAATCGGGCTTGAGGGTGGTCGCAGGAAGCACCACGGGATCGAAGGCTCCCGTAATGGCCGAAGGCAACTTCGGGAAGACGTATGGTTCCCCGTGCGCCGCCCGTTCGTCCATCATGTCTTCCGCCCACTTGCGCAGCGCCGGTCCCTCGAGCCCTTGCGGTCCTACCCCCATGTCCAGCGTGAGGTCGACAACGTGCTTGCGGTAGTTAGCGCCAGTGCAAAGAACCTGCCGCGGCAAATCCACAGGGGGATGAACCCGCAGCTCCGATATGGGCAGTTCGCATGGATCCTGGGCGGGGACGCCCTTCCTCAGCGCGCGCAGCGCAACCAAGTTGCGGTCCCAGTCCTGGAGCAGTTCCAGAACTGAAGCGTTCGCAGACCATTCGGCTCCGCAGCCGACTGCCGCCTCGTGCAGCGCACGCAAGGGGAGCACGCGATTGTCGATGCACATGGCGGCAAAGCGCTCGCCACCAGCGCTCGAAAAGGTCCCGAGGGAGAACGTCATCACGAGCTACTTACATGAAGGGCTTGCGCGGGGTCGGCCACCAGGTGTCTTGCTCGCGAGTGCCCATGCGATTGCGTAGCACGCCCACGCCTGCGACCTCCAGTTCAACGACGTCGCCGGGGTTGAGGCTGCGGCCGAGCTCGAGCGCCGAGCCATTTCCCATCGTCCCAGAACCGATCACATCGCCCGGCTGCACATGGTCACCCAGCGACACGTACGCGATCAGTTCCTCGACGCTCCAGAGCATTTCCGAGCTGTCACCCTCGCCCCACGTCTCGCCATTCACTCGAACGGACATCCGGATGCGGTTGAGGTCAGGGAATTCATCGATCGTCGTGATCCACGGGCCGATGCCATAAGCAAAGTCCTTGCTCTTGGTAGGGCCCATCCCGATCGCGAACTCGTTTGCCTGCAGGTCGCGCGCCGAGAAGTCATTGAAGATCGTTACGCCGAACAGATGCGAGCGTGCGGTGTCGGGGGTGATGTTGTGGGCGGTACGGCCCATGACCCACCCAATCTCCAGTTCGTAGTCCATGTTCTCGGCACGAGCCGGCCACGGCACCTCGGCTTCGTGGCCGATCACCGTCCATGGTGAGCCCTTGAAGTACCCAGGCACCTGCAGCAACGCCGGCGCAGGCGTCAGCTTCATACGCTCATGAAACTGCCGAATGTGCTTCACAAAGGTCAGACCGTCGCGCACGACGGAGGGATCGCAAGCGGCAGCCCACTGCAGACCTTCCATTGGCGTCGAGGCATCGTCCCCGTGCCGGGTTGCAGCTTCGTGGGCCGTCTCCAGGAATTCCTCTCCAAGAGCAATCGCCGCGGACATGCTTTGGGGGAAAACGGCTGAAGCGTACCGCAGCGCGGCTTCGCGACTCGCTCCGCGCGACTGCTGCCTCAGGACCTCCGCAGCGCGCAGGTCGATCACGCGAGATTGCTCTGGCTGCACCAAACAGATACGTTGAACCGGGCCATCGAGCCCCTGCAACACAAATCTTCCGAGTTTCACTTCGACTCCTAGGGGTGGACAATTGCGATACTGTACGTCTCGTTTCTACGCGTTTGGTTCGGTGTTTACCCTATGATGAGGAAGAGAGATTGACAGGCTTCAGCAATTGACTTGCGTGCAGAAGCGCCTTATAGTTTATTCGATACGACTCGTATCACATATACCGGGTACGCGCAGTCCTCTACTGCTCTGGCCCACCCACTTCTCAACCCCTGGCAGTCATCACATGAGCAAGCGTCTTCCCGTCATCATCTCCTGCGCCTTGACCGGTGCCGCGGACACGCGGGCGAAGAATCCCGCAGTTCCCGCGTCGCCTCAGGAAATTGCGGCCCAGGCCATCGACGCCGCCAACGCCGGTGCGTCCATCGTCCACATCCACGTGAGAGATCCAGCGACCGGGAAGGCATCCACCAAGTTCGGCTACTACGAGGAAGTTGTCCAGCGCATTCGCGCCTCCCGCTGCGATGTACTGATCAACCTTACGACCGGGCCAGGAACGATGCTGACGGTACCCACCGATGCACCGTTTCGAGTGGAGCCGATCCCCAACGCCGAATTGATGACGCCGAGCGAACGGGTTGCACACGTCGTCAGCCTCAAGCCGGACATCTGCAGTTTGGACGTCGCCACCATGAGCTTTGGCGATGCGGTTTTCGTCAATCCAGCCAACCACCTGCGCGAAATGGCGGCGGAGATTCACGCATCCGGTGTCACCATGGAGCTAGAGGTGTTCGACTTCGGCCATGCCCGTCTGGCAAGTCACCTCATCGCCACCGGCGCTATTCCGAAGAGCGCCTACTTCCAGCTGTGCATGTCTGTCCCATGGGGCGCACCTGCCACGCCAACGGTCTTGGCCGAAATGCAGCGGCTGCTACCGCCAAGCGCTCATTGGAGCGCCTTTGGCGTCGGCCCAGACCAGTTTCCGATGGTCGCGCTGGCTTCCATCCTCGGCGGCCACGTACGGGTGGGCCTCGAGGACAACCTGTACGTATCTCCGGGAAAGCTCGCTCGCGACAACGCGGAACTCGTTGCCAAGGCCGCTCGGATCATCGAAGACCTCGGGTACCAAGTCGCCACGCCCGACAACGCCCGCACAACGCTGTTGGGTTAAGTCAGGATTGCAGCGCGATGTCGGAACCCAATTTGGCTTTAGACAATCCCACCCGTGCCTTCATGGCAGACGCGACGGCAGCGGGAGGTAGGAACGTTCCGCTGGACATCAATCCCGCACTGGCCAGTATGTCGGCCCTGCTGGTAGAAAGTGAACGTGGCGAACTCGTCTTCAGATTCACTGCTCCGCAAGGCTCCACTCAGGGCAATGGCGTGGTGGGCGGGGGAACCTTGGCCAACATGCTGGACTTGGCGATGGCTATGGCAGTGCTGGCCCAACTGAAACCGGGCCACACATGCTCGACCATCAGCCTGACCGTGAACATGCAGAGCGCGGGCCAGCAGGGTCATTTTTTCGCCGTCGCGCGAGTCGACAGGGTGGGACGGCAGATTGCCTTCGCAGAGGCCCGGCTTTTTGACGCCGAGCGCTCGCGCCTCATCGCGAACGCGACCTCCTCGCTCGCTGTAATTCCCATGCGGCCGTGACAGGCAGCGGCGCACTGCGGCGAGATTTTCGAGATTCATCGTTTGCGCCGGTGGTCGGGGTAGTCTTCAAAAGTTCGCTTCACCAGCTCCCGAATCCAGACTACTGCAGGATCGTGGTGAAAGCGAGGATGCCAATGCTGATTAAGAGCGTAGGGCGCCAACTCCACGGGTGCCTGAACGACTCGCACAGTGCCGTAGCGTTGAAAGACGTTAGCCAGTTCGAGGGGAACGGTGGCGATCAGGTCGGGCTCCTGCTCCAACAGCAACGGCACGGTCAAAAAGTGAGGCGTCGCCAGGAATATCGTTCGCTTGATGCCCTGCTCCTCAAGCGCGCTGTCGTAGGGATCGCCGGGCCTCCCGGCGAGCGATACGACCACATGCGGCATCTGCTCGAATTGCTCCATCGTCAGCCGCTGCCCAACGCTTCTGTTGCGGGCACTCACGATCGTCACCAACGAGTGCATGAACAAAAGCTGCCGATACAGTCCTTCGGGCGCGGTTCGGATCGAGCCGAGGGCGAGATCTGCCTCTCCGGAGGAAAGCAGTCCTTCAATCTGCTCCGATGGAACCTGCAAAGTTCGAACGCGACAGTTTGGAGCGAGAACTCGGAATTGGTTGAGCAACGGGGGCAGGAATACGAGCTCGCCCATGTCCGTCATGCAAAGCGTAAACGTTCTGCGCGAGGTGGTCGGATCGAATGCCGCCTCAGACAGGATGCGCTGCCTGATGGCCGCGACAACGTCTACAACGGCGGGTTTCAACGCTTCTGCCTTTCGGGTAGGAACCATGCCCTCGGGTGCCTTCACAAACAACGGGTCGTCGAAAAATTCCCGCAGCCTGTTCAAGGCGTGACTGATGGCGCTTTGAGTGACTCCCACTCCCTCGGCCGCGCGTGTGACGCTCTGCTCGCGCAACAGCGCGTCAAAGATCGTCAGGAGATTGAGGTCCAGGTGCTTGAGACGGGCATCGTTTGTCGGCATAGAGGCACTTAAAGTTCGGGTGCGTGATAAATGAACACTGTTCATTCTTGATATGAGCGCCATGAGATTGACTCATTGCGAGTCTGATCGTATCGTTATTGCTCGCCCGCGCGCAAGCCGGGCTTCACAGGAGACAAGCAATGTTTATAAAGAACACCTGGTACGTCGCGGCATGGGACAACGAAGTCCAGACGGACGGGCTATTTGCACGCACGATCATCGGCGTCCCTATCCTCATGTACCGTACCTCCGATGGCAAACTGGTTGCCATGGAAGATCGTTGTTGCCATCGAGGAGCACCGCTCTCTGTGGGCAAGCGCGAGGGCGATTGCGTTCGTTGCATGTACCACGGTCTTAAATTCGATTCGAGCGGCCAATGCATCGAAGCGCCCGCGCAGGCTCGAATCCCCCCCCAGGCCAAGGTTCGGACTTTTCCTGTCGTCCAGCAGCACCGGTGGGTCTGGATATGGATGGGCGACCCTTCAAAGGCTGATCCTGAGCTGATTCCTGAGACGCCGTGGCTTGACCATCCAGACTGGCGAGGACTGGATGGCTACATCCATTACGACGTCAACTATCTCCTCATCTGCGACAACCTACTGGATTTCTCGCATCTCCCGTTCGTACATCCAACTACTCTCGGTGGCGGGGTGGACTACGCCGAGCATCCTCCCAAGGTCGAGCGGCTTGAGAACGGTGTCCGGATTACGCGCTGGGCGTTGAATACCGAACCGCCTCCGTTCGTGAAAGCCGTGAAGGATTGGACAGGAAAAGTAGACCGCTGGAACATCTACAACTTCACGATCCCCGCCGTCCTCCTCATGGACTCAGGTAACGCGCCCGCCGGCACTGGCGCGCCGGAAGGTCGCCGAATCGATGCAGTCGAGTTTCGGGGGTGCCAAGCGATTACGCCCGAAACCGAAAACTCTACGCACTACTTCTTCTCGCATCCCCACAACTTCGCCATCGACAAGCCGGAAGTGACGAAGTCAATACACCAGAATGTCGTGACTGCCTTCGAGGAGGACAGAGCAATCATCACGGGCCAACAGAAGAATCTCGCGCTGGACCCTGAGTTCAAGATGTTGCCCTTCGCCATGGATTCGGCTCTGTCGCAGTTCCGGTGGGTCGTGGCGCGTCGCCTCGAGCAGGAGGCCGCCGAAGCCGCTGCATCAGGGGGCACCGTACAGCCCATCACACTGCATCGCCAGCCCTCCTGATCATGCTCAATGTCGTTGTCACAGGCCTCACTCACGAGGCAGACGGGGTGCTGGGCATCGAACTGCGCGCCGCCGCGGGCGGCCCTCTTCCCCCCTTCACTGCAGGCGCCCATGTAGATGTGCATCTACCAGGGGGCCTATGCCGACAGTACTCCATCACCAATGGTCCCCACGAACCAGAGAGCTACCGCCTCGGGGTAGGCTTGGCGCTCGATTCCCGTGGCGGGTCAAGGCACGTGCACGAACGTCTTCGCGCGGGTGACGAGCTACAGATCAGTCCGCCGCGGTCCCTGTTCGGGCTCCACCCCCAAGCAGAGGAGCATGTCTTCATCGCTGGGGGCATCGGCATCACACCGATCATGAGCATGATCGAAGAATGCAAGTCCGCCGGTCAGCGCTGGCGGCTTCTTTACTGCACACGAACGCGCTCTCGGGCAGCCTATCTTTGGCGCCTGGCGCCGCACTTCGACCGAGTGCACTTGCACGTCGACGAGGAGCAGGCAGGCCCTGCTGACCTTGCCCACTTCCTGCACTCAGTCCCGCATGCGGCGCACATCTATTGTTGCGGTCCCGCCTCGTTGATGGAAGCAGTGGGACTCGCAGCCGCAGACCGTCCTTCAAGCTCCGTGCATTTCGAGAGATTCACAGCCGATGGCGCTCCAACCAACGCAGCTGCGGACGGTTCGTTCCGAGTGAAGCTGAGCCGCCAAGGAACCACCCTGACGGTGCCAACTGGCTGCTCGATCCTTCAGACGCTCGAAGACCACGGGATTGAGTTGCCCTTCTCGTGCCGCGAAGGCCTATGCCGCACATGTGAGACCCCGTTATTGGCCGGCGAGGCCGATCATCGCGACTTCGTATTGAGTGACGAGGAACGCAAGGCGAACAAGACCATCATCCTTTGCGTCTCTCGCGCGCTAGACGAAGAGTTGGTGTTGGATCTATGAATAGGTCCATAAGAACAAGTACACAAATTCGACCGCGAGCATGTCGTAGGCAGGCGCTCCTCCTTCAATGGGACTTCGCCCGCTGAACTGGATCACCTGCCCCCTTCTAGCGACGAGTCCCCTTTCTTACGACCGCCACCGCTACAGCCTCAAGGCGGAACTCCGCACGCAACACACGCCGTCTAGCCGTTTTCGAATCCCAGCAGTCCCAATGAACATCTACACACGATCATGAACAAAGTTTTCGCCTCCCACGCTGACCTCGAAGAGAAGCCGGTCAGCTTCACCAAACTTTCGGATAACGCGTACGCCTACACGGCCGAGGGCGACCCCAACACTGGCATCATCATTGGCGACGACGCGGTAATGGTCATTGACACTCAGGCCACCCCGGTGATGGCGCAAGACGTGATCCGCCGAATCCGCGAGGTGACCGACAAGCCCATCAAGTACGTGGTCCTCAGTCACTACCACGCAGTGCGCGTGCTGGGCGCTTCGGGTTACAAGCCTGAGCACATCGTCGCGAGCCGCGACACCTATGACTTGATCGTAGAACGTGGTGAGCAGGACAAGGCGAGCGAGATCGGTCGCTTCCCTCGATTGTTCCAGTCTGTCGAATCCGTTCCCGCAGGCCTCACTTGGCCCACCATGACATTTGAGGGAAGGATGTCGATCTGGCTAGGCAAGCTGGAAGTGCAGCTTATCCAACTGGGACGCGGCCACACCAAGGGCGACACGGTTGCCTGGCTGCCGCAACAGAAAATCCTCTTCTCAGGCGACTTGGTGGAGTTTGATGCCACCCCGTACGCAGGCGACGCCTACTTTGAAGACTGGCCGCACACGCTAGACAACATCTCCGCCCTGAAGCCGGTCGCGCTGGTTCCCGGACGCGGCGCGGCCCTCACCACGCCCGATCAAGTGATGCAGGGCTTGGCCGGCACGCGGAGCTTCATCTCTGACTTGCACAACGCGGTAAGGGTCGGCGTGGCAGCGGGCAAGGACTTGAACGCGATCTACAAGGATGCCTACGCGGCGCTTAAGCCCAAGTACGGGCACTGGGTCATCTTCGATCACTGCCTCCCCTTCGACGTGACGCGTGCCTTCGACGAAGTTACGCAGCACCGAGATCCGCGCATTTGGACCGCCGAACGCGACCGCGAAATGTGGGCCGCGCTTGAGGGCTGAATCAGCAGAGACATCTCCATGACCACCACCGACTACCAAAACACCGTCTTCGCCTACCGTCGGAGCGCCGACCACGACGCACCTCTGCCCGTGCGCTATCCCGTGGTAGTGGTCGGTGCCGGCCCGATCGGCCTCTCGCTCGCAATTGACTTGGCGCAGCAAGGCGTGGCCGTCGTCCTTCTCGACAACGATGACAGGCTTTCCACGGGCTCGCGAGCGATCTGTTTCGCAAAGAGGACCTTGGAGATTTTTGATCGCCTCGGGTGTGGCGACCGCATGGTCGATAAGGGTGTTTCCTGGAGCGTCGGGAAAGTGTTCCTCCAAGACGAGATGGTCTATCGATTTGACCTGCTGCCAGAAACAGGACATGAGCGACCTGCCTTCATTAATTTGCAGCAATACTACGTGGAAGGCTTCCTAGCTGAGCGAGCACACGAACTGCCGCTGATTGACCTGCGCTGGAAGAGCGCTGTCACAGGGCTTGTGCAGTACGATGATCACGTTGAACTCACTGTAGAAACCCCGGACGGAAGCTACGCTCTTGAAGCGATGTACGTTGCCGCGTGCGACGGCTCGCGGTCAACGATGCGCCGATTGTGCGGCCAAGAAAGTCATGGCCAAACCTTCAAAGACCGATTCCTCATCGCCGATGTGAAGATGAAGGCCGATTTCCCGGCCGAGCGGTGGTTCTGGTTCGATCCCCCCTTTCATCCTAATCAGAGTGTGCTGCTTCACAAGCAGCCCGACGACGTCTGGCGAATTGACTTTCAGTTGGGATGGGACGCAGATCCCGAGATCGAGAAGCGTCCGGAGAACATTCTGCCGCGAGTGCGTGCCCTCTTGGCACACACGGCCATGAAGGATGCCGACTTCGAACTTGAATGGGCGAGCGTCTACACATTCTCCTGCATGCGCATGGAACGATTCCGCCAAGGACGGGTATTCTTCGCGGGCGATTCAGCGCACGGCGTTTCGCCCTTTGGGGCGCGAGGCGCCAATTCCGGAGTCCAGGACGCTGAGAACCTGGCGTGGAAGCTGGCGTACGTCCTGCACGGCAAGGCGTCGCCCGAGATACTTGGCAGCTATGACACCGAACGCGTCCAAGCAGCCGATGAGAACATATCCAACTCCACGCGCGCGACGGATTTCATCACGCCGAAGAGCGAGATCAGTCGATTGTTTCGCGACTCCACACTATTGCTTGCGCGCGATCATGCCTTTGCAAGGCGCCTCGTCAATAGCGGACGGCTCTCCGTCCCCTGCATCGTCGACAAGTCCGAACTTAACACCACGGATGGTGATGCTTTTCCTCCGGTCATGCGGCCGGGAGCAGCGGCCGCAGATGCGCCAGTCCTCTTAAACGGGCGCCACACCTGGTTCTTGCGGCAGCTTGCCTCCACCTCGTTCACCCTTCTTCTGTTCGATGGGCCGGACGCGTCGAAGTTGATCCGTGAGGTGCAGGCGACTTCGGAGGGACTTGCCCCTTTGCTGGTCCTGTTAGTTGGGACCCGGCATTTTGACGGTGTCCTGACACTGCAAGATGCTGAAGGTCACCTCTCACGACGCTTCGACGGGGAGCCTAACACCGCCTATTTGTTACGCCCAGATCAACATGTATGCGCTCGCTGGCGTTCGCCTGACGCGAGAGCAGTCCAGGAAGCGATGCTCCGCGCGCTGGCAGTCCATCCCTGAAGCCTCCAAAGATGAAACTGACCTCCGAACTGAATCTTGAGTCCCCCGACGAATTCTACGAAGCGCTGATCGACGCGCATCGTGGTTTGAGCACCGAGCAAAGCCACGCAATGAACGCACGTCTCGTTCTGCTCCTTGCCAACCAGATCGGCTCATTGGCTCTACTACAGATGGCACTGAGCGCCGCGCGCAAAGCTGGCACACGCGATGAATAGGCTAGACGTATCCGCACTGCCCTTCGCCGCGGCTTCTCGGCGTCAAGTCCTGGTAGCGGTCGCATCTTCGGCACTTGCCAGGTTCGCAAATGCCCAAGCCAAGCCTTACACCATGGTTGTTCCGTTCCCTGCCGGGGGCGGCACGGACATGATCGCCCGCTCAGTCGGGCGTCATCTTGGCGACAAACTAGGCGCACCCGTAGTCATCGACAACAGAGGCGGAGCTGCAGGGCTCATTGGAACCTCCGCGCTTCTTCAGGCCCCCCCAGACGGGCAAACGCTTCTTCTCAGTTCGAACAGCGTCTTCACCATCAATCCGGCGCTGCGCGCGTCGCTGCCCTATGACCCTGCGTCCAGCTTTGCTGGCCTGGGCATTCTGGGGACTTCGCCGCTCGCGATCTTGGTCAAGTCGAGTTCTTCCATTCGGTCCATGAGCGACCTGGTGACCGAAGCGGCGCGACGTCCAGGTGAACTCGCGTATGCCTCTTTCGGTCAAGGTAGCGTTTCCCATTTCGCTGGCGAGCTTTTCAAACACGATGCAAAAGTGGACATGCTTCATGTCCCATATCGCGGAAGTGCACCCGCCATGCAAGCACTACTCGGAGGTCAGGTCGGCGTCGCATTCGACACTATCGCCGCGGCGCTTCCCCAGCTGCGCTCCGGAACGATCCGATGTCTCGCAGTAACGTCATCGACGCGGGATGAGAGCCTGCC
This sequence comes from Variovorax sp. P1_G12, assembly GCF_056405555.1. Lineage (NCBI taxonomy): Bacteria > Pseudomonadati > Pseudomonadota > Betaproteobacteria > Burkholderiales > Comamonadaceae > Variovorax > Variovorax sp. P1_G12. The sequence goes on along the minus strand of NZ_JBFUBW010000016.1, from coordinate 89,129 downwards.
CGAGGTGCCCACGATCGCCGAATCAGCGGTTCCAGGATTCAACTTCGTGACATGGGTCGCACTGGTCACGCGCAGGGATGCGCCTTCAAACGCGATCTCACGCGTCAAAAGTGCGTTGCGTGAGGCGATGGCTCTTCCGGACCAGATCAAGGATCTGCGGCAGTTCGGGCTCGATGTCCGCGGCATTCAGGCACTAGACTTCGACCGGCTGGTCTCGGAAGAGATTCCCCGCTACCGCGCCGTTGCAGCCAAGGCCGGGATCAAGATGGATGTTTGACCAGGACGTACTGGACGCTTCTCGGGATGCCCCGGGCCCCTATCGCATGCGAATGAAGGATTCAGGGCTGTTCGTTTCTGCGTGAACAGATTGGGCAGCGCGCGGGCAACAGGGCGAGGCCTTGGCGGCTTGCTGAACGCTAGGGACCGAAACATAGCTTGCAACGGTCAGGAATCAGTTCGGCTTCAACGTGCGCAACGCCCGCACTTGCTTGAAGACGCTCATTTCAGTCTCGGATCCCGATCCACGTCCGTCAAGGACGCATGCCGTCTTGTCGTCCGTCGCAAATGCCTCAAGCAGAAGAAGGCGGCCTCGTCACATGCGCCGCGCTCATCTTCAACATGTGTTCCATGCCGTTGATCCATATCAACTCCGCTCCTAAGCTAGGCCACAGGCCGGCAGAAATCGGTCAACCTAGGAGACATAATGATGAAATCATCAAGCGAGTCGGCCAGAGCCGGCTCATTGCCGGCCGAGCGAAGCGCCCACCGATCGCGCTTCGACCGCAAGCTCCGGTTCTGGCCGTGCAGGCCATCTGCTCCATCGGGCTCTCCACGCTACGACGTTGCGGCAGCGGGCGCGGTCTGACATGGATACCTCCATTGCTCTCGTCCTGATCCAGGATGGCCTCACCAGCGGCGCCGTGTATGCGCTGCTTGCACTGGCAGTCGTACTGGTCTTCTCAGTCACACGCGTGATCCTGATTCCGCAGGGTGAATTCGTTGCGTTCGGTGCCTTCACCCTCGCGGCGCTTCAAACGGGCGCTGTCCCGGCAACCACACTGTTGCTCATAGGCCTCGGCCTCTCAGTCTTCGCACTTGACGCCTTCGAGTTGCTGCGAAGTGCGCCGGTCAATCGGCGCTGGAAGCAGTTCGCCTCCCGTTGTGCCATGACGGTCGGGCTTCCGGTCGTTCTTCTGATCGTCGCGTCAAGCGTTCCTTGGGCGAAAGCACCGACTGTCGTTCAGATGGCGTTGACGCTCGCGATCGTGACACCGATGGGTCCGTGGATATATCGGCTCGCGGTCGCTCCGATTGCCAACGCATCCGTTCTAACGTTGCTTATCGTCGCCGTCGCCATTCATTTCTGCCTGCTCGGCCTTGGCCTGCAGATGTTCGGACCCGAAGGAGTTCGCACAACGCCCCTCCTGGACGCACGCTGGCAGCTCGGCACCCTGACGGTCTCGGCCCAAAGTTTGCTCGCGATGGCCGTATGCGCCCTTTTGATTGGGCTGTTGTGGGTGTTCTTTAGCTTCACCATGCAAGGCAAGGCTCTTCGTGCTGCGGCATTTAATCGCCTTGGATCGCGTCTCGTGGGTATTAGTCCGACGCAGTCTGGGAAGACGGCATTTGCCTTGGCCGCCGGGATCGGCGCCCTTTCCGGAACGCTGATTGCACCGCTTACGACGATCTACTACGACTCCGGCTTTCTCATCGGCCTGAAGGGCTTCGTCGGCGCGATCGTGGGGGCGTTGGCGAGCTACCCGCTCGCGGCGGCCGGTGCGGTCTTCGTCGGCTTGGTCGAAGCATGGGGCTCGTTCGTGGCAAGCGAATACAAGGAGGTGATCGTATTCACCCTCATCGTTCCGGTTTTGCTGTGGCGATCGCTAAGCGGTCACATCGAGGAGGAAGCATGAGCACCATCTACACGGTGCAACGGCGCTCGGTCCTTTCGCTGGGCAAGCATGCCGGCATTCTGATCTTCGCTGCTGCCATTCTGCTCTGGGGTGTATTGCCACTGCAAAGCTTCTGGTTCACTCAGGCCAATTACATCGGCATCGCTGCACTGGCCACTCTCGGCCTTACCCTGCTGACTGGAGTCGCCGGCCTCACATCCTTCGGTCAGGCAGCCTTCGTCGGAATCGGCGCCTACACCTCCGCGATTCTGACGGTCCATTGGCAGGTCTCTCCTTGGCTTTCATTGCTCGCGGCTATTGCCGTGACGATGAGTGCGGCCGCCCTGATCGGCGCGATCACGCTTCGCCTGTCCGGACACTATCTCCCACTCGCAACCATCGCTTGGGCGCTGTCGCTCTACTATCTCTTTGGCAACATCGAGGCCCTGGGCAGATCGGACGGCATCATCGGCATGCCGACAATCGCAGCGTTCGGGTTCGTGTTCGAGAGTTCGCGATCCATGTTCTTCCTGATCTGGATCTTCCTTGCTCTTGCCATCGCCGCCACTCTGAACCTCCTCGATTCTCGGCCCGGACGCGCGTTGCGCTCTTTGAACGGCGGCGTCGTCATGGCGGAGTCATGCGGCATCAACACAGCTCGCTACAAGATGGTGGCGTTCCTCACCGCCTCGATGTTCGCTGCGGTCGCCGGTTGGCTCTACGCCCTTCAGCAACGAGGCGTAAACCCCACTCCATTCAACTTGAACGCCGGCATCGAGTTTCTCTTCATGGCAGTGATCGGTGGCGCGGGCTACGTCTGGGGGGCGATCGCGGGCGCGATTGCGCTTACGGAATTGAAGGATGTCTTGCAGCGTGCACTTCCAAAGCTGCTCGGACAAGCCGGCAATGCCGAGATCGTCGTGTTCGGCGCGCTTCTTATCGTGCTCCTGCACCGCGCGCCGCAAGGGATCTGGCCGCTACTGACCAGACCATTCCGCAGCGTGCTCGCAAGATACGCGGCTTCGCAGCCGATCGAGTTGCCCGTGGCATTGCCTCAGCCTAAGCTCCCCCACCGCGCCATGCCTGCGCGGGGCAGCCTGTTGCTCGAACTGAACAAGGTCCGGCGTGCATTCGGTGGTCTGGTGGCGGTCAACGATCTCAGCTTCCAGGTCATGGCGGGAGAAGTCGTGGCGCTGATCGGGCCCAATGGTGCGGGCAAGAGCACGTCGTTCAACCTCATCTCGCGCGTGCTCGACTTGACATCTGGGGAGATCACCTTCGCGGCCACGGACGAAGCGCCTGCCCCCGTCCAACACCTCGGCGCACGGGCGGTCGCGCGGCGGGGAATGGCTAGAACATTCCAGCACGTTCGCCTGCTTCCCGGCATGACGGTCCTGGACAGCGTGCTGATTGGTGCATATACACGCGGACAGGCGGGTACGCTGAGGAGCGTCCTAAAGCTGAACGGTGCGGAGGAAGCAGGGCTGCGAGCCGAGGCGTTGCGCCAGATCGAGCGTGTCGGTCTGGGTCCCTTCGCTCATCTTGAGGCCGCCAGCCTGGCCTTGGGACAGCAGCGCATCGTCGAGATCGCACGGGCGCTGTGCTGCGATCCTGTCCTGTTGCTCCTGGACGAACCTGCAGCGGGCCTTCGGCACCTCGAGAAGCAGGCCCTGGCAGTTCTGCTGCGGCAGTTGCGCCAAGAGGGTGTCACAGTCCTGCTCGTGGAGCACGACATGGACTTCGTGATGGGCCTGGCCGACCGAATCATCGTGATGGAGTTTGGAACCCTCATTGCGCAAGGCACGCCGGAAGCGATCCGAACCAATCCTGCCGTGATCGAGGCATATCTGGGAGCGGCGGTATGACGAGCGTGCACAAATCCAACGAGGCCTTGCTTGAAGTCGATGCGTTGGGCGCCCGGTATGGAAAGGTCGAGGCGCTGCAGTCCGTCACCCTCAGGGTTGATGCCGGCCAGATCGTGACAGTTATCGGTCCCAACGGAGCAGGAAAGACCACTCTCCTCAACTCGATCATGGGCGTTCTGGATACCGTCAGCGGAACGACGCGCATGGCCGGGACCGTGATGACCGGGCCAGTGGAGGAGCGTGTCGGACGATCCCTCTGCCTGGTGCCCGAGAAGCGAGAACTGTTCTCGAACATGAGCATTTCGGACAATCTGATTTTGGGCGCCTACCTCCGGCACCGCAGCCGAGACCGGACGTGGAAGCACACTCTCGACGAGGTCTACGGGTTGTTTCCTCGGCTTCTTGAACGACGAGACCAGTTGGCCGGGACATTGTCAGGAGGCGAACGACAAATGCTGGCGATCGGAAGAGCTCTGATGGCAAAGCCATCCGTTCTCATGCTGGACGAGCCGAGCCTGGGCCTTGCGCCGCTGGTGGTCAGAGAGATCTTCACTATCATCACCAACCTCAAGAATCGAGGGGTTGGCATCCTGCTCGTCGAGCAGAACGCCCGCGCCGCACTCCAGTGCGCCTCGTACGGATATGTCCTCGAGAACGGGCGGCTGGCCAAGGAGGGACCTGCCCAAGCGCTTCTCGAGGACCCGACTGTCATATCCAGCTATCTCGGTCTAGCAGGCTAGCCACGTGCCAAGAGGACGCCGCGAAATGGGCCCATCTGCCAGCGTCGCGGCGCCTCCCAAGTCCTTGTGGGCGTCTCATCGGCGCCCGTGCGGCACCGGCAGTTGATGGAACGTTCTGCGGGTCAACTCGCGAAGCCAACGATTTGCGCGGTCGTGATGGAAGCGCGGGTGCCAGTACTGCTTGAGCATGAATGTCGGCAGCGAGACCGGCGGCTCGACCATCCTGACCACGCCGTGGTGTGAGAAGACCGATCCGAGCTCCCTCGGAACCGTCGCAATGAACTCAGGGTGCTGGTCCAGCAGCAAAGGGATCACAAGGAAATGCGGTGTAAGGATTCGCAGCTCTCGCTTGATCCCGGCATCCTCCACTGCCCGGTCATACGGCGTCGTCGGTTGTCCGGTCAGCGTCACCGCTACGTGCGGCATGGCGCTGTATTCCTCTTGAGAGATCGTCTTGCCCACCGTCTTGTTTTTCACGCTCACGATGCAGACGAAAGTGTGGGAGAACAGGTCCTCCTGATAGAGACCTTCCGCGGCGTTGAGGACTGAACCAAGCGCAAGGTCACCCTCGCCCGAGCCAAGCACAGACGTAAGCTGTTCCGGCAGGACCTGCAGGGTATTGATTCGGCACTGTGGCGCGACCTTCTTCAGCATGGAGACAAGCGTGGGGAGAAACACCAGCTCGCCCATGTCGCTCAAGCAAAAATTGAACGTCCGCTTTACATGCAGCGGGTCGAACTTCGACTCGGAAAGCACCTGATCACGAATCGTTCCCATCACATCGAGGATCACGGGTGAAAGCCCCTCGGCCTTCGCCGTCGGAACGATGCCGCGGCCGGATTTGACGAACAGGGGATCGTCAAAATACGTGCGAAGACGCGTCAGGGAGTGGCTCACCGCGCTCTGCGTCAGGCCCAGCGTCTTGCCGGCGCGGGTCACGCTGAGTTCACGGAGCAGTGCATCGAAAACGATCAACAGGTTGAGGTCAAGCTTCCCGACAATCTGATGAGTGTCCTTCATGTTAGTTATGTCTCCTATGTGGTTGAGTAATAGTAACTCCGACCGTAACCTTGTGCCAACAGTCGGGCATGTACTTGGCCCAGGAGACAAAATGACCAGCGCAACCCTGCGAGTGCGTGTAGCGGCGAAGCAAGCAGCCGCCACCGACATCGCCACTTTCGAATTGGTTGACCCGGAAGGTAAATCGCTCCCGCGCTTCTCTGCCGGCTCACATATCGACGTTCACGTTGCCGGCGACATCGTTCGCCAGTATTCCCTGTGCAACGATCCCGCAGAAAGTCATCGCTATCTGATCGGTGTGCTGCGTGACGCCGAGTCTCGCGGCGGCTCGGTCGCAATGCACGAGAAGATTCAAGTCGGCGACTTGATGGAGATCAGCGAACCGAAGAACCACTTTGCGCTCGCCCACGCAGCCACGCGCAGCTTGCTCATGGCCGGCGGTATCGGCGTCACCCCAATTCTCTGCATGGCCGAACGCCTGGCAAGCATCGGTGCCGAGTTCGAGATGCATTACTGCACGCGATCGCGTTCACGGACTCCATTTCAAGATCGCATTGCCTCGTCTTCATTCGCTGCGAAAGTCCAGTTCCACTTCGACGACGAGGAAGCATCGCAACGCATTGATCTTCCTTCCGTCCTGGCCAAGCCTCAACCCGGCACGCATCTGTACGTGTGCGGCCCCAAGGGATTCATGGATGCAACCCTGGCCACGGCGAGAAGCGCCGGCTGGTCGGCCGATCAACTGCACTATGAGTTCTTTGCGTCTGACGTTGCCCCCAGCGACTCCGACGAGAGCTTCGAGGTGAAGCTCGCGAGCTCGGGTCGAATCGTGGTGGTGGCGCAGGACCAGACGGTCGTCCAGGCGCTGGCTGCCGCCGGCATTGAGGTACCCACGTCATGTGAGCAGGGCGTATGCGGCACCTGTCTCACGCGCGTCCTCGAGGGCGTTCCCGATCACAAGGATCTATTCATGACACCTGAGGAGCAAGCCCTAAACGATCAGTTCACTCCCTGTTGTTCCCGATCGAGAACGCGCCAACTTGTCCTCGATATATAGACAGACCATGCAAGCATCTACGACCGTTGGATTCCCTATCGAATTCGACGTGGCCCCCTATCGCCTCTCCGGCATCGTCGTTGGCACGCTGTTGAACCATGCGGCTGCTCTGGCGGCACTCGGTACATCGGTGAGGGAGAATCCCTACAAGGCGCCGCCCAAGGGCCCAGTGCTCTACGTCAAGCCGCGCAATACGCTTGCGCCTTCGGAATCTTCGGTTCCTGTGCCAAAGGCGCACGCCGACCTGGAGATCGGTGCATCGTTGGGACTCGTGATCGGGCGGACGGCGAGCGGTGTCGACGAGCGTGACGCCATGAGCCACATTGCCGGCTATACGCTCGTCGCAGACCTCAGCGCACCGCACGACAGCTTCTATCGCCCATCGCTCCGATTCAAGGTTCTCGATGGATCTTGCCTCGTCGGGCCCCGCGTCACGCCGAGCGCAGAGGTCATAAATCCGGACGAGCTCACGATCCGCGTGTCCATAGACGGCGAGCATGTCCACACCGCGACCACGTCGGGCATGGTCCGGACCGCGGCTCGACTCATCGCAGATGTCAGCGACTTCATGACCCTTCGCCCCGGAGACATCCTGATGCTTGGGGTCGCCCACCGTGCACCGCGCGCGCGTGCGGGGCAGGCATTTGTCATCGAATGTGAGCCCATCGGCCGTCTGAGCGGACGGCTGGAGATCGAAGAATCGGAGTTCAAGGCATGAGAACCGCCAACGTCGCCTATGCCGGCGCATTGCACCAAGCCAGACCGCACGCGAGCGGTATCCAACTGGAAGACGGTCGAATTCTCGAAGAAGACCAAGTGGTCTGGCTGCCGCCCTTCGATGTCGGAACTGTGATCGCGCTGGGCCTCAACTATGCGGACCACGTGAAGGAACTGTCGACGGAGCTTACGGTGACCTCCAAGGACGAGCCGCTGGCGTTCTTGAAGACGACCGGCGCGCTGATCGGGCATCGTGGGCTGACCCGCCGACCAAAGGAAGCGACCTTCATGCACTACGAGTGCGAGTTGGCTGTCGTGATCGGCAAGACGGCTCGGAACGTCAGCCGGGCAGCTGCCATGAACCACGTTGCGGGCTACACCGTATGCAACGACTACGCGATTCGCGACTACCTCGAGAACTGGTATCGACCTAATCTCCGAGTTAAGAACCGCGACACGTGCACCGTCCTCGGACCGTGGTTCGTCGAAGCCTCCAATGTACCGGATCCCCATGCACTTCAGTTGCGGACCATCGTGAACGGAAAAGTGACCCAGCAAGGTTCCACTGCCGACATGATCAATGACATTCCATCGTTGATCGAGCACCTCAGCGGCTTCATGACGCTGCGTGCGGGTGACGTGATCCTCACAGGCACGCCCGACGGCGTGGTCAATGTCGACGTCGGCGACCAGGTCATCACGGAGATCGACGGCATCGGCCGCCTCATCAACACCATCGTGGGCGACGACGCCTTCGGACGCTAGGAGAACCACAACATGCGTATTCAGCACCTGATCGACGGGAAATCCGTCGAAAGCAACAGCTACTTCGAAACGATCAATCCTGCCACCCAGGAGGTCCTTGCAGAAGTGGCCGCCGGCGGTCAGCTTGAAGTCGACACCGCCGTGGATGCCGCAAAGGCGGCTTTTCCGAAATGGGCTGGTTTGCCTGCGACTGAAAGAGCAAAGCTAATGCGCAAGCTGGGCGACCTCATCGCCAAGCATGTTCCCGACCTTGCCCGCACGGAGACGATGGACTGCGGACAGACCATCGCTCAAACCGGCAAGCAGCTCGTGCCCCGCGCCGCGGACAATTTCTACTACTTCGCCGAGATGTGCACGCGCGTGGATGGTCACACGTATCCGACGCCGACGCATCTGAACTACACGCTCTACCACCCGGTCGGCGTGTGCGCGCTCATCAGCCCCTGGAATGTGCCGTTCATGACCGCGACCTGGAAGACAGCCCCTGCGCTCGCCTTCGGCAACACGGTGGTCCTAAAGATGAGCGAGTTGTCTCCATTGACGGCAGCGCGCCTCGGCGAGCTCGCACTCGAGGCGGGCATTCCCGCGGGCGTCCTGAACGTCGTGCACGGCTTCGGCAAGGATGCCGGCGAGCCTCTCTGCCGCCACCCGGATGTGGCCGCTATCTCTTTCACGGGCTCTACCGTAACGGGCAACCGGATCGTGCAGGCGGCGGGCCTCAAGAAGTTCAGCATGGAGCTCGGCGGCAAAAGTCCCTTCGTGATCTTCGACGACGCCGACATGGACCGCGCGCTGGACGCCGCGATCTTCATGATCTTCAGCAACAACGGTGAGCGCTGCACCGCCGGCAGCCGCATCCTTATCCAGCAGAAGTCCTACGCTGCGTTTGCCGCAAAGTTCGCCGAGCGAGCCAAACGCCTTGTCGTAGGAGATCCGCTCGACGAGAAGACCATCATCGGGCCGATGATCAGCCAGGCGCATCTGGCCAAGGTGCGCAGCTACATCGAGCTTGGTCGCAAAGAAGGCGCGACGCTGCTGTGCGGCGGCCTCGACGCGCCGGCTCTGCCCGCGGAGGTCGCGAAGGGCAATTTCGTTCGCCCGACCGTGTTTGTGGATGTGGACAACAAGATGCGGATCGCGCAAGAAGAGATCTTCGGACCCGTCGCCTGCCTGATTCCGTTCACAGACGAGGCGGATGCGATTCGTCAGAGCAACGACATCCAGTATGGCTTGTCCAGCTACGTCTGGACCGAAAACATCGGCCGGGCGCATCGCGTCGCTGCCGGGATCGAAGCCGGCATGTGCTTCGTCAACAGTCAGAACGTGCGAGACCTGCGCCAGCCCTTCGGCGGAATGAAGGCGAGCGGCACCGGACGCGAGGGCGGCACCTGGAGCTATGAGGTGTTCCTGGAACCCAAGAATGTGGCGGTATCGCTGGGAAACCATCACATCCCGCACTGGGGCGCTTGAGGCGACCACAGAGAGGGCTGCAACATGAGCTTGTATGGCATGCAAAAGTTTCTTTACCAGCTGAACAGCGACCCGGGCGTGCAACGCCGTTTTCGCGATGACCAACGATCTCTTCTGGATGACTATCCGCTCAATGACGAAGAGCGCGGGGCCATCGCACGCGGCGACTTGGGTCTGATGTACGTGCTTGGTACGAACGGGCAACTCCTGATGCACTTCGCGGCATATCTCGGAATGCCCTGGGCCGACTATATCCAGGCCATGCGCGATGGCGTCGCGACGCACGGACCAGTCCGGGCAGGCGTCTACGCAATGACCACGTCGATGGATGAGAGGGTGGCTGGCGTATGAGTCTCGTTTTTGCAGGCGTATGCAGTCATGCGCCAGGGATTACCGGCCGGGCCCATCTGGCCGATCCGGCGCTGCGCGACCCCTTCCATACCGCGTTCTATGCGATGGGCGAGGAGATGCGCGCCACGCGTCCCGATGCGGTCCTCCTCGTCGGCGCCGAGCACTTCGCCAACTTCTTCATGAATAACATGCCTGCGTATGCCATCGGCATGGGTGATGAATATGAGGGGCCCATCGAGGATCCGAAGTGGCTGGGAATCGAGAGAACCAAGATTCCTGGCAATGCGGATTTGGGCAAGCGTATCGTCGCGGAGACGATGCAAACGGTGGACGTCGCGTTTGCCGAGGAATGGAAGTTTGACCACGGCTTGATCGTCCCGCTGCATTTCCTGACGCCAAGATTTGACCTCGATGTCATCCCGGTGAACATCAACTGCCAGGGGCCACCACTGACACCTCTGCACCGCGCCTGGGCCTTTGGCGAGGCGCTGCGCCGCGCGGTCGAGAAAGTGCCGGAACGAATCGCGATCGTTGCCACGGGTGGAATCAGCCATTGGCCGGCAACGCCAGATTCCGGGAAGATAAATGAGGCCTGGGATCGCGACTTCATGGCCAAGTGGTGCCGCAACGACAAGCAGGAACTGCTCGCCTACAACGATGCTGACATCTATCGGGAAGCGGGCCAGGGGGGCTTCGAGATTCGGACCTTCATCGCCTTGGCAGCCGCGGCAGGCGGTCGCGGCACAGTGCGCCACCTGCAACCGATCCCCATCTTCTCGGTCAGCGCGACCATCGCCGTGATGGAAATTGCTTGATGCCATCGCCAAGGCGTTAGCCCCCAGACGAACCACTCGTTCATCAAAACTTCACCGATATGCTGCCCACCGACACAACCCTGACCCTCGCCCGCGAACTCTATGACGCCCGCAAGCGGCGCGTACAGGTCCGTCACTTCTCGCGTCGACATCCCGAAATGACTATCGAGGACGGATACGCCATACAGCGCGAATGGGTCAGACTGGAAGAAGCCGACGGTCGAGTCGTCAGGGGGCGAAAGATCGGACTCACGTCGCGTGCCATGCAGCAGTCGAGCCAGATCGACGAGCCCGACTATGCACCACTGATGGACGACATGTTCTTCACGCAAGGGGCAGATGTTCCGATCGCGCGCTTCATCGCACCCCGCATCGAGGTCGAACTCGCATTCATCCTCGGCAAGCCCTTGAGGGGTCCCCTTGTCAGCATTTTTGACGTCCTCGCTGCGACGGAATACGTGTCGCCTGCACTCGAGATCATCGATGCCCGCATCGAGCAGTTCGATCGCGAGGACAAAGGAATGCGCAAGGTCTTCGACACCATCTCGGATTTCGCCGCCAACGCCGGCATCATGCTGGGCGGCCGCCCGGTGCGCCCTGACGCGGTGGATCTGCGTTGGGTTGGCGCAATGTTGTTCAAGAACGGCGTCATTGAGGAAACCGGCCTGGCGGCGGGGGTTCTGAATCATCCAGCGACAGGTGTCGCGTGGCTGGCTAACAAGATCGCGCCACACGATGAACAGTTGAATGCCGGAGACGTTGTGCTAGCGGGTTCGTTCACCCGTCCGATCACCGCCGGCGCGGGCGACAGCATCCACGCCGATTACGGTCCTCTCGGAACGATCTCCTTTCGCTTCGTCTGACGTGACCCCACTGCCGACCAGTCGCATGGCCAACAAGGATCCAATCTTGACCTCTCTCGTACTCAAGGATGCCGAGCTCCTGAAAGCAGCTTGCTACATCGACGGCCGCTGGCTCCACGCAGAGAATGGTGCCACTCTGTCGGTGCGAAACCCCGCCACGGGATCGCTCATTGGCACAGTGCCGAGCATGGGCATGGTGGAGACTCGTCGTGCGATCGAGGCAGCAACCGCCGCTTTCGCTACCTGGCGTCGGCGAACGGCCGAGGAGCGCTCGCGTGTCCTTCGCAGATGGTACGAGTTGATGGTCGAACATGCAGAGGATCTCGCGCTACTGATGACTGCAGAGCAGGGCAAACCGCTTGCCGAGGCCCGCGGGGAGATCACCTACGCGGCGTCATACATCGAGTGGTTCGCAGAGGAAGCCAAGCGTGCTTATGGCGAGACCATCCCTTCCCCATGGACTGACAAGCAGATTTTGGTAACACGCGAGCCGGTGGGCGTGTGTGCAGCGATCACCCCGTGGAATTTTCCGGCCGCGATGATCACCCGCAAGGTGGCCCCAGCACTTGCGGCGGGCTGCACCATCATCGTCAAGCCTGCCGAGCAGACCCCCTTGTCGGCCCTGGCTATGGCCGAACTGGCACGACGTGCAAATGTTCCCCCAGGCGTCTTCAGCGTTCTGACGGGCGATCCCCGCACGATCGGCGGCGAGTTGACCGCGAACAAGGCGGTCCGAAAGCTGACATTCACCGGTTCGACCGAGGTCGGCAGGATCCTCGCTGCGCAATGCGCGCCGACGCTGAAGCGAATGTCGCTGGAACTCGGCGGGAACGCGCCTTTCATCGTGTTCGACGACGCCGACCTCGATGCCGCGGTCGCGGGGGCCATGGCCGCCAAGTACCGCAACTCCGGTCAGACCTGCGTCTGCGCAAACCGTTTGCTCGTTCAGTCGTCCGTCTACGACGCCTTCGCCTCGAAGCTCACCGCTGCGGTGGAAGCATTGAAGGTTGGCCATGGAACAGATCCCCATGTTGCCCAAGGTCCTCTGATCGATGAAGATGCGGTCGCCAAGGTCGAAGACCTCGTGGCCGACGCTACGAAACTCGGCGCGAGAACCACGATCGGAGGATCTCGCCACGCGCTCGGCGGCACGTTCTACCAGCCCACAGTGCTCGTAGGGTGCACGCCGGAAATGCGAATTGCGCAGGAGGAGGTGTTTGGCCCAGTGGCGCCGCTGTTGCGCTTCGAAACCGAGGACGATGCGATCCGCATGGCCAACGACACCGACTTCGGACTTGCCGCCTACTTCTACGCACGTGACGTTGGACGGATTTGGCGCGTCCACGCTGCGCTGGAAGCGGGCATGGTGGGAGTGAATACCGGCTTGATCAGCACCGCCGTTGCACCGTTTGGTGGGGTGAAGCAGTCGGGCCTGGGCCGCGAGGGCTCGTTCCATGGCCTTGCAGAGTACCTCGAGACGAAGTATCTGTGCATGGGCACAAGCTGAAGCGCTGCGTCAGACTGCTCCCTTAGAGGTCAAGAACAAGCAAGCTTGACTTCGAGCGCGAGCAGCACGGCAGGAACTTGTCATTGAGCGCTCGTTCCTCCGGCGTGAGGAAAACGTCTCGGTGGTCCGGTTCGCCGCCCAGAACCCCCGTCAGACAGGTGCCGCATATCCCTTGCTCGCAAGAGGTGGGAATCTCCACGCCCGCCTCGGCGAGTGCCTCGACAACCGACTTGTCCGCCGCGATCTTGATAGTTCTTCCGGAACTGGCAAGCTTCACGGAAAAAGCGCCGTCGGAGTCCAGTCGCATTGCATCCCCTGCGAAGAACTCGTAGTGGATGCGTTCCTCCGGCCACCCCTCCTGCTTGGCGGCCTGAATCGCAGCATCCATGAAGCTTCGCGGTCCGCACACATATAGATGGGCGTCGGCTGCAGGAGCGCTCAACAATTGTCCGAGGTCCATCTTTCGGCTATCGGCCTCTTCACTCCAGTAATAGGAAACGAAGGGTGCAAAGCAAGGTTCGTCAAGGCGCGCCTTGAAAGCTGTTCGCGGTCGTGTCCGCGCCGCGTAGTGCAAGGTAAAGGGTCGGCCAGCTGCGACGAGGCTATGGGCCATGGACAGGATTGGCGTGATTCCGATCCCACCAGCGACCAGCACGGAGCTCCCGTCGTCGGCCAATTCGAACTGATTGCGCGGCATCCCGATGAAGACCGTGTCACCTTCCTTCAGGTCGTGGACCGCGCGCGACCCTCCTCGGCCCTGCGGGTCGTGCAGAACCCCAATCTGGTACCTGCTCAGGTCCGATGGGTCGCTGCACAACGAGTATTGCCGAACCAGCTTGTCGTTCAAGTGGACATCGATATGCGCACCCGCCTTGAACGGCGGCAGCGCCCTTCCCTGCGCCGGGAGGAGTTCGAAGCTGCGAATTCCCTCGGCCTCCTCATGGATCGCCGCCACCCGCACTTCGACCTTATCAACAGAGCTCACACTTTTTCCAGCGACTGCGCCGACTCCGGCGCCTTGTTTTCATCGGCGATGATGCGAATCACGGTGCGCCGCATGTGAACCCGAGCGGCATCCGAGACGATGTCCACCAAGCCGACTTCGCCGCGGGCCTCCAAGGTCTTCTGCTGGGCCTCCACGATCTGCTTGTCCTCGTTGAAGGCGATGCTGATTTCGTGGAACAGGTCTTCGGTGGCCTGCGGTTCATCTTGACGGTACCCATTGGCCGTCGACCAGAAGTAGAAGCATGTGCCATCGGTCTCGGGCGTGAGTCCGTGGAACAGGCGCAGCGAGAAGCCACCCGGTTGGTCGCGGTTGTTCATCGCATCGAGGCCGACGTCGAGCGCGCCGCTCCATTGCAGGATGTTGCCCGGGGCGACGTACTCGAACTCCTGCCACCGGTCCACCCGCTCTCCGAGGTCAGGTTGGGCACGCTTGTATGTCGGTGGCGGAGCGCAGTCCGGCATCCACCGGATGTAGTGCAGCCCATTCGCATTGGGCGTGACATTCGTCTTGGCCTCCACGAGCGCCTTGGGATTGCTGCCGCCGATGGTGGATTTGTGGACGTAGGCCAGATGGGTCATGTCCATCAGGTTGTCGACCAGCAGCATGTAGTTGCAGGCGACGTGATAGACCTCGTGCTTGTGCGGCCACTTCTTGTAGTCGTTGTGATAGGGGTAGTCGATGATCAACGACTCGTCGGCCTTCTCCGGCTCGCCCATCCAGATCCACAGGAACTCGTCTTTCTCGACGATCGGATAGGCCCGGACCTTTGCCTTGGCCGGAATCTTGGCCTGGCCGGGGATGCGGACGCAGGCGCCTGCGCAGTCGAAGACGAGTCCGTGATACCCACACTCCAGACCTCCTTCGACGATCTGGCCAAAGCGCAGCGGCGTTCCGCGGTGACAGCAGCGGTCTTCCAGTGCACCTACCTTGCCTGTCTGGGCGTCTCGGTACATGACGATGGCCTCGTTGCAGATCGTGCGAGGGAACGGCTTGTCCTTGATCTCGTGGACCCAAGCGGCGATGTACCAAGCGTTTTTGATGAACATATTTTCTCCGTGGCTGGTTGTGAGTTGGCTAGGCGAGTTGATGTGGCTCGCGGCGCTTAATCGAAGCGGAGGAGCTACTCTTCAATCCAATCGCACTGGCGAGCAGTTCGGGGCGCTTCTGGAGCTCGTCTGTTGGCCCCCAGAAGGCACAGCGCCCCCGCTCCAACAGTAGGACAGAGGACGCGAAGTCGAGGACCAATGCGACATGCTGTTCGACGAGCACACACCCTAGCCCGCGCTTCGTTGAGAACGCCGACAGCGAGCTCATGAGCTCCTGGGCAACCACCGGCGCCAACCCTTCCAGTGGTTCGTCGAGGAGCAAGATGTCGGGTTCGCCCATCAAGGCGCGGGCGATGGACAGCATCTGCTGTTCACCGCCGGACAGCTCGTTGCCGTAGTTGTTCCGGCGCTCGTACAACCGTGGAAAGAGCGCGTAGGCGTCTTCCAACCGTGATTCCGGGCCACCTCGCAGGCCGGTGCGCAGGTTGTCCTTGACCGTCATCGACTTGAAGACGTCGCGCGTCTGCGGCACATAGCCGAGACCTCGGCGCGACCGCTCTGCGGTAGGCAAGGCGCTGACGTCCACGCCGTCGAACAGAATTTGTCCGCCGATCTTCTGCGTGAGACCCATCGCAGTCGCGAGAGTGGTGGTCTTGCCAGCACCGTTGCGACCGATGATTCCGATGCGCTCTCCTCGCTTGATCGACAGCTCGACATCCTCGAGCACCGTCGTTCCCGCATAACCTGCGACGACGTTCCGCAGCGCGAGTTCAGTGATTGACATGCTTCTCTCCGAGATACAAGCGCTGCACGCGCTCGTCGGCCTCAACCTCCTGAGGCGATCCCTTCATCAGGATGCTGCCAGCGACAAGGACAGTGATTTCGTTGGCGAGCCGGAAGACCAGATCCATGTCGTGTTCGATCAGCAGGACGGCAAGATCCGCTGGCAGACGCTCGATGGCCTGTACGATGACGTTGCTCTCGCTCTGCGGCACGCCTGCTGCGGGCTCGTCCAGCAGCAGGACGCTCGGTCGAGTCGACAAGGCCAGGGCCAGTTCAAGCAGCCGTTGCTCCCCATAGGCCAGCTTGGTCACGCCTGCAGACTCACGATCTTGCAGGCCTACGGTCTTGAGCGCGAGGTCGACCTGCTCGTCCAAGTTAGCGTCCGACCGCGTGTCGCGCCACACCCCAAGCCGCCGTCCGCTACTCTGCAGGATGGCCAGGCGAACGTTGTCGCCGATCGTCATTGGCTTGAACAGCCGCGTGATCTGAAAGGAGCGAAGCAGTCCGAGGCGTGCGCGCTCCGCCTGCCCCAGTGCGGTGACGTCCTTGCCAAGCAAGGCAATGCGGCCGGAAGACGGGCGAAGTGCGCCGGAGACGAGGTTGATGAGCGTCGTCTTACCGGCTCCGTTCGGACCAATCAACGCGGCACGGGCGCCACGACGCAGCGTGAGGTCCACGTTGGATGTCACGTTCAGGGCGCCGAAGGATCGGTTCAACCCTTTGACCTCCAAGGCGTTCTCTACCACGACGCTCATTGCGACCTCCCAATTTTCGTGACACGCGCTGCCAATGCAAGCAGAGCGCCAGTGATCCCGCCACGCATGAACAAGACCACCACGAGCAGCAGCCCCCCAATCACGAACATCCACCGAAACGGATCCGCCGCGGCTGCGAAGTGATGGACGACCATGAAGACCACGGTGCCGGCCAGTGCGCCCCACAAACGTCCGGTGCCGCCAAGCACCAGCATGACCAAAAGCTCTGCAGAGTGGGCGAATCCCAAGCTGCTCAGGCCAACCACCTGGGTGATCTGCGCTGAAAGAGCCCCAGCGACACCTGCCAAGCCACCCCCAATGGCGTACACGATCGTCAGGTGCCGATTGACCCGGCATCCCAACGACGACATGCGTTCACGGTCCTCGCGAATCCCGATGCAGGTGAGCCCGAACGGCGAGCGCGTCAGTCTTCGCAGCAGCGCGAAAGCCACCACCAGCACCGCCAGCGCATACAGAAAGCCGGTCTGCCCCAAGAAGTCGAATTCGAAGCGGCCGAAGAGCGGATTGGTCGCGATGCCCGACAGTCCGTCGTCTCCGCCCGTCAGGGAACGCCACTTGCTCGCCACCTCGGCGAGCAACTGCGCGATGGCCAAGGTGATCATCACGGAGGTCAAGCCGTGGCTGCGCAAGACGAGGAGGCCGCTGGCGGCGGCCACCGCAGCGCCGGCTGCGGCCCCCACCGCCAAGCCGAGCAATGGGTCGCCTGATAGCCGAACGGCGAAAATGCCCGCCGCGTATGCGCCGACGCCGAACATGGCCGCATGCCCCAGCGTCACGATTCCGGCGTAACCAAGCACCAGGTCCAACGACAGGGCGAACAGTCCGCCGATGAGAATGCGGGTGGCGAAGCCCAGGTCCTCGGGCATGAGGTAGAAAAGCAGAAGGCCTGCGAGCAGGAGTCCTGCTTCCGGCAGCACCGAAGCGGACAGCGACAGGCGCCTTGGCCGTTGAGCAGCAATAACGTGTTCCATGGCGGTCAGTGGGAACTCCCGAACAGGCCCGCCGGCCGCCAAGCCAGCACGGCCAGCATCGTGGCGAAGAAGAGAATTGAGGACATGTTGGGGACGAGGTACTTGGCAGCGGTTTCGACTGTGCCAAGCAGAAGGGCCGAGGCCAGCAAACCAAGAGGGCTTCCCACACCACCGACTGCCACCACGGCGAGGAGCACCACCAGGTACTTCAAGGGGTAGTAGGGCTCGAGCGGCAGCAACTCGGCGCCCACGATTCCACCCAAAGCTGCAAGCCCGGCTCCCAGGCTGAAGCCCAGGACGTACACACGCGAGGTCCGGATCCCGAGAGCGCGCGCCGCGCTTGCATCCTCGACGGCGGCCCGGGTCTCAATGCCGAATCGCGTTCGATCGAGGAGCCAGACCAGCCCCACCAACACAACGATCCCGACTGCGACCGCGGCGATGCGTTGCGTGGGAACGACGCGAAATCCCACGTCCACTGAACCGCGCAAGTACTCGGGCAGGGGCAACGGCGTGATGGCGTTGCCGAACAGCACTCCCATGCCAGCAATGCCCACGAAGACCAGACCGATCGTGAAAAGGACTTGATCCAGGTCACTGCGGTCCTGCAATCGGCTGTACAACAACCGCTGCAGTGGCCAGGCGACGAGGGCGACAAGGAGCACCGCACCCGCCACGGCGACTTCGTAGCCGAAACCGAAGGACTTCATCAGCCAGGCGGCGCCATAGCCGCCCGCCATGGCGAAGACGCCATGGGCAAGGTTAACGAATCCCATCAGGCCAAGGGTGATGGACAGACCGATCGAGATGACGAACAGCACCATGCCGTAGGCCACGCTGTCGATGAGGATGCTTGCGACAAGGCTCATGCGAGCCTCCTAGTTCAAGTGGGAGGAACCGACGTGTGCGCTTGGATGCGCCATGTCAGGGAGCCGCTGTGGCGGCTCTTGAGAGGTGAGGCGACTTACTTGCTCAGTTGCAGGCCGTAGTCCGGCTGCGCAGCGTAAGTTTTCGTCTCGCGATTGATGGAGCGCCCGTCTGCCTGCTTTTCCACCACACGGATGTAGACGTTCTGTATGACGTCTCGCGTTTGCGGATCGATCTTCATCGGGCCACGTGGGCTCTCCCAGGACAGGCCCTTGACGGCTTCGATTGCCTTGGTGCCGTTTGCGGTACCCCCTGTGGCCTCGATCATCTTGTAGAGCACATGGGTACCATCGAAAGCTGCCACCGTTGCAGGGTTGGGGGTAGCCTTTACCTTCGCCAGCGTGTTCACGAACTCCTTGTTCTGGGGCGAATCGTGGGCTGCGGAGTAGTAGTAGCCGGTTTCCAGCTTCAGGGCGGCGTCGCCGAGCGCCTGGAGGTCGGATTCCTGGGTCTCGGAGGTGCCGAGAAAGCGGATGCCTGCGGCCTTCAGACCGTTGTCGTCGAAGGACTTCACGAAACCAAAAGTGGGTGGGCCGAAGGGCAGGAAGGCGAACAGGGCATCCGGCTTCAGAGCGCGAACCTTCTGCAGAAACGGACCAAAGTCGGTCGCGTTCAGAGGCATCCGAATGGATTCGACGATCTCACCCCCGCCCGCCTGGAAGGTTTGACGGAACGCGTTCTCGGCATCGACGCCCGGTCCGTAGTCGGAGACGACGGTCACCACTCGCTTGACCTTTAGGTCGAGTGCGTACTTCGCCACCGGTACGGTCACTTGTGGAAGCGTGTTCGACGTGCGGACAAAGTAGTCGGACTTGCCCACAATCATCGACGTGGACGCGTTGAAGATGACCGTCGGCACCTTCGCACTTTGAATGAGCGGCGCAACAGCCAGGGCATTTGGCGTGAATACGAAGCCACCCAGGTACTGCACCTTGTCCTTGACGATCAGTTCCTGGGCGAGTGCCTTGGCGCGCTCGGGATTGGGGCCTTCGAGATCGCGATAGATGAACTCGACCCGGGTATTCCCCGCCTTGTCTCCGTGCTGCGCAACGTAAGCCTCGACCCCTTGGCGGAAGGGGGTCCCGAAGGACGACGCGAATGGTCCCGAGAAGGGTCCCACGATGCCGACCTTGACAACTTGCTGGGCGTGGGCGGCGCCGCCGGCCAGCGACGCCGCCAGCAGCAGGAGGGGGATCAAGCGATTGCGTTGTGTCATTGGTTGTCTCATCTGTGGGTTGGTCATGCGTAGGGAACCGGCGCTTCGCGTATACGTTCGAATGAAGCATGTGCACAATGTATACCCAGAGGGCGGCAAATACCAGCCGAAACCCGCTGATTTACGGCTGATCTAGGGTAAACGCGCATACTCTACGTATACTCCGAGACTGACCAGAGCCACTAAATCAAGGAGAATGAAGCATGGCTTCCAACCGTCCTCCCACTCCGCTTTCCGCCGTCCCAGACGACGGCAACACGTCGCAGACCATCAAAGCTGTTCTCGGGCTGCGTGGACTCATCATCGAAGGAGTACTTCAACCAGGCGCTCGAGTGCTCGAACAGATGCTCGTGGACAGATTGGGCGTCTCCCGCACCCCGGCGCGGGTTGCCATGTTGAGGGTGTGCGAGGAAGGGCTGCTCGATGCCCTGCCCTCAGGCGGCTACGCGGTTGCTCGCTTCTCGGAAGACGACGTCTTCGATGCGATTGCAATTCGCGGAACGCTCGAGGGCATGGCAGCGCGCATCGCTGCAGAGCGAGGCGTGTCGCCTAGCCTCCTGAAGATGATGCATCGCTGCGTGGAGGAGCTGGATGGGGTCATCGAGCGGCTGGAGACTTCCACCGATCTGACCGACTACGTACGGTTGAACGACCGCTTCCATGAGCTTCTGTATGAAGCAGCGCAAAGTCCGATGCTAAAGCGTTCCCTGGAGCGGCTCGTTGTCTTGCCCTTCGCTGCGCCTAATGCATTCGTGAGCGTCACGCAGTCAGATACCGCAGCCGTCCGTGCGGTTCTAGTGGTCTCTCAAGAGCAGCACCGCAGCATCGTGGATGCAATCGAGCGCCGTGAGGGCACTCGTGCAGAGTCCATCACGATCGAGCATTCGCGCTCAGCGTGGAAATACCTCCGGCTCATCCTGAATGCTGGAAACAACGTACTCCACTTGCCTGGCATGAACCTGGTCGTTCCGGACAAGTTTTCTGGCTCCCGTTAGCACAGCACGGACAGCAGGCGGAACCTCCGACGCGTCAATCCTAATTTCTCAACCATCTCGCAACCCAGATGCCTCAGCTCCACCTCAACGGTGCTCGACACTACTACCGCCTCGAGGGCGCTGCGTCGCGCCCTCCTCTGGTCCTCGTCCATCCTATTGGCGCCGACTTGTCGCTATGGGACCTGGCGGTCCCGCAGCTACTTACGCGGTTTCAAGTGCTGCGCTACGATCTTCGCGGACATGGTGGAAGTGAGGCGACCGCCGGCGAGTACTCTGACGAACTCCTGGCAGACGACCTGCTGGCCATCTCGTCCGCGGTCGGGTGGGATCGATTTGCATTGTGCGGCGTGTCGGTCGGCGCGTTGGCAGCCGTTCAAGCGACGGTCCTAGCGCCCCAGCGCGTCAAGAACCTGATCATCTGCAGCGCAGCTCCTCACATGCACGCTCCGCCCGGCGGGTGGAATGCTCGGGCGGAAACTGCGCGCAGCAGCGGCATGCAATCTCTTGCCGGCCCCATGGTCGAGCGGATGTTCTCCACCGCCTTCCGAGACACAGAGCATCCACATATCGAAACGCTGCGCACGGTCTTCCTCAATACGAGCCCCGATGGTTACGCGTCCACGATCGCCGTCCTGCGTGACGCCGACCTGACGGAGCAGCTACCCAAGGTCTCGTCGCCCACGATGATCGTGACGGGCAAGACAGATCCCCTTATACCAGCGGCCGCAGTCGAGGCCTTCCAGAAGGGCATCCCCGGAGCAAAATGCGCCGAGCTGGACGCGGGTCACTTTCCTCCTGTCGAAGCCCCGGAGAAATTTGCGGAACTTCTGATCGAGCAAGATCAAGTTTCGGCTGCCTAGGCAGACTACCCCGTCTCACTACCGCCTGCGGCTTTCCACGGGCGGCCATACTGCACTCCGACGGTCATAAATGACAAATGGGATCAGACCCCGAGGTGCGCAAGAACGGCGTGGGCGAATTCCTCCGGTGATTCCACCGCGCTGAGGTGCCCACCTGGCAGAACCACAAGTTGACCACCGCTGGCGAGCGAATCCGCCATGTACCTCGAATGATCGTGCGGAACTGCAGAATCGGCCTCTCCAGCAATCACCAGGGTGCTCGTCCGCACCAGCTTGAGCTGTTCCCGCATGTCGGCATCCCTTAGTGCGGCCATCGCCGCAGCGTAGCCATGCTGATCCATCGCGCGAAACGACGCGATCAGCGTATGCAACGCCGGCGACCCAGCCTCTCGATAAGCCGGTGAAAACATCCGCTCGAGCAAGCCTCCCACGAAAGGCTCGAGGCCTGATGACGCGGCAAGCGTAATGCKCCGATTCCATTCGTCGGTGGGCAGCGGGAGCCGAGCCGATGCGTTGGCTACAACTAGACTTCGCACTCGGCCTGGAGCGACCGCGGCGACTTGCAGACCGATGAGTCCACCCAGCGAGGTGCCGACAAAGTCGAACTCGTCGAGGCCTAAGGCAGACGCAAGCGCAAGGGCATCCTGGGCAAGCACCTCCACAGCGTACGGCTCCGGCGTGACTTCTGTCGCCCCATGACCACGCAAGTCGAACCGGACGACGTGGCGATGCGGCGTCAGCATGGGAACTACGGAGTCCCACAAGCCGTGATCGAAGGCGATTGGATGAGCAAGAATCAGCGCAGGCAGTGAACTGTCACCTTCGCGGCGGTAAAAATGCCGAATTCCGTTTGCAAGAATGGATGACACGTGACAAGACTTTCAATCTGAGGAACTCGCCTTGCTCTCTCTATGCCATGGATGAGCAAGCTTACTCTGGAATGTGTTCTGCGGAACCCACGATGCGGCCAGCGTGCTGGCTAGCTGCCGCGGGCTGCAAACGTTGTTGACATGACCGGATTTCTCTTGAGTCCGTCAGGCGCGCGCAGTGGCGATGGGAATCGTGGCAGGCTTTTCCTGCTCCGCCTCTTCCTTCACCATCTTCTGCACCAGCCAACGAAAGCGTCCGAGTGCCTCGTCGGCGCGAATCGGAAGCATCTTGAAGTCAGCGCGAAGACTGAGGCTACGCGACTGCAGCGTGATCATGGTGCGATCCTCCTCGAAGGCGACAACGACGCTCTGGTGAATCGATCGCGTGACCTCTGGATCGTCGATCGCGAAGTTGTGAGGATGCGCGAAGAAATAGTGGGTCGAATTTTCGGTTTCAGGCGTGAGTGCTTGGCAGCCATGAAACATCGCGGCTCCTTCGCGATTGCCCTCAGGAGCACCGTGCCCAGCATCCAGCATGCCCGAGTCCATGATGAAGATGCCCGGCACCAGAAAGTCGTAGTGATTCCATCGGTCGACCTTCCCCGGAAACGGCTTGACCTTCTGCACGAAGCCTGGCGGCGTGGTGTTCAACGTCCAACGCTTCACGTGAACACCGCGTTCCAGCATCTCCGTCTTCGGCAGGTTCGCGGCGTAGTCCTCCGAGCCGCCTAGAGTGGTCGGATGGACATACGGCAGATGCGCCAGATCCAGCAGGTTGTCTGCGATGAGAAGATAGTTGGTGTCGTAGTGTGTATAGCCTTGAAGCGAGCGCCACTCCGGATCGTCGAGCCAGTGAGTGTCTGGGATCAATGACTCATCCGCCTTCTCTACGTCGCCCATCCAGACCCACAGCCAATGACTGCGATCGACGACGGGAAAGGTCCTGACCCGAGTGCCTGGCGGAATTCGCGGCTGGCCCGGGATCTCGACGCACGTTCCACTCTCGTCGAACTTGAGACCGTGATACATGCAACGCACACAATCGCCTTCGCGCCGACCCGCAGACAACGGAGCTCCCCGATGACAGCACATATCCTCGAAAGCGATCACGTCTCCGTTCGCCTTACGCCAGATCGCGAGCGGAACGTTGATCACCGTGCGCTTCAGAAAGTTGTCGCTTTCGACCTCGCTGGACCAACCAGCCACATACCAACAGTTCTTGATGAACACTTCGCTTCTCCTACTTCACCGGCGCGGTGTCTTGCTTGATGTACTTCCAGCTGCCATTGGTGATCTGCATCATCACGGCGGCGCGCTGGTCATAGCCGACGTGATCTGTCGCCGACATGTTGATCACGCCCTGAGTAGTCACCAGCCCTTGCACCTTCTCAAGGGAGTCGCGAAGTGCGGCCCTGAACGCATCCGTACCCGGCTTCTGGTTGGCCAGTGCGGAGGTCAGACCAGCTCGCAGCAGCATGTTGGCATCGAAGGCGTTTGCGACGAAGACGGACATCGAATCCGGGCCGTTGACGGCCTCATAGGACTTGGTCGCTTCCAACGCTACCGGTCGAATCGGGTTCGACGCTTCGAGCTGCGATGCGACGAGCACTCCACCAGCAGCAAAGAGAGCCCCCTCTGCATCCTTTCCTGCAAGCCGCAGGAAGTCGCGATTTGCGATCCCATAGGTTTGGTAGATCTTTCCCTTGTAGCCTCGCTCGAGAAGTGTTTTCTGCGGCAGGGCGCCGGGGGTTCCAGCGCCGGCGATCAGGATTGCGTCGGGATTGACAGCCATGAGCTTGAGTACCTGAGCGGTTACGCTAGCGTCGGTCCGACCATACTTTTCCGTGGCTACCCGCTTGACGCCTGCCTTCTGGGCTTGCGCGTCGATCTCCGTCAGCCACGACTCACCATAGGCGTCGTTAAAGCCGATGTATGCCAAGGTCTTGACCCCGTTCGCCACCATGTGGTTCATGGTCGTTGCAGCGACGATGTTCTCGTTGGCAATGGCCTTGAACGTCCAGCGGCGCGTCGCGTCCTGAGGCTCCACGATGCGAGCACTTGCTGCGAGGCTGATATGCGGAACCTTCTGCTCGGAAGCGATGAGCACGAGGGGCATCGTGGCAGGACTCGTGCTGGACCCCATGACGACATCGACCTTGTCCTCTTCGACCAGGCGCTTGAAGTTCTTCGCGCTGCTCGTCGGATCCGATCCATCATCGAGCACGATGTAGCTGATCTTCTCTCCGCTGATTTCCTTGGGGAAGAGCTTGATGGCGTTTTGAGTCGGAATACCCAGCGAGGCACCCGGTCCTGTCAAGGACAGAGTCACTCCGACTTTGACGTCTGCGAAAGCGCTCGAAGTTGAGACGCAGGCCACTGCAATGGCGGAAAGCGCGAGAAGCCGCGAGAATTTCATCGATTTGTCTCCAGTGTCTCGCCGAGCATTGGCGCCGGCGTGGAGCAAGAATAGAGTTCCTCCACCCATGGGGCAAGCTCATGAACGACATGATGTTGATGAGCAGTGTGCATGCTAGGCGGCTAGAGCCCTTGAAACACGTTGCGAGCCATCGCCGGTTGCGTGGAGGACGGGGACGACAGCGCCCACGTTGAGGAAGCGGGAGCGTTCACAACGCTGTTGGGCAATGGCGCGGCGCCGCCGGGGAGACTAGCTTTCGGTACGGCGTTGTCACGTTGAGGGCTCGCGGTCGCAACCTTGGCAGGTGGCGTTGCGATTCAGAAAGCGGCAGACGGATTTTGGGTGAGGCCAGTGAAAAGGCGCCACGAGTCGAAGCGCGTAGCCAGCTGCTTGCGGTAGAGCGATGGATGCAGCAGATGACGCTTGATCGCAAAGTGCTGGCGAATCGGACCAAAGCTCGAGAGAAAGGCCTGGGCGCGCTCGGGCGTGCGGAAACCTCGCATGCGCCGCTCGCGCTCACGGGTGGGCTGATGGCTGTTCTCGGCACGGTTGTTCACGCGGGCGCGGGCCTTGACGAACACATGCCGGACATTCGCCAGCTCCGCGATCTCGGCCTTGGCGGCCGGGTAGCTGCGCAGCTGGTCGGTGACGATCTTGCAAGGAGCCTCTGGGCAAGCGGCGAGCACGCGCTTGAAGAAGCGCTTCGCGGCCGCCTTGTCGCGGCGCTTCTGCACCAAGATGTCGAGCTCCGCGCCATGCTGATCGACGGCGCGCCACAGCGCGTAGGGCTCACCGCGCAGCGTCACGAACATTTCGTCCAGATGCCAGGTCGATCCTGGCTTGCGGCGCGCGGCCTTGGCACGATGCGCGAAGCTCGCGCCGAACTTGTCGCACCAGCGCCGGATCGTCTCGTAGCTGACGACAACGCCGCGCTCGAACAGCAGCTCCTCGATGTCGCGCAAACTCAATTGGAATCGAAAGTACCAGCGCACCGCTTGGCTGATCACCACCGCAGGGAACCGATGACCGTGATACAGCGACTTCTTCATTGGCATCCAGCAAGCTTACGCTGTCGGCAACGTGACAATGCCCTGCGGACTGGTGCGATACGCGGCCAGCCAGCGAAAGACGGTGCGCCGCGATACGCCGAGTCGCGCGGCCGCGCTCGCAACCTGGTCGCCCAGGTTGGAGGAGTTCACGAGCCGGGCAACGACCGCCTCTCGCCGCCGAGCGCGCTCCCACTGCGCGTCCGTCGCCAGGGCTGGACGACAGCATCGCCTCTGTGGGAGCAGCCAGCGACGCCGGAGCACTCAACTCCGACGCCGAGGTTGTTCTCAAGACGCCGTTGGCAAGGTCGCGAACGACGACGCTGCCATCGGGTTCGACACGAACGATCACCACCAGTCTATCGGCGGCGACCGCAACAACGTCAGGAAGCGCCTGGAAATGACCCATCTCCATCCACTCGCAGGTGAGTGCGAACATGGTGACAGATTGAAGGGGTCAAACGCAAGGTTGTGCCAATTGAAAGGGCCAAAAATCTGGCGGGCCGAGCCGACGCCAAATCGCGACTGTGAGCAGCGCTCGCCTTGAAAGCGCCGTGCATCAAGGCTCTCCCTGATCTGGCGCTGACAGAATGAAAGAGCAAGAGTGACAGATTGAAGGGAAACCGACAACTGCGTCCCTCGGGCGATTCGGCCATGATGCCGGCGCTCGCGCGCGTGCTGGACGTGCTCGACAAGCCAGGCACGGCCTCAGTTCATTTCGTCGAGGCCGATGCGAATCTCTCCAGGCCCGTGACGGCGGATGATAGCTATGTGGGCGGTCAAGACTGCTACGTGATCATCGAATGCACCAGCGACGCCGCCGCCCAACGCGCCATGGCCCATCTGGAAGTGCCGGCGCAGAAGTACGGTGAACTGATCGACGCGCGGGTCTATCGGTATCGCATGGATATCAGTGCCGCCACATTGGGGTGATCGCACTCAACGCGTGCTTAATCGACATCGTCGGCCACGCTTGACGAAGTGGCGCAGGGTTTGGCTGGTACGCGCAGCTTCATTGCGGACATGCGATGTCATGGTCAATTCTTTTCGGACAAGCCGATCGGTTGAATTGAATCGTTGCTGCAGCTTCAGTCCGTGAGTTCCGTATGCCGGCGCTCCTAATAGGCGCGCGCGCAGTAACCCAGAGTCGAATGCAGTCGCGTGGCGTTTTAGAAGGTCACAATGTAGTCCGCGATGTCCAGCATCCACCCAGCGGCGCACGGCGCTTTCCACCAGGTTCATGTCGCGGCAAACCTGCTCCACGCTCAGGCCTTGCACTCGAATCGTGCGTACCACCTGCAGCTTGAAAGCCGCTTCAAAGGCTCGCGTCTCTTTTCTGTCATGCTGGTCTTGTCCTCGTCGGTGAAATAATCCGATCGAGATGTCCATTGAGATTGGACCACGACACTAGTTTGGCGCGCCGAGCAGCTGGCTTGAGGCATCCCTCAGTAGCCCCACGCGCAGCTGCAAATCGGACAGGCTCATTCAGCGCCCATCACGTGCCAAGCCGTTGGATGCGCTCGGCATATCAACGTCGCAATGCGCATTCGTGCTGCGCCGCAAGCCGAGCAACTCGACGCTGCGTTCCCTCAGCAACTCGGAGTCGCTCCTCAGAGCGCGCTGCAGGCACTCATCGATATAGGCGCCATCGCTCTGCAGGCGCGACAGATCGACCCGCCAGCCCACGCCAGCCATGAGCCATTTGAAGTCGACCAGATTGAGGAAGGCGTCGTACTCTTCCGAGCCTTTGGCATGTGTCGCATTCATGTATTCCGCCGCCTACAGATCCTTATCCTGCTGAAGATCAGGCATCCCCAAGGGTGCGTCCGGCGTTGCCGTGGGTAGGGACCTGAACGCCGTCTACAAGGACACCTACACTGCCCTGAAGCCCAAGTACGTTCACTGGGTCATCTTCGACGACTGCTTAACCGTTCGTTATGACCGGATGACATCCGCGCATCTGGACAGCCGGCCGCGACGGTCAAATGTGGAAAGCGCTCGACGGCTGAAGCAGAGCGACATCTCTATGAGCGCTACCGAATTCCACAAGACCCTCTTTGCTTCCGTGACTAACGGCAGTCGTAACTGGCAGCGGCCTTGACCGATCCAGGTCCCGCATATGTCGCCTTCTGCGGGTACAGGCACAGCGGCATGGCGATGCTGCCGTCCGCCGAGCTCACGTCGATACGTGCAGGTGCAACGCCTTGCTCCACCCATTTGCGCAAGGCCACGAAGAGTTCGTCGCGGCCGTTGACGTACTGCGGCAGCGGCACCTTGGCGCCATCGAGGTTCGCGTTGGTTGACGGGTTTATCGAAGCGCTCGTCGAGAATGTGCTGTCGTGTGCGAGGCCGGGAATCAGGAACAGTCGATCGAAGGTCTGCACAGCCGCCGTTCCGCCCATCGTTGCTGCAACGCGATAGAAGTAGTTGAGCGAGCCCTGAGGCATGATCTTGTCGTCGGCCAGGCCGTGATAGGTCAGGAGCTTTCCGCCTGCATCCCGCCACGCGCCGAGGTCTGGATTGTCCGTGTTGATCTGGCTGAACGCGCTCTGCAAAGCGACACCTCGTGCTGATGCGGCCGCCAACATTGCATAGTCGAGCGACTTCCACTTGCTGGTTCCGTTGCCGGTCGCATTCGTGAACGTGTTGCCGGCGTAGGCCGGATCCTGGAGCTCCAGCGCAACCTGGTCGGTTGCGATCGCGAACGGGGTCGCGCCGGCCAACGACAGGGCTAGGTTGGTCCCCCGCGTCAGTCCCCACCAGAGCTGGTCGGAGCTGCTTTGCGTGAGGCCAGCGCCGTTGTCGACCGCGGGGTCGGGAAAGGTGCCTGTGACGGTCTGTCCGTACCAGATCTGGTTGATTACGCGCGCTTCGGCGAGGCTGACGCACGACGCACTGGCGCTTGCGCCCGTCACACCGTTACCGGCCACGCCCGCGCACAGCACATTCGCATCCTTCGTAGGGTCGTAACGGCATTGGAGCGGATCAGCCAGGAAGCCCAGCCCCAGAGTGTCGCACGCCGTGACGGCCGCGCCGCTGACGAGGGCGATCTTTGACGCGGCCATCGGCGTGCCCAATTCGCGCTGCATCGCCACCTGCGGGTAGAGTTCGGCCGTGATGAACTTTGTCCAATTGAAGGCCGGCGCGCCGGCCAGGATGCCGCTGAAGTCGTTCGGATATTTCTGGGCCAGCTTGAAGCCCTGGCGTCCGCCCGTCGAGAAGCCGTCCCAGTAGGCATAGGTTTGCGCTTCGCCATAGTAAGCCTTGGCGAGCGCCTTGGTCTTCACTGACATCTCGTGCAGGCTGCGCTCGGCGAAGTCCTGCCAAAGCACCGTATTAATGGTGCCGTCGGGATTCATCGCAAAAGAGCCGTTGTTGAGCAGCGCATGGCCGTGATCGGACGCCGCGACGACGTAACCCTTGCTAACAGCCGGCAAGAACTGGGCGCGCGACCCGATCTGCGTCGGGTCGGCGTGTGTGCCTCCGGCCCAGCCGCCGCTGCCCATCGCGCGAATGACGCGATTCCACGCCGATGGTGCAGGCAGCCACACCTCGATGCCTATGCCTGCCGAAGTCGACGGTGCACCGGCCGGTCCGGGGTTCCCGGGACCGACAAGCAGTTTGACGAAGCACATGTCCACTCCCGCGACTGGTGGCGTCGGAGACGCCGGCGTGCCGGAGAGCGCGATCCGGTCACCGGCCTTGAATGCATGCACCACGAGCACTGACGTGCTGGCGTCTGGCTTGAAATTGGCGGCGATCGAGTCGTCACAGGTGAGCTTCGTTGCGACCGGCGGCGTTGTAGCCACGGGCGCCGGTGTCGTGGGCGAAACGATCGAGGGAAATCCGGCGCCGTTACTGCTGCCGCCGCCACAGGCCGCGAGGGTTCCCGCGACGGTCACCATCGCCAGCAGCCTCCATGCCCTGTTCACGAGTAGCGCAACGCGGTTCAGGCCCCATCGGGCCGATGCTTCGTATTTCACTTGTCTCCTTTGTTTTGAATTACCGGGGGTCCGCGGAGTGTTCGGGATCCGCAGACAGGTGACAAATCGGAAATTAAAGCGAGCTATTCGAATTGCCTATAGCTAGTGATCGGAATGGCGGCCAAGAAGCGAAGCATGCGCAAGGTGGAGTCGCGCGAATCGCCGTGCCGCGCGAGCACGCCGAGTCCGGGCATAGGTGGCAGACCAGGCAGCGGCAACTCCGCGATCGCACCAGCGTCCAGCAGGTCGCGCACGAAACTCCAGGGCACGAAACCCAGCAACCCTTCCTCGTCGAGCAGCCGGCGAATGAGCGTGTGGCTGCGCGTGATGACCGGATGGGTGCTCACGTTCGCCGGCGCTTGCTCGCATAGGCCGTCGAACACCTGCCGCGCGATCGAGCCCGCGGGCGACAGCAACCACCGTTCACGCCAAGCGGACCTCCATGTGACGCGGCGCATCGCCGCCAGACGGTGGCTTGCCGCGCAGATCACGGCCAGCCGGTCGTCCTGCACGGGCGTGAAAGACCAGCCATCAGGAAGCACGGCGGGCCGCCGACAGACCACAATGTCGACCTCTCGCCGCGTCACGGCCAGCAGGAGATCGTCGCCTTCGGCCTCGCGGATTTGGATCCTGATCGCCGGAGATGCGCGGCAGAACGCCGGCAGCGCCTTCAACAGGATCCCGTTCATCGCAGAGGCCGACGCCACGACCCGGACGACGCTCGCACCTTTGTCCTGGCGCGCGAAGACGATCTCCGCGCTTTCCGCGGCGACCTGCATCAACTGGCGCGCGACCGGAAGTATGTCAAGGCAGGCCGGGGTCGGGCGCACACCGCGCGCATGCCGTTCGAACAGCCTTGTCTGCAGTAGGCTTTCGAGGCTTGCGAGGGTTTGCGTTACGCTTGGTTGTGCCAGCCCGATCTGTTCAGCGGCGCGCTGGATGCTGCCCAGCTCCGCCACCTTGAGCAGAATTTGGATGTGGCGGAATTTGCCGCGCGCCAGTATTCGATTGAGAAGAACCGAGGCTGTTTCTCGCATGGAATTGATCGGAAATCAGAAGGTGTGTGCAACGGCCCCGATCGTAGGCGAACTGCCTGTTGGTTGGTACGGCGAGCCGCGGCGCCGCGCGGCATTCCTCGCATTGCTGGGCCTTGCCGCGGCGGGCGTGGTGCGGGCGTCCAGCGCCTGGGCGGGCGACACAGGCATCGTGCGCCTCGTCGTCGCCGCGCCACCCGGCGGTTCCTCGGATCTGCTCGCGCGCCGGCTGGCCCGGGGCATGCAGCCGGCCCTCGGGCGGCCAGTGATTGTCGAGAACCGGCCGGGCGCAGGCGGCGCCATTGCCGCCGCATTCGTCGCGCGCGCGGCACCCGACGGGAACACTGTGCTTCTGTCGTCGTCCGGCGACGCCGTCCAGCAAGCGCTGCACCCGGAACGTGCTATCGACATCCGCACTGACTTCGTCCATGTCACGCAAGTCGCGGCCACCACGAACGTGCTTGTCGCGCATCCCTCGCTGCAGGCACGAAGCCTGGCCGCGCTCGTCGACGAAGCGCACGCGCATCCGGGCCGGCTGGCATACGCGAGTGCGGGTAAAGGATCATCGGGGCATCTCGCCATGGAAATGCTCAAGCAGCGTGCGAAAATCGACATGGTCCACGTGCCCTACCAAGGAGGGGCGCCCGCCTTCAACGAGTTGTTGAGCGGCCGCTTGCCCCTGATGTTCACCAATCCCGACCAGGCACTGCCATGGATACGGCGGCAACGCGTGTGTGCGCTCGCCGTGAGCAGTCTCCAGCGCATTGCGGTGCTGGATGCCGTTCCCACCGTCATCGAGTGCGGATTCCCTGGCTTCGAGGCTACTGCATGGGCCGGGCTGTCCGTGCCACGGGGGACGCCCCCATCGCGGGTCGGCACATTGTACGATGCAGCGTGCATAGCCATGAACGGTGCCATGCGCGCGGAGGAAGCTAGCATCGGCATTGAGATCGTGAGTTCATCTCCCGAGCGCTATGACGCATTCATCCGAAGCGAAGTTGGCAAGTGGGCCGAACTAATTCAGATGACCGGCCTCGATCTGAATTGAGGTCAGTGGTCCAACACATGCCCGGAAACTGGCGCTGAGCGATGCACGACGACGACGGGAGAGGCGCAGTAAGCCACAGCGGGGTTCAGAGAATCGACGTTTATGGGGATTTGCGCGGCCGCGGAGTGTGGGGCGTGACGGATGCGCGCATGTGCGGCCTGGCTGGACCGATCCCTCGCGGTGCCACGCCCGACTGCGGCGCCGTGCGACAGAGGCTGCATCGAGCGGATGGCTGCTGCAGGCACGCGCCGACGCGGCCGCTAAGCACATATTGCTGATCGGCACCGAGCGCAGTTTGGCTGTACAGCCGGTCATGACGGTGGCGGTGCGGGGATCGCTGGAACGCGAGCCCAACTCTGCACGAAGACCCTGGCAGGGCCGCGGTGCCGACAGATGAAAGTGGAGCCAGCGGCGTGAGAGTCGCGGTGATGGCTTCGACACGGCCAGCCGCAAAGTCGTCAACGTGCTCGGCATCACGCCCGACGCGGCCGCCAAGGCGAAGCTCTATCTGCTGGCCTTTTTGAACAGCTGACGGCCCGGCTTCACTGGACTCCTCGTCGCTACTGCGACAGAACGCAAGATTGCCATTGGCCGCCCGGCTCTTGATCAGATATGTGCGGCCTGGCCGGCACAGCCAAACGCCTCGAAGCGGTCCACGCAGAGATCACGTGCGGCCAATGTCGCATCCTTGAGGAACCTGCGGGGATCGAATTCCCGCGGGTTCCTGGTCATCGCGCGACGCAGCGCGCCTGTCATCGCCAAGCGGATGTCGGTGTCGATGTTGATCTTGCGCACGCCATGACGGATCCCTTCGCAGATCTCGGCCACCGGTACACCGTAGGTTTCCTTGATCTCGCCGCCATGCTCGCGGATGATCTGAAGCCACTCTTGTGGCACCGACGACGAGCCATGCATGACGAGATGGGTGTCGGGAATGCGCGCGTGGATGGCCTTGATGCGATCGATCGCGAGGATATCGCCGGTGGGCTGGCGGCTGAACTTGTACGCGCCATGCGACGTACCGATGGCAATCGCCAACGCATCGACGCCGGTACGCGCCACGAAATCCGCCGCTTCATCGGGGTCGGTCAGCAACTGGTCGTGCGACAGCACGCCGACCGCCCCCACGCCATCTTCCTCACCGGCCAGGCCCGATTCGAGCGATCCAAGACAACCGAGCTCGCCTTCGACCGACACGCCCACCGCGTGTGCCATCTCGACCACGCGACGGGTGACGTCGACGTTGTATTCATAGCTGGCCGGCGTCTTCGCATCTTCCTGAAGCGAACCGTCCATCATGACGCTGGTGAAGCCGGAGCGGATCGAGCGGATGCAGACGGCCGGACTCGAGCCGTGGTCCTGGTGCATGACGATCGGGATGCCCGGGTACATCTCGGCCGCAGCCTCGACCATCTTGCGCAGGAACGGCTCACCCGCGTATTTGCGCGCGCCGGCCGAGGCCTGCAGGATGACCGGGCTGTCGGTCTTCTCGGCGGCCTGCATGATGGCCTGGATCTGCTCCAGGTTGTTGACGTTGAAGGCAGGCACGCCGTAGCCGCACTGGGCGGCGTGGTCCAGCAGCTTGCGCAAGGAAATCATGGCCATAGGGTCTCCGGTGGATCAAAAAAGGGAATGCGATTCACGCGCACGCTCCTGGAGCGCGCGCACGGCCGGCAAGGTCTTGCCTTCCAGGAACTCGAGAAAGGCGCCGCCGGCTGTGGACACGTAGCCCATCCGGTCGGCGACGTCGAAAGCGTTGATGGCGGCCACGGTGTCGCCGCCGCCTGCGATCGAGAAGGCGGCGGAACCAGCGATGGCCTGCGCCAGCGCGCGGGTTCCACCGGCGAACGCGTCGATCTCGAACACGCCCAGCGGGCCATTCCACAAAACGGTCTTGCAGGCGGCCAGTTCCCCTAGCAGCAGGCGCACCGATTCCGGCCCGTAGTCGAAGACCATCTCGTCCGGTGCAATGGCGTCGACGCCGCAGATGCGGGTGGCCGCGGCCGCCGAAAGTTCCCTGGCCGTGATCACGTCGACCGGCACGAACAGCCGTGCGCCACGGGCCGCCAGCGTGGCCACGACTTCGCGCGCCGCGGCCACCATGCCGGGCTCGCAGAGCGACCGTCCCACGGCCTTGCCGTCCGCCAGAAGAAAGGTGTTGGCCATGCCGCCGCCCACCGCCAGGACATCGACCCGCGCGGCCAGCGCATTCAGGATCGACAATTTGGTCGACACCTTTGCGCCGCCGACGATGGCGGCCATTGGCCGCGCCGGGTCGGCCAGCGCGCGGCCCAGGGCTTCGAGTTCGGAAGCCATCAGCGGACCGGCACAGGCCTCGGGGGCCAGTCGAGCCAGCGCCTCGGTCGTGGCTTCGGCGCGGTGCGCGGTGCCGAAGGCATCATTGACATAGACGTCGCACAGCTTCGCCATGCGCGCAGCCAGTGCCAGCGCGTTGGCCTTCTCGCCCAGGTTGGCGCGACAATTCTCGAGCAAGACGACGCGGCCTTCGGTCACCTCGAAGCCGCCGTCGAGCCAATCGCACACCAGCGGCACTGGCATGCCGAGCAACTCGCCCAGGCGTCGGGCCACCGGTGCCAGCGATTCGCCGGCAGCCAGCGCGCCTTCGTGCGGCCGCCCCAGATGCGAGGCAACCATCACGCGTGCGCCCTCGCCCAGCGCGTGGCGGATGCAGCCGAGACTGGCACGGATGCGGGTGTCGTCCGTGATGCGCCCCGCGGTGTCCAGAGGCACGTTCAGGTCGCAGCGGATGAACACGCGGCGCCCTCGCAGGGCGACAGACGCCAGAGTCTTGAGCTTCATGGTGGCGGTTTTTCTCAGGCCTGCGCCATCGCACACGCGGTGTCAAGCATGCGGTTGGAGAAGCCCCATTCGTTGTCGTACCAGGCGCAAACCTTCACGAGCCGACCCGATACCTTGGTGCAGGTCGCGTCGAAGATGCTCGACCTCGAATCGTGGTTGAAGTCCACCGACACCAGCGGCTCGTCGCTATAACCGAGCACGCCCGCGAGCGGACCGGCTGCGGCAGCTTCGCGCATCAGCCCATTGATCTCGTCCACGGTGGTCGCCCGGCCGGCGCTGAAGCTCAGGTCGACCATCGACACGTTGAGGGTCGGCACGCGCACCGCGAAGCCGTCGAGGCGCCCCGCGAGCGCCGGCAGCACCAGGCCGACCGCCGCAGCCGCACCGGTGCGTGTCGGGATCATCGACTGCGTGGCCGAGCGCGCGCGGCGCAGGTCCTCGTGGTAGAGATCGGTCAAGACCTGGTCGTTCGTGTAGCTGTGGATCGTGGTCATGAGGCCGTTCTCGATACCGACCGTGCCGTGCAACACCTGCGCGACCGGCGCCAGGCAATTGGTGGTGCACGAAGCGTTCGAAACCACCGTGTGTGCCGGCCGCAGCGTGCCGTGATTGACCCCGTAGACGATCGTTGCATCCACATCGGCGCCGCCGGGCGCGCTGATCAGCACCTTGCCGGCGCCAGCGGCGAGATGGGCACTGGCCCGCGCCTTGGTGGTGAAAAGCCCGGTGCACTCCATGACCAGATCAATTCCGAGCGACTTCCAGGGCAGCTCCGCCGGATTTCGCGCCGATCTCACCTGGATGCGCTGCTCACCCACCACGAGGCAGTCGCCCTCGTGGCGCACCGGCACCGCGAAGCGGCCATGCGTGGTGTCATGGCGGGTCAGGTGGGCATTGGTCCTCGCATCGCCCAGGTCATTGATGGCGACGATACGGATCGCTTCGCCATTGCCGTGGGACGGCGACTCGAACAATGCACGCAGCACGTTGCGGCCGATGCGGCCGTAGCCATTGATGGCAACTCTCAGGGTCATGATGCTTGATGGGAAAGGGAAGAGAAATCAGCTGAAGGACCGGACGAAGCGGGATCCGCCGCGGGGGCTCGCCGGACCAATGCCCATGCCCGGTCCGCCACCGCGTCCGCGGTGATGCCGAAGAGCTTGAAGAGCGCGGCGGCCGGTGCCGATTCGCCAAAGCGATCGATGCCCACGACATCGCCCTCCTCGCCCACGAGCTTCCACCAGAGCGCCGTGCACCCGGCCTCGATCGCGAGGCGCGGCAGATGGCGCGGAATCACATCCCGCCGGTAGGCCGCTTCCTGGCGCTCGAACACGTCCATGCAGGGCATCGACACGATGCGCGAGGCAATGCCTCGTGCAGCCAGCAGCTCTGCGGCCGCCATCGCGACGCCCAATTCCGAGCCACTGGCCAGCAGCACCACCTGTTCACCCGCAGAGCGCCGCAACACGTAGCCGCCACGGCCGATCGACTCGAGCCGCGGCGTCGCGCTTCCGGCGTGCGGCAGGGCCTGGCGCGTGAGCAGCAGGCAGCTCGGGCCGTCGACGCGGCGCAGCGCTTCGCGCCAGGCAACGACAGTCTCGGTCGCATCGCCCGGGCGCCACACGTCCACGCCGGGAATCAGTCGCAGGCTGGACGCATGCTCGACCGGCTGGTGCGTGGGGCCGTCCTCGCCGAGGCCGATCGAATCGTGGGTGAAGACGTAGATCACCGGCAGCTTCATCAGCGATGACATCCGGATGCCGTTGCGCGCGTAGTCGGAGAACGCCAGGAACGTCCCGCCGAAGGGTCGATAGCCACCGTGCAGCGCCAGGCCGTTCATGACCGCTGACATGGCGAACTCGCGCACGCCGTAGTGCACGTGGTTGCCCGTGCCCTTGCCGAGCAGGGGGCGATGGCCCCGCCAGTCGGTGAGGTTGGACCCGGTCAGGTCGGCCGAACCACCCAGCAGTTCGGGACTGGCCGGGCCAATGAACTGCAGCGCATCCTGGGAAGCCTTGCGGGTGGCGACCGCCGCGCGGGCGCCCTCGGCCGCGGTGCAAGCGGCCGACAGCGCAGCCTCTGTTGAGGGCGCCGGCGCCGCATCGCGCGCCTGCCGGCGCAGAAACTCGGCCGCCAGGTCGGGATGCGCAGCGGCGTAGGCGGTGAACGACCGTTGCCAGGCCGCGTTCAGGCGCGCGCCGCGTGCAACCGCCGACCAGGCTTGCTGCACGGGCTGCGGAATCACGAAAGGCTCGTCGTGCCAGTCCAGCGCCGCCCGCGTCTTCGCGACCTCGTCGGCCCCGAGCGGCGCGCCATGGACATCTGCGGTGCCGGCGCGGTTCGGCGAACCCTGCCCGATGGTCGTCCGGCAGCACACCAGCACCGGCTTGTCGGCGTTCAGCGCCGTTGCCATCGCACGGTCAAGCGCTTCGGTGTCGTGCCCGTCCACGCCGCGCACCACGGTCCAGCCATAGGCTTCGAAGCGCCTCGGGGTGTCGTCGGTGAACCAACCGGCGACGTCGCCGTCGATCGAGATGCCGTTGTCGTCATAGAAGGCCACCAGCTTGCGCAGACCCCAGGTGCCGGCGAGCGAGCAGGCTTCATGGCTGATGCCCTCCATGAGGCATCCGTCGCCCAGGAACACATAGGTGCGATGGTCGACAATGGTGTGCCCCGGACGGTTGAATTCCTGCGCGAGCAGCTTTTCCGCCAGCGCCATGCCGACCGCGTTGGCCAGGCCTTGCCCCAGGGGCCCGGTCGTGGTTTCGACGCCCGGCGTCAAGCCGATCTCCGGGTGCCCCGGGGTGCACGAATGCAGCTGGCGGAATCTCTTGAGCTCGTCCATGGGCAACGCATAGCCGCTCAGGTGCAGCAGCGCATACAGCAGCATGGAGCCGTGGCCGTTCGAGAGCACGAACCGGTCGCGGTCCAGCCAGGCTGGATCCGACGGATCGTGGCGCAAATGATGCCGCCACAGCGTTTCTGCAATGTCGGCCATGCCCATCGGCATGCCCGGGTGGCCGGAATTCGCAGTCTGCACGGCGTCCATCGCCAAAACCCGCAGCGCATTGGCGCAGACTGCCCGCGGCATGGGATCGGTGTATTGCATATTCATGGTGCTCGCTCCCTCAGGCGCCCAGCAGGTTCTTGCGACGCTCGACCAGGCGCATGATCATCGGCGTGAAGATCAGCTGCATCGCGAGCTCCATCTTTCCGCCGGGCACGACCAGGGTGTTGGCGCGCGACATGAACGAGTCGTGAAGCATCGACAACAGGTACGGGAAGTCGAAGCCGCGCGGATTGGCGAAGCGGATCACCACCAGGCTCTCGTCGGCCGTCGGGATCGTGCGCGCCACGAAGGGGTCGGAGGTGTCGACGACCGGCACGCGCTGAAAGTTGATGTGCGTACGCGTGAACTGCGGACAGATGTAGTGCACGTACTCGTGCATTCGGCGCAGGATCACGTCGGTCACCGCCTCGGTCGAATAGCCGCGCGTGCTGCGGTCACGGTGGATCTTCTGGATCCACTCGAGGTTGATCACCGGCACGACGCCGATCAGCAGGTCGGTGAACCGCGCGATGTCCACCGTGTCCGTCGTCACGCCGCCGTGCAGGCCCTCGTAGAACAGGACGTCGCTGGTCGCAAGCGACTGCCACGGCGTGAAGGTGCCCGGCGGCTGCGCAAAGGGCTGCGCCTCTTCCTCGTTGTGCAGGTACTTTCGGCTCATTCCGTTGCCGGTTTCGGAATAGCTCCGGAAGAGTTGCTGCAGATCCTCGAACAGGTTGGCGTCCTCGCCGAAGTGGCTGAAATGGGGCCGCTCCTCGGCTTCGGCCTTGGCCATGGCGACCTTCATCGACTGGCGGTCGTAGCGATGGAAGCTGTCGCCCTCGACGACGGCAGCCTCCACGTTCTCGCGCCTGAAGATGTTCTCGAACGTGCGGGTCACCGAGGTGGTGCCCGCACCGGACGATCCGGTGATGGCGATGATGGGGTGCTTGGCAGACATGGGATTTCTTCGATGCGGTGAGTCGGTGCGGGTTTCAGGCGGTCGCGAACAGGCCGCGGTGGCCGAACAGGGGCGAATCGAAAGCGCGCGGCGGCTCGTCGCGGTGGTAGGCCTCGATGCGCGACACCTCCTGCGCCGAGCCGAACACGAAGCCGATGCGCTGGTGCAGCGCATCCGGCACGACCTCCATGAGCCGCGAGCGGCCGGTGCTGGCGCCGCCGCCGGCCTGCTCGATCAGGAACGAGATCGGGCTGGCTTCGTAGAGCAGGCGCAGGCGCCCTTCGCGCGCCGGCTCGCGGGTGTCGCGCGGGTAGAGAAAGACGCCGCCGCGCATCAGGATGCGATGCGCCTCGGCGACCAGCGATGCGATCCAGCGCATGTTGAAGTCGGCCGCACGTGCGCCGGACTGGCCCGCCATGCATTCGTCCACGTAGCGCTTGACGGCCGGCTCCCAGAACCGGCTGTTCGACGCGTTGATCGCGAACTCCTGGGTGCGCGGCGGTATCTGCAGGTCCGGATGGCTCAGCACCCACTCGCCCAGCAAGGGGTCGAGAGTGAAGGCATGCGTGCCGCGGCCCATCGTCAGGACCAGCATGGTCGACGGCCCGTAGATCGCGTAGCCGGCACAGACCTGCTGCGTTCCCGGCTGCAGGAAGTCCGCGGTCGCGGGGTCGGCACCCGGCGTGACCGCACGCAGCACGGAGAAGATGCTGCCCACCGAGACGTTGACGTCGATGTTCGACGAGCCGTCAAGCGGATCGAACAACAACAGGTACTTGCCACGCGGATGCTCGGGGGGCAGTGGATAGGGCGCTTCCATTTCTTCCGACGCCATGCCAGCCAGGTGACCACCCCACTCGCTCGCTCGCAGAAACATCGTGTTGCTCAACACGTCCAGGGTCTTCTGTTCCTCGCCCTGGACGTTGGCGGTGCCGGCGCTGCCCAGGACGCCGCCGAGCGATCCATACGCGACCTTGCGCGAGATGGACTTGCAGGCCAGGGACACATCGGTCACCAGTGCGTTCAGGTCACCGGTGGCCTCCGGAAACCGGCGACGTTCCTCGATCAGGAACTGGGTGAGAGTAGACTTTCCTCCGGTGGGCATGGGCGTATCTCCAGGTAGTTGATTCAGTGTCCAAGGGCTCGCGGCGGGCCCATGCGGACCAGCAGGTCCGCGGGCCTCTCGAGGCGCCAGACGGGCCCGACCGGTTCGCTGCCGAGCAGGCCATAGCCCCACCCGGCCCAGGCGGCGCGGCATCCGGCGGCGCGCGCGGCCTGGCAATCGGTGGCCGCGTCGCCGACCATCAGCATGTGCCGCGGGTGCGTACCCAGGACCTGGGCGGCCTGCTCGATCAGCAGTGGCGAAGGTTTGCGCAGGGCGGCCGTGTCGGCGCCATGCACGGCGGCGAAATGACCGAGCAACCCGGCTCCCTCCAGCACGGCCCGTGCCAGGTCGGTCGGCTTGTTGGTGACCACCGCCAGCGGCACGTGGTCGCGTCCGAATTGCTTCAACAGATCTTCGACACCCGCATAGACCGAGCTGTCGGCGAACGGCCGCCGCAGCGTCACCGCGTCGAAGTCGCAGCGCAGGCGATCCGACAGCCGTTCGAGGTCGACATCCTGCAGGTCGATGGCGCTCAGCGCCCGCTCGATCAGCACGTCAGGCCCCTGGCCGATCCAGCCGCGTACGCGCTGCAGGTCGAAGCAAGGCAGATCGGCTTCGCGCAGCGCCGTGTTGAGCGCCAGCGCGATGCCGCCGGCGCTGTCCACCAGCGTGCCGTCCAGGTCGAAGGCGATCGCCTGGAAGCTCATCACGCCGGCCTCGCCAGACGCAACGGTGCGGAGTCGCGGATGGCGGCGATCGCCGCGCGATAGTCCTTGTTCCCGAACACGGCCGACCCGACGACGAGCGTGTCTGCGCCGGCGTCGACCGCACGGCGCGCGTTGCCGGCGTTGATGCCGCCGTCGATTTCGAGCCACACGTCCCGGCCGCTGGCGTCGATCCGGCGGCGCACCGATTCGATCTTCGGCAGCACACTATCGATGAAGGCCTGTCCGCCGAAGCCTGGGTTGACCGACATCAGCAGCACCAGGTCGAGTTCGTCGAGCACGTGGTCGAGCCAGTGCAGCGGAGTCGCCGGGTTGAGCACCAGCCCGGCCTTGATGCCGAGCGACCGAATCAGACGCACCGTTCGGTGCACATGCTCGCTCGCCTCGGGATGGAACGAGACAATGGACGCGCCCGCCTGGGCGAAGAGCGGTATCAGCGCATCGACCGGTCGCGCCATGAGATGCACGTCGATGGGCACGGGAATACCATCCCGCATGCAGTGCGGGCGGATGGCCTCGCACACCATCGGGCCGACACTTAGGTTCGGCACGTAGTGGTTGTCCATCACGTCGAAATGGATCAGGTCGGCACCGGCCTTGATGACGGCCTCGACCTCGTCGCCGAGATGGGCGAAATCGGCCGACAGCAGGCTCGGTGCAATGCGGGGATGGCTGCTCATCGGAAGCTCTCCTGGTGACGGGGGCGCAGCGTGGTGGCGTTGGTGGCAGTGTGGGCAGCGGTCGCGAGGCGAGTGAGTTCGGGCAGGCCGAGCCAGGCTGCGTCGCGCAGAAGATGGCCGGGCTCTCCCTGCAGCGGCGCGTCGACGTCACCGAGATTCGGGAGCACCAGGCCGGCGTCGCCAAAGTCGGCGCCATCGCTCCAGCAGGTTGGCGTCATCAGCGTCCAGATCCCGGCCGCGCGGGCGGACCGCAGTCCGTTGAGGGAGTCTTCGATGGCCACTGCGGACGCCGGCCCGATGCCCAGGTTGCGCAGCGCCAACGCATAGATGTCGGGCGCCGGCTTCTTGGCCTGCACGCGATCACCGCACGCGATCACGCTGAACAGGTCGAAGCCGCGCGCACCGAGGGCGGCGGACAGCAACGCATCGACGTTCGCTGCGCTGGTCGTGCTGGCGATGGCCAGCCGGCAGCCCGCAGTGAGCGCTTCGTCCATGAGCCTTGCCACGCCGGGCCGCAAGGGCACACCGCCGTCCCGGACCATCGCCGTGTAGAACTTCGTCTTATCGGCATGGAGCGCGGGCACCAGGGCGAGCAGCCGCCGCCGCTCGGCGTCGGCGAGGTTGAGCGCATCGATGTGGTGACATAGCCGCTCCTTGCCGCCGGTCACCTCGAGCAGGCACCGATACGCTGCCGGCGACCAGTACCAGCCGAGGCTCTGGCGCTCAAACGCCAGGTTGAAGGCCACGCGGTGCGCTTCCTCGGTGTCGGCCAGCGTGCCGTCCACATCGAAGATCAGGGCGTCGATGCTCATGCCGTTCCCCCTGCTGAAGGCTGTGTCGCGAACACGCGACTCGCGAGCACGTCCTCGGCCTGCAGCGTGCACAGCTGTTCCCGCGTCAACGCCGTGTCCGCCGAGAACAGTCGCGTCGCATGCCGCAACCGGATCCGGTCCAGCGCATTGCGGATCGAACGCGCATTCGCGAAGTGCGGCTGTTCCTTGCGCAGGCTCAGGTAGCGCGCAAAGGCTGGCCCGGCTGCGCTATCGAAGCTGTAGTTCAGCTGCTTGAGCATCAACTGGGCGATCCGCATCAGCTCGGCTTCGGCGTAGTCGGGGAAGTTGATGTGATGCGCGACACGCGACGCCATCCCCGGGTTGCTGCCGAAGAAGGTGTCCATGCGGTCCTTGTAGCCGGCGAGGATCACGACCAGGTCGTCGCGGTTGTTCTCCATCACCTGCAGCAGGATCTCGATCGACTCCTGCCCGTAGTCGCGCTCATTCTCGGGCTTGTAGAGGTAGTAGGCCTCGTCGATGAACAGCACGCCTCCCATCGCCTTCTTCACCACTTCTTTCGTCTTCGGCGCCGTGTGGCCGATGAACTGGCCAACGAGGTCGTCGCGCGTCACCGCCACGAGGTGGCCCTTGCGCACGTAGCCGAGTTGCTTCAGCACCTCGGCCATGCGCATCGCCACTGTCGTCTTTCCGGTGCCCGGGTTGCCGGTGAAGCACATATGAAGCGTTGGCGGCGTCGACTGCAATCCCTGCTCACCCCGCAGCTTGTCAATCAGCAGCAGTGCGGCGATGTCGCGAATGCGGCCCTTGACCGGCGCCAGGCCAATCAGATCGGCGTCGAGCTTGTCGAGCAGCGTGCGCGCGCCCGAGGCTTCGAGCAATGCGCCGGGGGTCGAGGTGGTTGCCGCATTCATCATTGACGGCCTCAATAGCGCGAGCCTTCGGGCGCGCGCTGCGCCGCATAGCCTTCGATCCTGTAGCGGATGGTGCGGCCCGGCTCCTCGGTGCGGACCAGGCGAAAGCCCGGTTCTTCCTTCGGGCGATTCACGATGAACGACATCACCACCGACTCGGTGCCGTGGGTCGAATCGAACGCAGTCAGCCGGATGTAATGGTTCGGGAAGGTCCTGCGGCAGCTCCTCAGCTCCAGCATCAGGCCCGCCGCGTCCGTGATGTCGAACATCGGGTTGCCGAACATCTCCCAGTAGATGTTGCGCGGATGCGGGTCGTCGGTGTACTCCAGGCCGATCGCCCAGCCCTTGGCGAGGCAGTAGTCGATCTGCTTGGTGATCTGCGCGTCGGTGAGCTCGGGCAGGAACGAGAAGGTGCCTTGTGTGATTCGCATGGTGGCTCTCTTTGACGGTGGCATCAGGACACGGCCGCGGTCGGCACGAAGTCCGAGGTGTCGGTCGAGGTGTAGTTGAAACTGATCTCGCCCCAGGTGTCGAGGGCGGCCTTCAGCGGCGCGCACCACTTGGCGGCCTCCCGCAGGATGTCCGGCCCCTCGTTCCTGATGTCGCGGCCCTCGTTGCGCGCCAGCACCATCGCTTCGAGCGCCACGCGGTTCGCGGTCGCGCCAGCCTGGATGCCTTGCGGATGGCCGATCGTGCCGCCGCCGAACTGCAGCACCACGTCGTCGCCGAACAGGTCGAGCAGCTGGTGCATCTGGCCCGCGTGGATGCCGCCCGAGGCCACCGGCATGACCTTCTTCAGCGCGCCCCAGTCCTGGTCGAAGAAGATGCCGCGCGGCAGATCGACCACCGTGTGGGTATCGCGGCAGACGTTGTAGTAGCCCTGCACGGTCATCGGGTCGCCCTCGAGCTTGCCGACGGCCGTGCCGGTGTGCAGGTGATCGACACCGGCCAGGCGCAGCCACTTGGCGATCACGCGGAAACTCACGCCGTGGTTCTTCTGCCGCGTGTAGGTGCCGTGACCGGCGCGGTGCATGTGAAGGATCATGTCGTTCTGTCGGCACCAGTGGCTCA
The DNA here is from genome assembly GCF_056405555.1 of Variovorax sp. P1_G12. Lineage (NCBI taxonomy): Bacteria > Pseudomonadati > Pseudomonadota > Betaproteobacteria > Burkholderiales > Comamonadaceae > Variovorax > Variovorax sp. P1_G12. The sequence continues at coordinate 44,978 of NZ_JBFUBW010000016.1, read as the reverse complement.
TGCTCTGGATGGCGGTCCATCCCACCACCAGGTCGACCATCACGATTACCGAGCCGAGGTCCTTGGCGAATTCGGCGCGCCGGTACATCTCCTCCATCGTCCCGGCGGTGATGTTCAGGTAGCTGCCCTTGACCTCGCCGGTGGCGGCACTGGCCTTGTTGACAGCATCCATCACACACAGGAAGCGGTCACGCCAGTGCATGAAGGGCTGCGAGTTGATGTTCTCGTCGTCCTTCATGAAATCCAGGCCGCCCTTCAGGCCTTCGTACACGACGCGGCCGTAGTTGCGCGCCGACAGACCGAGCTTGGGCTTGGTGGTGGCGCCCAGCAGCGGGCGGCCGAACTTGTCGAGGCGCTCGCGCTCGACCACGATGCCGGTCGGCGGGCCGGCGAAGGTCTTGACGTAGGCGACCGGGAACTTCATGTCTTCCAGTCGCGCGGCCTTGAGGGGCTTGAAGCTGAAGACGTTGCCGATGATCGAGGCCGTCACGTTGGCGATCGAGCCTTCCTCGAACAGGCTCAGGTCGTAGGCGACGTAGCAGAAGTACTGGCCCGGATTGTTCGGCACGGGTTCGACGCGATACGCCTTGGCGCGGTACATGTCGCAGGCGGTCAGGCGGTCGGTCCAGACCACCGTCCAGGTGGCGGTGCTCGATTCGCCGGCCACGGCAGCGGCCGCCTCGATCGGGTCGACCCCATCTTGCGGGGTGATGCGGAACAGCGCGAGGATGTCGGTCTCCTTCGGCACGTAGTCGCCGTTCCAGTAGCCCATCTGAGCGTACTTGAGGACGCCTGCCGCGTAGCGCTTGGCGCTGTCGGTGATCTGTGTCGGTTCGTTCATTCGGCCCACGGGCACTCTCCTTGCTAAGGTTGATCGGTTCGAGGTGTTCGATGCCTTCAATGTACGAAGCTCTTTTCATTTGTAATAGTTAATCTTTTTCTCGCATTCATTTGCTTTAACTAATGATCAAGAACGCCACCTTCCGGCAGCTCGCCGCCCTGCATGCGGTGTCGCGGCTCGGCAGCGTCTCGCGCGCCGCGAGCGAGCTGCACCTCACGCAGCCGGCGGTTTCGATCCAGATCAAGCTCCTCGAGGAAGCCGCCGGGATGCCCCTGCTGGAGCGCGAGGGGCGCGGCGTGCGGCTGAGCGGCGCGGGCGAGTTGCTCTCGGGCTATGCGGGCCGCATCCTGGAACTGTGGCGCGAGGCCGGCGACGAGGTGACCGCCCAGCGGGGCGGCTTCTCCGGCACCCTTCGCGTGGGCGCGGTGACGACTGCGGAGTACCTGCTGCCGCCGTTGCTGGTGGCGTTTGCCGACGGCCGACCGGAGGTCAAGATCCAGCTCAAGGTCGGCAACCGCAACGATATCGTCCACATGCTCGCCGGGCAGGAGGTGGACGTGGCCATCATGGGACGTCCGCCGGCCGAACTGAAAACCAAGGCGGTGCCCTTCGCGCGCCATCCGATGGCTTTCCTGGCCGCGCCGACGCATCCGTTGATGACGCGGCGCCGGCTGGCAATCGCCGATCTCTCGGGCGCCAAGCTGCTGGTGCGCGAACGCGGCTCGGGCACCCGCACGACCGTCGAGACGCTCTACCGGGAAGCCGGGATCGCCTTGCGCGTCGGCTCGGAGCTGTCGAGCAACGAGGCCATCAAGCAGATGTGCGCGGCCGGCTTCGGCGTCGCCTTCCTGTCGCTGCACACCTGTCGGCTCGAGCTGGACGCCGGCCTGCTCGCGCTGCTGCCGATGACGGCCAACCCGATCGAGCGCGACTGGTATGCGATGCATCTGGCGACGCGCCGGCTGCCGCAACTGGCCAGCGCCTTCATGCAGTTCCTGGCTGACGACGGCCAGCGTCTGATCCTCGCGCAACTGCGCGCGACCTCGGGTTCATCGACGAAGCGCGGTACTGCAAGGAGCCCGAATGACACTGCCGACCGGAGCCGACGGGCGCCAGCCGCTGGCCGATGAGAGCCGTCCGCCACGCTGCGCATGACGCGCGTTGCATTGCAGTGCTCCACCACGTGACCGCGTAACCCGCGGCGCATGAAGCCAGCGCAGCCAAATGCCGGGGAGATTGCGGAACCGGGCTTGCCGGGCCGCTGGTATCGCCCCCCGAGGGGGCTGAGTTCCGCGGCTCCAAGCCTGCCCGCGCAGGCTTGGACGGACCAAAGAACCGCTGCCTCTGGCAGCGACGCAGAGCGCCGCTGGCGCTTCGGGGGTGTGTAACTCAGGGCTGCTGCGTTTCGGCGCGGGCGCCGGTGGAAGCACCGCTTGCACTACGACGACCGGATTGGAAGCGTCGCGGCGGCATGCCGTCAGGCGGTCGCCGCGCCTTGCCCCGCGCAGCCATCTTTGTCCAATCAAATCATGCACTTGCAGCGGCCATTCAGGGTTTTCCCAGGGAGCCGTGTGAACTGGTCCGCGAGTTGCAATGAAGAGGGAGCGGCAATGCATGGCCCCCGGGGCCGACCCGGCCCTTCGCAGGCCCGCCGCTCCCAACGACATCGCCGCCAAGGCAAGGAGACAGCACACGATGGAAACGTTCTACGAGGTCATGCGCCGCCAGGGAATCTCGCGCCGCAGCCTGCTCAAGTACTGTTCGCTCACCGCCACGTCGCTGGGCCTCGGCCCGGCCTTCGTGCCGCAGATCGCCCATGCCATGGAGACCAAGCCGCGCACGCCGGTGCTGTGGCTGCACGGGCTCGAATGCACCTGCTGCTCGGAATCCTTCATCCGCTCGGCGCATCCGCTGGCCAAGGACGTGGTGCTGTCGATGATCTCGCTCGACTACGACGACACGCTGATGGCCGCCGCCGGCCACCAGGCCGAGGCGATCCTCGAGGAGATCATGAAGAAGTACAAGGGGAACTACATCCTCGCGGTGGAGGGCAACCCGCCGCTCAACCAGGACGGCATGAGTTGCATCATCGGCGGCAAGCCCTTCATCGATCAGCTCAAGCATGTCGCCAAGGACGCCAAGGCGATCATCAGCTGGGGCTCGTGCGCAAGCTGGGGTTGCGTGCAGGCCGCCAAGCCGAACCCGACCCAGGCCACGCCGATCCACAAGGTGATCTTCGACAAGCCGATCATCAAGGTGCCCGGCTGTCCGCCGATCGCCGAGGTCATGACCGGCGTGATCACCTACATGCTGACCTTCGACCGCATCCCCGAACTCGACCGCCAGGGCCGCCCGAAGATGTTCTACAGCCAGCGCATCCACGACAAGTGCTACCGCCGCCCGCACTTCGACGCCGGCCAGTTCGTCGAGGCCTGGGACGACGAATCGGCACGCAAGGGCTACTGCCTCTACAAGGTCGGTTGCAAGGGCCCGACCACCTACAACGCCTGCTCGACGGTGCAGTGGAACGAGGGCACGAGCTTCCCGATCAAGGCCGGCCACGGCTGCATCGGCTGCTCGGAAGACGGCTTCTGGGACAAGGGCTCGTTCTACAACCGCCTGACCGACATCCACCAGTTCGGCATCGAGGCCAATGCCGACCGGATCGGTGCCACGGCCGCAGGCGTGGTCGGGGCGGCAGCGGTCGCGCATGCCGCCGCATCGGCCATCAAGCGGGCCGCACAGCACAAGGCCGAAAGCAAGACGGCCGACACCGCCGAACGCTGAAGAATTCGATGCCCCAACGGCAAGGACCACAACAATGAGTGCATACGAGACACAAGGCTACAAGATGGACGATACGGGTCGCCGTATCGTGGTGGATCCGGTCACGCGGATCGAAGGTCACATGCGGTGCGAAGTGAATGTCGACAGCGACAACGTCATTCGCAACGCGGTGTCGACCGGCACGATGTGGCGCGGGCTCGAGGTCATCCTGAAGGGCCGCGACCCCCGCGATGCCTGGGCTTTCGTCGAACGCATCTGCGGCGTGTGCACCGGTTGCCACGCGCTCGCCTCGGTGCGCGCGGTGGAGGATGCGCTTGGCATCACGATCCCGAAGAACGCCTACCTGATCCGGGAGATCATGGCCAAGACGCTGCAGGAGCACGACCATGCGGTGCATTTCTACCACCTGCATGCGCTCGACTGGGTCGACGTGGTGTCTGCATTGCAGGCCGATCCGAAGAAGACCTCGGAGCTGCAGCAGACCGTGTCCCCATCGCATCCGATGTCGTCGGCGGGCTATTTCCGCGACATCCAGAACCGGCTCAAGAAGTTCGTCGAGAGCGGCCAGCTCGGCCCGTTCATGAACGGCTACTGGGGCAGCAAGGCCTACGTGCTGCCGCCCGAGGCCAACCTGATGGCGGTGACGCACTACCTCGAGGCACTCGACCTGCAGAAGGAGTGGGTCAAGGTCCACACCATCTTCGGCGGCAAGAACCCGCACCCCAACTACCTGGTAGGCGGCGTGCCCTGCGCCATCAACATCGACAAGGACGGCGCCGCGGGCGCGCCCGTCAACATGGAGCGGCTGAATTTCATCGAGGCGCGCATCCGGGAAATGATCGAGTTCAACAACAACGTCTACATCCCCGACGTGCTGGCGATCGGCACCATCTACAAGCAGGCCGGCTGGCTCTACGGCGGCGGCCTCGCCGCGACCAACGTGATGGACTACGGCACGTACGAGAAGGTGATGGGCGACCACCGGACCCAGCAGCTGCCCGGTGGCGCGATCCTGGGCGGCAACTGGGACGAGATCCTCCCGGTGGACCCGCGCGACCCCGCGCAGGTGCAGGAGTTCGTCAACCACAGCTGGTACAAGTACGCCGACGAGTCGAAGGGGCTTCACCCGTGGGACGGCGTGACCGAACCCAACTACGAGCTCGGCGCAAGGACCAAGGGCACACGAACGAACATCGAGCAACTGGACGAAAGCGCAAAGTATTCGTGGATCAAGTCACCGCGCTGGCGCGGCCACGCGATGGAGGTCGGTCCGCTGTCGCGCTACATCCTCGGCTACGCGCACGCGCTGAAGGGCCATCCGCACTGCCAACGGGTGAAGGAGCAGGTCGACCGGTCCGCGGCGATCATCAACAAGGATTTCCCGAAGGCGCTGGGCATGCCGCAGACGCAGTACACCGTGAAGCAGTTGCTGCCCACGACCATTGGCCGGACGCTGGCGCGTGCGCTCGAGGCACAGTACTGCGCCGAGATGATGCTCGACGACTTCAACGAACTCGTGGCCAACATCAAGGCCGGCGACACGAGCACGGCCAACGTCGAGAAATGGGACCCGTCCACTTGGCCGAAGGAGGCCAAGGGCGTCGGCACCGTCGCTGCGCCGCGCGGCGCGCTGGGGCACTGGATCCGCATCAAGGACGGCCGCATCGAGAACTACCAGTGCGTGGTGCCGACTACCTGGAACGGCAGCCCGCGAGACACCAAGGGCCAGATCGGCGCGTTCGAGGCGAGCCTGATGAACACGCCGATGGCCAACCCGGAGCAGCCGGTCGAGATCCTTCGCACGCTGCACTCGTTCGACCCGTGCCTCGCCTGCTCGACCCACGTGATGAGCCCGGACGGCCAGGAACTCACCAGCGTCACGGTGCGCTGACCACCCCCAAGGAACGGAGACAAGCACATGCAGATTCAGACAGCACGCAGCACCCGCGCTCGGGTGTCGGTGGCCAAGGCCTTGGCCGCGGCCTTCGCGTTCACACTGGCCTCGGCGGCGCAGGCCCATCCCGGCCACGGCACCGAAGGCTTTGCCGCCGGGCTCGCACACCCGCTCGGCGGCTACGATCATCTGCTCGCCATGGTCGCGGTGGGAATGTGGTCGGTGGTCGCGCTGCCGAAGGGCTGGCGCGCCGCAGGTCCGGCGGCATTCCTCGCGACGCTGCTGCTGGGCGCCGTGCTGGCCATCCGCGGCATCGGATTGCCGGGGGTCGAGGCGGGCGTCGCGCTGAGCGTGGTCGCGCTCGCGGCGTTGCTGCTGGGCGCCGGGCGCATCGCACCGATGGCCGGCCTGGCACTGGTCGCGCTCGCCGGGGTGCTGCACGGCCATGCACACGGCGGTGAATTGGCCGGCGGCCATTCGTTCATGGCCTACGCGGCCGGCTTCCTGCTGGCCTCGACGCTGCTGCACGCCGTGGGCCTGGGCGCCGGCGCCGCGCTGCAGCGGTTGCCGGGCTGGGCCTGGCGCACGGCGACCGCGCTGATCGGCGGCAGCGGGCTGCTGATGCTCGCGGCGCGCCTCTGACGCCGGCGCGCACACCATCCCGGGACCCAGCCATGAATACAACCTCCTCCCCCGTTGCCCCGGCCCGCGGCGGCGACGACAGCGCCGTGGCGCACGGCCGGTCGATCAAGTCGGTCTATGTGTACGAGGCACCGGTGCGCATCTGGCACTGGATCAACGCGCTCGCGATCACGGTGCTGGCCATCACCGGCTATTTCATCGGCTCTCCGCTGCCGACCCAGCCTGGCGAGGCCAGCGCGAACTTCCTGATGGGCTACATCCGCTTTGCGCATTTCGCGGCCGGCTACTTGCTGGCGGTCGGGCTGCTCGGGCGCATCTACTGGGCCGTCGTCGGCAACCACCACGCGCGCGAGCTGTTCTGGGTGCCGATCTTCCAGCGCGTCTACTGGCAGGAGATCTGGGGCATGGTGAAGTGGTACGCGTTCGTCAGCGCGCGACCCGGGCGCTACGTGGGCCACAACCCGCTGGCGCGTTTCGCGATGTTTTTCGGTTTCCTCCTGCTGATTGTCTTCATGATCGTCACCGGCTTCGCGCTGTATGCGGAAGGCGCCCAGCGCGGCTCCTGGCAGGACCGACTGTTCGGCTGGGTCATCCCGCTGTTCGGGCAGTCGCAGGATGTGCATACCTGGCACCACCTCGGCATGTGGGGGCTGATCGTGTTCGTGATCCTGCATGTGTACGCCGCGATCCGGGAGGACATCATGGGCCGCTCCAGCGTGGTCAGCACGATGATCTCCGGCCATCGCACATTCAAGGACTGAGCCCATGTCGCAGGACGAATCCATTTGCGTGCTCGGCATCGGCAACGTGCTGTGGGCCGACGAGGGTTTCGGCGTGCGCTGTGTCGAAGCCCTGCAGCAACGCTGGGAGTTCGCACCGCATGTGGCGCTGATCGATGGCGGCACGCAGGGCCTCTACCTGATCCAGCACGTCCAGCAGGCCAGCCGACTGCTGATCTTCGACGCTATCGACTACGGCCTGCCGCCCGGCACGCTCAAGCTGATCGAGGACGACGAAGTGCCTCGCTTCATGGGCGCCAAGAAGATGAGCCTGCACCAGACCGGGTTCCAGGAAGTGCTCATGCTGGCGCAACTCACCGAGCGCTATCCACGGCACGTGCTGCTCGTCGGGTGCCAACCCGAGGAGCTGGACGACTACGGCGGCAGCCTGCGCCCGACCGTGAGACTTGCGATGGAGGACGCCCTCGCGCTCGGCGTCGACGCACTGCGGCACTGGGGTGCCGCCCCGCGACCGCGCAGGCAGCCGCTGGACGGCGCCGAAGTCGTGACCTTCCGCCAGCTCGACCTCGGGCGCTACGAGGCCGGACGACCGGCCGAGGACGCCGCCTGCCGCCGCGGCGACGAACGCTTCCTGCCGGCGCCAGCGCGGCAGGAGGCCTGAGCGCGCCATGTGCATCGGGATCCCCATGCAGGTCATCGCGGTCGAGCCTGGACACGCCCTCTGCACCGGACGGGGCGAGCAGCGACGCGTCCGGACCGCGCTGGTGACGCAGCCGGCGGTCGGCGACTGGGTACTGGTCTTCCTCGACAGCGTCCGCGAATACATCGATGCGCGGCGCGCCGGCGAGATCGATGCCACGCTCGACCTGCTTGCGGCGGCACAGGCCGGCGCCGCGAGCGGTGCACCGGCTGCGTTCGACCTTCCTTCCAGCGCCAGCGCGCAAGAACTCCTCGCTCTGTGTGGCCAGCAACCGCCGCGCCTTGCCACCGAACTCACCGAAAGACTTCCATGACACCCGAAATCACCGGCAGCGAAACGCTCGTCAACCTGCCGGTCCAGGCGCCGGAGCCCCGGCGCGAGGGCTCGGCCCTCATTGCGCGCCTGGTCGACGACTTCGGCGCGACCTGGGTCGACGACCAGAGCATCGACGCCTGGTCGGCCCTGGGCGGTGACCGCGTCGTGCTGTTCGCGGGCGACCCCGTGCGCTTTCCCGAGGGCCAGGACGTGGCCGCGGTGCTGCCCGAGTTGCAACGCAGCTTCCCGGGCCGCTTTGCCGTGGCTGTGGTGCCGCGCGACCTGGAGGAAAAGGTCGCGCGCCGTTTCGGCTCACAGCGCTGGCCCACGCTGCTGTTCCTGCGCGACGGCGGCTACGTCGGCACCGTGTCGGGTATGCACGACTGGGACGTGTTCCTCCAGCGGGTCGAGAGCGCACTGGCGAGTCCGGTGACGCGCGCACCGACGATCGGCATCCCGGTGGTGAGCGCCACCGGCGCGGCCGCCTCCTGCCACTGAGGACCGCACGATGAAAGACTTCCCGATTCCCGTGCACACCATCGGCCCCGGCTCCCAGCCCGAAGAAGAAGAGCTCGCCTACATGGCGATGCCGCAGGGCATGGAAACCTTTCGCGCACCCGTGCTGCCTGAACCCGAGGAAATCGCAGCCCACCAGCCGGCGCACGCTGCGCTGCGCGACGCGCTTGCGCAACTGGCGGTCGTTTGCCGCCAAGGCGGCAACCGCCGCATAGCGCTCGGCGGTCTTGCACCGGGCGACCTTGCCCTCGTCAACCAGGTTCTCGGCGAGGGCGAAGTCAGCGCCCTGGTGCGGCACGAGGGCACGCCGCAGCGCGAGCTGCGCGCCCAGGAGGCGGTCTTCGCCGGCGTCTGGCGCGTGATCGGGTCGGTCGACGGCGTGGTTGCGACCGATTGCATCGAACTTGGCGCCATTCCCGATGCGCTGAAGGAAGTTGCACGCGAAGACGTTGCGCCCGTCGTTGCGCGCTGGTCGGGCGCGTTGCCGCCCAACGTGCAGAACGCGCCGGCCGTCCTGGCCGAGATCGAGGACCATTGGCGCGCCTGGGTGCCGGGCCGCCCCGCGCAGGTCATCAACCTCACATTGCTGCCGATGTCGGTGGAGGACATCGGATTCCTCGATCATCACCTGGGCACCGGCCGCGTGCTCATCCTGTCGCGCGGCTATGGCAACTGTCGCATCACGAATACACGAATGCCGAACTGCTGGCGCGTCGTCTACTACAACTCGCAGGACGTGGTGATCCTGAACACGGTCGAGATCGGCGACCTGCCCGAAGTTGCCCAGGCCGCGCGCGAGGACCTGGAGGACTCGCACGAGCGGCTGGCGGAGGTGCTGCAGTGGCTCGAGAGCGCATGACCGCCAGCAGTCCTGCACGGTTCGAGGGCAGCTATCTCGGCGACCGCGCGAAGCTGGGCGCCTCGGCACGGCTCGAATGCAAGATCTGCTGGTGGGTGTACGACCCGGCGCTCGGCGACGACATCTGGCAGATCGCCCCCGGCACCGCGTTCACCGCGCTGCCGCCCTACTGGCGCTGCCCGCAATGCGACGGCGACGCCGACCAGTTCATGGTCCTCGACGACGCGAGCCCGACATGACCGGCTCCGATCGCACCGGACACGCCGAGCTGACGCTGCGGACGCGGGCGCTCCAAGCGGTGTTCGCAGGCATCTCGCGCTCGCGCGTGGCCGGCCTGCCCTTCATGAACACCGCACTGCAGGTGGAAGCGGTCGGCTTCGGGCTCGAACCGGCACCCCCGCGCGATGATGCGCAACACCGGCCGGATCCCCGGGCCGCGACCGGCATCCTGGTCACGCCCTGGTTCATGAACCTGGTGTGGCTGCCGGTCGCGCGATGCGACACGCCCGCACTGATCGGCACGACACGCGTGCGCAACATCGGGCATACGCAGTTTGCCTTCACGGGCTCGCACGAAGACGGCCTCGGGTCGTTCGAAGCCTGCTCGATGTTCTCGCCCATGTTCGAGTTCGCAACGCAGGCCGACGCGATCGCCACCGCCTCGGCGCTGCTGGCTCAGCTGCGCGGGCGTGCCGACGCACCGCCCGACGCACGCCCGGACTCCGCGTTGGCGGCGCCGGCGCGGCGCGCTTTTCTGCTCGGGCGCGCTGCCCAGGAACATGCGCCGTGAATACGGTCCAGGTCCTCGGGGGCATGCTGCAGGTGCGACCGGGGCTGCGACGCCCGCACACCCTCGCCAGCAGCCGCCGCGCCCTCGCCGGCCTGTTGTTGACGGGTCAACCTGCGACCGCAGCGCCGCGCATGTTGAGCCGTCTGTTCACCTTGTGTGGCCACGCCCACGCCTTGTGCAGCGCGCTGGCGCTGGCGGCGGCGCAAGGGCAGGAAGCATCCGCATCCGTGGCGCAGTTGCATGCGCTGCGATGGGAGACGGCGCGCGATCACGCGCTGCGCATCGGCCTCGACTGGCCGGTCGAATTGTGCGTGCCAGGCGCAGTACAGGCATCGGCCGACGACAACCGCAATCCGCTGCTGGGCTGTCCGTGGCTGGCCGGCGCGGCGCGGTCGCAGGGCGATGTCGATCGGACCGTCTGGCTCTCGCATCTGCTGGGCACCTCGCCGGCCGCCTGGCTGGCACTCTGGGAACAAGAAACTGCCGGGTGGCTCGCTCAATGGTGTGAGCGCAATCACGGTTGGCTGCCCGCATTGCTGCGCGCCTGCGCTCCGCTCGCGATCGACCCGTTGCTGCCCGCGGCGCCGCTGCGTCCGCACACCAGCCCGGCGGACCTGCATGCTCTCGCGGCCGGAATGGGCACCACGTTCGACGCGACCGCGCCCACCTGGCGCGGCCAATGTGCCGAGACCGGAAGCTGGACCCGGTTGCACGACCGGCGCACCGAACCGCCCGCGAACGCATGGGAACGGCTCGGCGCACGCATCGCCGAACTGGCACGGCTTTCCCTGCCGGATACGCCAAGTCGCAGCGGCGCAGCGTGGCTCGCCACGGGCGCGTTGCAGACCGGTCCCGGCGAAGGGCTGGCATGGGTCGAAATGGCGCGCGGCCTGCTGCTCCATCGCGCGCGCGTCGAAGGACCGCCCGGTGACCGGCGCGTGGCCGGCTACGAGGTCGTGGCCCCGACAGACTGGAACTTTCATGCCCGCGGCGCCGTGGCGCATGCGCTCGAGCACATGCCCGCCGCGGGCAGCGAAGCGCAGGCGGCGGTGCGCATCCTGATGGCAGCGTACGATCCGTGCGTGCGCTTCGCGATCGAAGCGCACGCAGCGACCCCGGAGTACCACCATGCATGAAGCCAGTCTGGCCGGCGGCATCCTGAAACTCGTCGAAGACGCGGCGCGCCGGGAGGGATTCCGGCGTGTCACTGCGCTGCGGCTGGAAGCCGGACAGCTCTGTGGCGTGGAGACGCGTGCCCTGCGTTTCGCGCTGGAGGCGATCGCACCTCGAACCTGCCTGGAGGGCGCGTCGATCGACATCCGCGAGCCGCCCGGCACCGCATGGTGCCTCCCATGTGGCGCCAGCGTGGAGATCCAGCGGCGCGGCGATGCCTGCCCGCGCTGCCGCAGCCATCAGCTTCAGGCCACGGGCGGCACCGAGCTGCGCGTGCTCGAGCTGCAAGTCGAAGATCTATAAGGAGACCCACCATGTGTGTCGTTTGTGGATGCGCTGAAACTGAACACGAACACGGCCATGATCACCATCACGGGCACGGGCACGGGCACGATCTTTCCCCCCACGGCGACCTGCATTTCGGATCAGGCGCGGCCCGCGTATCGGTGCCTGGCCTGAGCCAGGAGCGCACGATCCGGCTGGAAGCCGACATCCTCGGCGAGAACAACCGTATCGCCACGCGCAACCGCAGCCACTTCGCCGCGCACGGCGTGCATGCGCTGAACCTGCTGTCCAGTCCCGGATCGGGCAAGACCACCCTGCTGTGCGCCACCATCGACGCACTGCGGGCGCGCCACCCGGAGATGGACATCTCGGTCATCGAAGGAGACCAGCAGACGAGTTTCGACGCCGAGCGAATCCGCGCGACCGGCGTGCCGGCAGTCCAGGTGAACACCGGCAAGGGCTGCCACCTGGACGCGCCGATGGTCGCGCATGCCTTCGCGCAGTTGCACAGCCACGCCCATGACCCCGTGCACGCGGACGACCGCAGCCTGTTGTTCATCGAGAACGTCGGCAACCTCGTCTGCCCGGCCTTGTGGGACCTCGGCGAGGCCGCCAAGGTGGTGCTGCTGTCGGTCACGGAGGGCGAAGACAAGCCGCTCAAGTACCCGGACATGTTCGCGGCCGCCCGGCTGATGGTGCTCACCAAGATCGACCTGCTGCCTCATCTGCGCTTCGACGTGGCACGCTGCATCGACGGCGCGCGCCACGTCAATCCGGCCATCGAAGTGATCCAGTTGTCCGCCACCAGCGGCGAAGGCATGGGTGCCTGGCTCGATTGGCTCGCCGGCGCGGACGACGACACCGGCCCGCTCGGCGCCTGACGTCGATGCAACAGCCGCTTCCCGCCGTGCTGGCCTGCGGCGCATGGCTCAAGAACACCGCATGCCTGCTTGGGCATCGCCAGGCGCGCTGGTCTGCGCTGCACGGGGACCTGCAGGACCCGACAGCCTGCCGTCGACTGGAGGCCTCGCTGCGGTCGCTCGCGCGCGACGCACGTGACGCGCAGGCGCCGGTGGCCGCGCTGGCGCATGACCTGCATCCCGACTTCTTCAGCACGCGCATCGCCATCGCCCTGGCGCACGAGTGGGGCGTACCGGCAATCGCCGTGCAACACCACCACGCACACATCGCGGCCGTGATCGCCGAACACGACCTGGACGAGCCGGTCATCGGCCTCGCCCTCGACGGCGTCGGTCTCGGCAGCGACGGCACGGCCTGGGGCGGCGAGCTGCTGCGGGTCGACGGCAACGGCTGGGATCGCCTGGGCAGCCTGTGGCCGCTGGCGCTGCCCGGCGGCGATGTCGCGGCACGCGAACCCTGGCGCATGGCGGCTTCGGCCCTGCACGCGCTCGGCGCCGGCGACCGGATTGCCGACCGCTTCTCGCCGAGTGTCGGGCCTGCCTTGGCCGGCGGGGTGCAGCGCATGCTCGCCGCCGAGTTGAATTGCCCGCCCACGAGCAGCACCGGTCGCTGGTTCGACGCGGCGGCCGGCGCGCTAGGGCTGAGCGTGCGCCAGGCCCACGAGGCCGAGGCCGCGATGGCGCTCGAGGCGGCGGCCGCACGCTGGCTGGCCGGGCACACGGTCACAGCGACCGCCGCCTGGCCGGAAGCCGGCAACCTGCGGCTGCTCGATCCGCGCCCGCTGCTGGAGCGACTGTTCGCCTGGCCCATGCCGCAACGCAACGCCGACGAGGCCGCGGCCTGGTTCCACCTGTCGCTGGCGCAGGGCCTGGCCGGCTGGGCCGCGGCCGCGGCACGCCAGGCCGGGTGCGGCACCGTCTGCCTCGGCGGCGGCTGCTTCTTCAACGCGATCCTGCGCATCGAGGTGACGCAGGGGCTCCAGGCGCGCGGGCTTCGCGTACTTTCGGCCGGCCGTTCGGGTTGCGGTGACGCGGCCCTCGCGCTGGGCCAGGCCTGGGTCGCCGCCCACAGCCTGCGCGCACGAACCTTCCTCACCCCACGAAAAGCCATGCCATGTGCCTAGCCATTCCCACTCAATTGATCGAACTGCGACCGGGCGCGCTGGCGCTGGTCGAGCTCGGCGGCATCCGCAAGGAAATCTCGGTCGCGCTGGTGCCTGACGCGGTCGTCGGCGACTACGTGATCGTGCACGTCGGCCACGCGATCGGCCAGATCGACCCCGAAGAGGCCGAGCGAACGCTGGCGATGTTCGGCGCGCTGGCGCAACGCGATGCCGAGAACGGAGCGACCCTGCCATGAAATACATCGACGAGTTCCGCGACGGCGCGATTGCAAGAAGGATCGCCGACCGCCTGCACGCCGAGGCGCTGCCGCAACGCCAGTACAGCTTCATGGAGTTCTGCGGTGGCCACACGCACGCGATCTCGCGCTACGGCATCAGCGAACTGCTGCCCGCGAACGTGCGCATGATCCACGGCCCCGGCTGTCCGGTGTGCGTGCTGCCGATCGGCCGCATCGACCTGGCGATCCAGCTCGCGCTCGAACACGGTGCCATCGTCTGCACCTACGGCGATACGATGCGCGTGCCGGCTTCCGACGGCCTCTCCCTGGTGCGCGCCAACGCGCGCGGCGGCGACATCCGCATGGTCTACTCGGGCGCCGACGCACTCGAGATCGCGCGCCGCGAGCCGGATCGCGAAGTCGTCTTCTTCGCGATCGGCTTCGAGACCACGACACCGCCGACCGCGTTGACGATCCGGACCGCTCAGCAAGAGGCACTGAAGAACTTCAGCGTGCTGTGCTGCCATGTGCTCACGCCCTCGGCGATCACGCACATCCTCGAATCGCCGGAGGTGCGGCAGTTCGGCACCGTGCCGATCGACGGCTTCGTCGGGCCGGCGCATGTCAGCATCGTCATCGGCTCGGCGCCCTACGAGCACTTCGCGCAGGAGTATCGCAAGCCGGTCGTGATCGCCGGATTCGAACCGCTGGACGTGATGCAGGCGGTGCTGATGCTGGTGCGGCAGGTCAACGAGGGCCGCACCGAGGTCGAGAACGAGTTCACCCGCGCGGTGAACCGCGACGGCAACCTGCACGCGCAGGCGCTGGTCTCGCAGGTGTTCGAGTTGCGCAGCAGCTTCGAGTGGCGCGGCCTCGGCGAGGTGCCGTACAGCGCGTTGAAGATCCGCCCGGCATACGCCGGGTTCGATGCCGAACGCCGCTTCGGCCTCGGCTACCGGCCGGTTCCTGACAACAAGGCCTGCGAATGCGGCGCGATCCTGCGCGGCGTCAAGAGGCCGACCGACTGCAAGATCTTCGGCACCGTCTGCACGCCGGAGAACCCCGTCGGTTCGTGCATGGTCTCGTCCGAAGGCGCATGCGCGGCGCACTACTCGTACGGACGCTTCAAGGACATCGCGATCAAGGTCGAAGCGGAGGCGCAAGCGTGAACACCAAGAAGGACTACGTTCGCCCGCTCGACATCCGCCACGGCCGCGTCGACATGGGTCACGGCGCCGGCGGCCGGGCGGCCGCGCAGTTGATCGAGGAGTTGTTTGTCACCGCGTTCGACAACGAATACCTGCGCCAGGGCGACGACGGCGCGACTCTGGCGATTCCCGTCGGCGCCAAGCTCGTGATGGCGACCGACGGCCACGTCGTCTCGCCGCTATTCTTTCCCGGCGGCGATGTCGGCTCGCTTTCGGTGCACGGCACGATCAACGACGTGGCGATGTGCGGCGCGACGCCGCTCTACCTCGCGGCGAGCTTCATCCTCGAGGAAGGCTTTCCGCTCGCCGACCTGAAGCGCATCGTCGAGTCGATGGCGGCGGCCTCGCGCGCGGCCGGCGTGCCGATTGTCACAGGCGACACCAAGGTGGTCGAGCAGGGCAAGGGCGATGGCGTGTTCATCAGCACCACCGGCGTTGGCGTGGTCGCGGCCGGCGTGCGCATCTCGGGCGCGAACGCGCGCCCCGGCGACGTGGTCCTGCTCTCCGGCTCGATCGGCGAGCACGGCGTGGCGGTGTTCTCGAAGCGCGCATCGCTCGACTTCGAGACCACGATCGAATCCGACAGCGCCGCCCTGCACGGGCTGGTGGCGGCGATGCTCGCGGCCTCGAACGGCGTGCGCGTGCTGCGCGACCCGACCCGCGGTGGCCTGGCGACGACGCTGAACGAGATCGCGCGCCAGTCGAACGTGGGCATGCTGCTCGACGAGGCGGCGATCCCGGTGCGGCCGCAGGTCGAGGCGGCCTGCGAGCTGCTCGGGCTGGATCCGCTTTACATCGCGAATGAAGGCAAGCTGATCGCCATCTGCGCACCCGACTCGGCCGACGCGGTGCTGGCCGCGATGCGCGCACACCCGCTGGGCTCGCAGGCGGCGCGCATCGGCAGGGTCACCGAAGACCCGCACCGCTTCGTGCAGATGGAAACGAGCTTCGGCGGCCGCCGCGTCGTCGATTGGCTGAGCGGCGAGCAGCTGCCGCGCATCTGTTGAGAGGCCATGCCGCATGATCGAGATGACGCACGCGCCGCTGCGCATCCTGCTGCTGTGCCACAGCTTCAACAGCCTGAGCCAGCGCTTGTTCTGCGAGTTGCGCGCGCTGGGCTGCGAGGTCTCGGTCGAGTTCGACATCGCCGATCGCGTCACCGAGGAGGCGATCGAACTGTTCCGCCCCGCACTGGTGATCGCGCCGTTCCTGAAGCGGCTGATCCCGGCCTCGGTGTGGCAGCGCCAGCCCTGCCTGATCGTGCACCCCGGTCCGGTTGGCGACCGCGGCCCCGCGGCGCTCGACTGGGCGGTGCGTGAAGACCACGCCGGCTGGGGGGTGACCGTGCTGCAGGCGAACGAGGCCTTCGATGCCGGCCCGGTGTGGGCCCACGCAGGCTTCGCGATGCGGGCCGCCGCGAAGGGCAGCCTTTACCGGCGCGAAGTGACCGGGGCGGCGGTCGATGCGGTCCTGCGCAGCGTGACGCAATTCGCGGCCGGCGGCACCGGCGGCGAACGGCCAGGCGAGCAAAGGGCCTCGATCTGGCGCGGCCCGCTGCGCCAGGCCGAGCGGCGCATCGACTGGTCGGGCGACACGACGGCCACCGTGCTCGCGAAGATCCGCAGCGCCGATGGCCAGCCCGGCGTCCAGGACCAGCTCTTCGGCCAGCCCTGCCACCTGTTCGATGCCCACCCGGCCACCTCGCAGGCGCTTGCCACGCCACCGCCCGGCGCTTTGATCGGACGCCGCGACGGCGCCGTGCTGCGCCGCACGACCGATGGGGCGGTCTGGATCGGCCAGGCGAGCCTTTCCGCGGCCTGCGGCGGCAAGGCTTTCAAGCTGCCTTGCGAACTCGCGTTCGGCGCCGCCTTCGAGGCGCTGCCTGCGCTGCCAGTGCCGCTGGAGCGGGCGAGCGACGAGTGGGGCGAGATTCGCTACCGTGAATTCGGCACGCCGGGCGCGCGCGTCGGCTGCCTGTCTTTCGAGTTCTACAACGGCGCGATGTCGACCGCGCAATGCCGCCGCCTGCTCGCCGCCTGGCGCGACGCCGCCAGCCGCGACACCCGCGTGCTGATGCTGCTGGGCGGCGCCGACTTCTTCAGCAACGGCATCCACCTGAACTGCATCGAGGCGGCGGCGCACCGCGAGGGCGACAGCGCCGCCGACGAATCGATGCGCAACATCGAGGCGATGGACGACCTTGCCGAAGCCGTCATCCGCACCACCGACCGGTTGACCATCGCGCTGCTGCGCGGCAACGCCGGTGCCGGCGGGGCTTTTCTGGCGCTCGCGGCCGACGAGGTCTGGGCACACCGCGGGGTGGTGCTGAACCCGCACTACAAGAACATGGGCAACCTGTACGGCTCGGAGTACTGGACCTATCTGCTGCCGCGCCGCCTCGGCGCCGAGGGCGCGATCGCACTGATGTCCAGCCGCCTGCCGCTGGGCGCGCCAGAAGCCCTGTCGATCCGACTCATCGACCGGTGCATGGGTGAAACCGCGACCGATCTCGAAGCGCTGGCAATCACCGAGGCGTTGGCACTCGCCGCAGCGCACAATATCGACGATCGAATAACTGCGAAGGCACGGCGGCGCGCTGCTGACGAGGCAGCACGCCCTCTCGCCGACTACCGCCGCCATGAGCTTTCACGCATGCATCGCAATTTCTACGGCTTCGACCCGAGCTTTCACATCGCGCGGTACCACTTCGTCCACAAGCTGCCGACGGCATGGACGCCCCGGCACCTGGCCCGGCACCGCGAAGGCGTGAAGGCCGCGAGCCCCGGATGACGCCCGTGACATCGATGCCGACCGTTCTGGTCGTCGATGACGAGGTTCGCTCTCAGGACGCGATCCGTCGCACGCTCGACGAGGAGTTCATCGTGCTGACGGCCGACGATGCAGGCCAGGCCCGCCAGCAGCTCGAACGCCAGCCGGTCAGCGTGATCCTGTGCGACCAGCGCATGCCCGGCGAGACCGGGGTCACCTTCCTGAAGGAAGTGCGCGAGCGCTGGCCCGACACCGTGCGCATCGTGATCTCGGGCTATACCGATTCCGAGGACATCATCGCCGGCATCAATGACGCGGGCATCTACCAGTACCTGCTCAAGCCGTGGATCCCCGACCACCTGCTGAGCACCGTGCGCGAGGCGGCGGAAGCCCAGACGCTCCAGCGCGACATGAACCGGCTCGACCTGGAGCTGCGCACCAGCACGCCGGTACTGCGGCGCCGGGCCGCCAACAAGCTGGATCGGGCGCGCAACGCCTTCGACTTCGACCGCATCGAGCGCGCGGACGGCAGTCCGCTCGATGCGGTGTGCGAGTTGGCGGCACGCGTGGCACGCTACGACCTCAGCCTCCTGGTGCTGGGCGAGTCGGGCTCCGGCAAGGAATTGCTGGCGCGCGCGGTGCATTACGCCAGCCCGCGCGCGGCCGGACCGTTCGTGGTCGAGAACTGCGCGGCGATTCCCGATACGCTGCTCGAGTCGGAGCTGTTCGGCCACAAGCGGGGCGCTTTCACCGGCGCGTTCGATGACCACGTGGGACTGTTCCAGCGCGCCAACAGCGGCACCGTCTTTCTCGACGAGATCGGCGAAACCTCGGCGGCGTTCCAACTGCGCCTGCTGCGCGTGCTGCAGGAGGGCGAGGTGCGACCCGTGGGCTCGCCGCGCACCGTGCCGGTCGACGTGCGCGTGATCGCGGCGACCCACCGCAACCTCGAACAGCGGGTGCACGAAGGGCACTTCCGCGAGGATCTGTTCTACCGCGTCGCCTGCGTGACGATCACGGTCCCGCCGCTGCGCGAACGCGGTGGCGACATCGGGCCGATCGCTCGGCGGCTCGTGAGCGAGGTCGGCGTGGCGCTGGGGCGCCCTGGCGCCGCGCTCTCGGACGAGGCGATGGCCTGCCTCATGGCCTACCCCTGGCCCGGCAACATCCGCGAGCTGCGCAACGAGATCTCGCGCGCGGTGGCGCTCAGTGCCGACGATCTGATCGATGGCACCGCTTTTTCGTCGCGGGTCCTGCAGGGCCAGGCCGGGCGCACGGTCACGGCCGGCTCGACACCCCTGCCGGCCAGCGGTACGCTGGCCGAACGCCTCGATGCCATCGAGGCCATGGTGCTGCGCGAGACGCTGTTGCGGCACCGCTGGAACAAGACGCGCGTGGCCAAGGAACTGGGGCTCTCGCGGGTCGGGTTGCGTGGCAAGATGGCCCGCTTCGGGCTGGAAGGTTGAACCGATGGACAAGATGCCCCACTTCAATGTCCTGTGGCTGCAGTCGGGTGGCTGCGGCGGCTGCAGCATGTCGCTTCTGTGCGCCGACACGGCCGACTTCCACGGCCAACTGCGCGATGCCGGCATCAACCTGCTGTGGCACCCGTCGCTGTCGCTCGAAAGCGGCACCGAGTTGATCGACCTGCTCGAACGCGCCATCGATGGCCGCCTTCGTGTCGACGCGCTGTGCATCGAAGGATCGTTGCTGCGGGGTCCGAACAACACCGGCCGCTTCCATGTCCTCGCCGGCACCGGCATCCCGATGATCGACTGGGTCCGCCGGCTGGCTGCGACGGCGCGGCAGGTCGTCGCGATCGGCAGTTGCGCGGCCTGGGGCGGCATCACCGCAGGCGGGAGCAATCCGACCGATGCCTGCGGCCTGCAATACGACGACGATCGCCCCGGCGGCCTGCTCGGCGCGGCATTCCGTTGCGCCAGCGGCTTGCCGGTCATCAACGTGGCGGGCTGCCCGACCCATCCGGGGTGGGTCATCGACAGCCTGATGGCGCTCGCCGCCGGCCAGTTTTCCGCTGCCGACCTGGACTCCTTGAACCGGCCCCGCTTCTATGCCGACCAGCTGGTGCACCACGGCTGCACCCGCAACGAGTACTACGAGTTCAAGGCCAGCGCCGAGAAGCCGTCCGACCTCGGCTGCATGATGGAGCACATGGGCTGCAAGGGCACCCAGGTGCATGCCGACTGCAACACACGGCTCTGGAACGGGGAAGGCTCCTGCACCCGCGGCGGCTATGCCTGCATCGCCTGCACCGAGCCGGGCTTCCAGGAGCCCGGCCATCCATTCCACGAGACGCCCAAGATCGCCGGCATTCCCATCGGCCTGCCGACCGACATGCCCAAGGCCTGGTTCGTCGCGCTGGCGTCGCTGTCGAAATCGGCCACGCCCAAACGCGTGAAGACCAACGCCACCGCGGACCATATCAAGGTGGCGCCCGCGGTGCGCAAGACGCGCCTGCGCTAGCGTGCCGCCATGACCCGCCTGCTGGTCGGCCCTTTCAATCGCGTCGAGGGTGACCTCGAGGTCACGCTCGACATCGAGGATGGACGGGTGTCGTCCGCGCGCGTGAATTCGCCCATGTATCGGGGGTTCGAGCAGATCCTGCAGGGAAAGCGGCCACATGACGCACTGGTCTATGTGCCCCGAATCTGCGGCATCTGCTCGGTGTCGCAGTCCGTCGCCTCGGCCCGCGCTCTCGCGGACATGGGCGGGCTGAGAATGCCGCCGAACGGCCAGCACGTGACCAACGTGATCCTCGCCACCGAAAACCTGGCCGACCACCTGACGCATTTCTACCTGTTCTTCATGCCCGACTTCACGCGAGCCGTGTATGCCGGGCGGACGTGGCATGCCGAAGCCCTGCGTCGGTTCGACCCGACCACCGGCGAGCAGGCGCGTCGGGCCATCGCGGCGCGGCAGCGCTGGTTCACGATGCTCGGCCTGCTTGCCGGCAAGTGGCCGCATACGCAGAGCATCGAGCCCGGCGGCTCCACGCGCGCGGTCGATGGCGCCGAGCGCACGCGCCTGCTGGCGCGTATCCGGGAGTTCCGGCGCTTCCTGGAGCAGCAGTTGTTCGCGGCGCCGCTGCAGCAGGTGCTGTCCCTCGCCAGCGCCGACGCGCTGTGGGCCTGGGATGCCCAGGCCCCCCTGCAGGGCGATTTCCGGATGTTCCTGGCCATCGCACGCGACACCGGCCTGATGGGCCTGGGTAGCGGCCCGGGCCGCTACCTGAGCTACGGCGCCTACCCCCAGCCCGACGGTGGGTTCGCGTTCCCGCGCGGCGTCTGGCATGCCGACGACGGCAAGCTCGGCGCGCTCGACGAGCGCAGCATCCGGGAAGACGCCACGCACGCATGGCTCGCGGACGACGGAGGCCCGCGCCATCCCGGAGACGGGCTGACGATACCCGCTGGCGACAAGCCAGGCGCCTACACCTGGAACAAGGCGCCCCGGCTCGACGGCCAGGTGGTGGAAACCGGCGCGATCGCGCGCCAGCTCGCCGCCGGGCATCCGCTGGTGCGCGAGATGGTGGGCCTGCATGGCGGCACCGTGTTCACCCGGGTCCTGGCACGCCTGCTCGAACTCGCCCGGGTGGTGCCCCTGATGGAGCAGTGGCTGCTCGCGCTGCGGCCCGGCGAACCTTACTGTGTCAGCGACGCCGTCCCCGACGAGGGCACCGGCATCGGCCTGAGCGAAGCGGCACGCGGCAGCCTGGGGCACTGGATTTCGGTGCGCCGCGGCCACATTGCGAACTACCAGATCGTCGCACCCACCACCTGGAACTTCTCTCCAAGGGATGCCGCCGGCACGCCCGGCGCGCTCGAAAGCGCGCTCGAAGGTGCCCCGGTGCGCCAAGGCGAGACGACGCCCGTGTCGGTGCAGCACATCGTCCGCTCTTTCGACCCGTGCATGGTCTGCACCGTCCACTGATGCCGCCGCGCCGTACCGAACGCCCGAAGGCGGCGCCGAAAGGCGTGGACGATGCTACCTGGCTCGACGTGATCCAGAAGATGGACGAGGTCTACTCGCAACTGGTGCATGACGAGATCGAGCTCGAACAGAAGAACGACGAACTCGAGCAATCGCAGCAGTTCATCTTCAGCATCCTGTCGGCCATGTCGGATGTGCTGCTGGTCTGTACCGAAAATGGCGAGATCGAAGAGACGAACGCGGCGCTCTGCGAACTGGTCGGCCGCAGCGACATCGAACTGCGCGGTACCTCCCTGCTGGCCTTGCTGGCGGACGCCGACAGCATCGCGCGGGCCCAGGCGGTTCTGGTGAACTCCAGCCCCACGCGCCGCGGCGAGACCATCGAGCTGAATCTGTCGGCTGCCGATGGAAGCAGCGTGCCGGTCGACGCCAACTGCACGCCGCGTGTCACGCCTTCGGGCCGTCGCGTCGGCACGGTATTCGTCGCCCGACCGACGGCCGAGTTGCGCCGCGCCTACCAGGAGCTGCGGTCAGCACACGATGCGCTGAAGCAGACCCAGCAGCAACTTCTGCACTCGGAAAAGATGGCCTCGCTGGGCAGGCTTGTCGCGGGTGTCGCGCACGAACTCAACAATCCGATCAGCTTCGTGCTGGGCAACGTGCACGCGCTGCGACGCTACAGCGAAAAGCTGCGCACCTACATGGCAGCCGTGCATGCCGGGCAGAATCTGGACGCGCTGCTGGAGTTGCGCACCCAGCTGCGCATCGAGCATCTGCTCGACGACCTGCCGTCCCTGATCGAGGGCACGCTGGAAGGAGCGCAGCGCACCGCGGCCATCGTGAACGGCCTGAAGCGGTTTTCGGCGATGGATCCGGAAGAGCGGACACGCGTCGACCTCAATGAAGTGGCCGAACGCGCCATTCTCTGGGTGTCCAAAGGCTCATCGCGGCCCCTGCAAGTCGACTGGCAGCCCATCTCTCCGTGTGTGGTCGAAGGAAGCCCCGGACAACTGCAGCAGGTCGTGATGAACCTGATCCAGAACGCCGTGGATGCGGCCAGCACGTCCCAGCCGCCGCGCCCGCCGCATCTGTGGATCCAGGCCCGGGCAGGGCCGAAGGGCAACGTCCTCACCGTGCGCGACAACGGACCTGGCATCGCGCCGGAACTTCTGTCGCGCATCTTCGATCCGTTCTTCACCACCAAGCCGGTCGGCAAGGGCACCGGTCTCGGCCTGTCCATCAGCTACGGGATCATCGAGCAGCATGGCGGAAAGTTGAGCGTTCGCAATCATCCGGAAGGCGGCGCGGAGTTCACTGTCGAACTGCCCGCCGCGAACTGACGGCGCTGAAGCCTTCCCGCCAGGCGCGGTTCGCCCACCTGGGGTCGCGATGTTGCCGGCCTTCGTCCCTGCACTGCGGACCTCGGTGGCGCAATCGTGCTGTAATCTCAGGACTTGCGAAAGTCAAGGCAGACCGGGTAGCCCAAGCGCAAATGGCGCAGGTGGCGAGGCACATGGCGCCAGCCCGGACTGCAAAACGGAATGCGAATCCCAGGTCAAACTCTCTTGTTGAAGGCAAAGCTCGCACTCCCGCCTGTTCAGCCGATGAGCTTGTCGCGTCCGCGGCTGCTTGATTTGATGTCCGGATCACTGAAGCGGCCGTTGACGCTTCTCTGCGCTCCAGCGGGATTCGGCAAGACCACGTTGCTCTCGGCCTGGGTCAACGAGACCGTGGATCGACCTGCCGTGGCGTGGCTGGGCTTGGACGAAGACGACAGCGACCCGGTGCGCTTCTTCGACTACCTGCGAAGTGCCTTGCAAGGTGCCGATCTCGACGTGGGAGGCACAGCGACGGCCCCCCTCTCCGGGGCAGGGTCGCCCAGCCCGAAGGACCGAATGGCATCGTTGCTGGACGATCTCACCGAACTGGACCACCCAGTGGTACTGGTGCTAGACGACTACCAAGCGATCGACAACCCGGAACTCGATGCGGCGCTGACCTTTCTCGTCGAGCACCTGCCAGAGCATCTGCGCCTGATCGTCGCGACCCGCAAGGATCCGCAGTGGCCGCTTTCCCGATGGCGTGCTCGGCAATGGGTCGCCGAGGTCGGAATCGACCAGCTGCGATTCACGCCAGACGAAGCAATGGCCTTCCTCGTGCGGAGCATGGGGCTGGCACTCGACACCGAATCGGCTCGGACGCTTGCAGCCCGCACCGAAGGCTGGGTGGCAGGGCTTCAGATCGCTGCGCTCTCGCTGCAGCGGCACGTGCAGTTGCAGGGAGAGGCGAACCTGGCACAGGTCGCCGCTGCATTCAGTGGTGAGCACAGGCACGTGATCGACTACCTGGCAACCGAGGTCATGCGCCAGCAACCTCAGATGCTGCAGGACTTCCTGCGGAAAACCTGCATCCTCGATCGCTTCTCTGCTGATCTTTGCGACGCGGTCACCGGGCGCACCGACAGCCGGCACATGCTGGTCCAGGTGGAGCGCGCCAACCTCTTCTTGCGGCGGCTGGATGACCAGGGCCGCTGGTTCCGGTATCACCAGCTGTTGGCGGATTTTCTTCGCGAAAGCCTTGCCGAGTCGGAGAAGATCGAGTTGCATCGTCGAGCCAGCGCTTGGTTCGAATCTCACGGGATGGGAAAGGACGCGATCAAGCACGCGCTCGCGGCCCGCAGCGACGTGGATGCAGTGCGGCTCTTTCGCAGTCTCGTGGAGGACATGCTCGCCCGTGGCGAACTGCCCACGCTGCTGGCATGGCTCGACATGCTGCCGACGTCCCTTGTGCGTCGACATCAGGACCTTGCGGGGTATCAAGCGTGGCTTCTGTTCATGAGTGGCCGCACCGTGGAAGCCGAGGAGTACTACGCTTTGACCAGCGCGCCGAATGTGGCGGAAAGCTCCCAGGAACACAAGGGCATCCTGTTTGCACTCCAGGCCTTTTTCGCGATCACGTCGGACAATCCGGCCCGTGCGATCGAGCTGTCGCGCCAGGCGCTGGATCAGCTGGGAAACAGCACCTCGTTCTTCCGGGTTTGGGCTCTTTTCTACCAGGGGCTGGGTCTGCTGCGCACCGGCCTTCCGAAGCCGGCCACCGAAATGCTGCGGCAGGCTCTCGAGCTGGGATGGGCCTTCGGGCATCGCATGACCGCGCTCGACGCGCTAGCCCATCTTGCACCGTTGATGAGCGCTCAGGGCCAATTGCGCGAGGCGCAGTTGCTCTGTCACGCGTCGCTGGAGCGTTGTTCGCCTTCTGACGAAGCGCAGGCGCCGATCAGCGGCCTCATCTTGGTACCGATGGGCATGCTGGCATTTGAACGCAACGAACTGCAGGGGGCGGTTGAATCGCTCGAAACAGGTGTCGCGCTATGCAGGCAGCTTGGCAATCTGTACCACACGCTGGCCGGAGAATGTTCCCTCGCCAAGGTCCACCATGCACGCGGTGCGCGTGAGCAGGCGTGGAACGCATTGGCGGCGGCCCAGGATCTGGCAGATCGCTCGCGCAACCCACGGCGCCAGCGCATGGTGAGCATCGCTATCGCGGACCTCCAGCTTCGCGAGGGCAACGTCGCCGCAGCGAAACAGACCTTCGAGGAGATTCGCACCGCTGTCGAATCATCTGTCGAGGGTCAACTCCTTCACGCTCGCCTGCTGCTCGCAAGCAACCATGCGCTTGCCGCGCTTCGCATGCTCGGCGCGGTCGAGGTGTCATGTCGAAGCCAGGGGCAAGCCGGCATGCTCGTCACGGTCCATGTGCTACAGGCGCTGGGGCATCGCGCCAACGGCGGCCGAGCTGCAACGCTCGAACATCTCGAGAAGGCCGTGTCATTGGCAGCTTCGGGCGGCTATGTTCGCCCGTTCCTCGACGGGGATGCGGCGTTGGCCGGACTGCTGCGCCAAGTGAGCAGCGCCGCTCCGGCATTCGTCAACGGCCTGCTCGAACAATTTCGTCTTCCCTCGGAAGAAAACGTTGTCGTGGCGAACACGGCAGGGCTCACCGCGACTCAACTCGAGGTGCTGCGCCTGGTCAACCAAGGGCTTGCCAACCAGCAAATCGCGACGCAACTCGTGATCACGTTGGGTACGGCCAAGTGGCACGTCAGCCAGATCTTCGAGAAGCTCGGCGTGCGCAATCGCGCGCAGGCGATCACCAAGGCGCGCCAGTTGAAGCTCTTGTAGGTGTTTACCCTGGGACGGGCGTCCAGCCTATCTTTCGACAGGTGGCGGATAGGCGAAATTTCGCTGCCGGATCACTAAATTCTGCTCTCGCGGCGACGGTGGGTCGTTGCAAGAACAGGAGATACGGATGTCAGAGCCCAGGGCCAGCGACACGCGCGGCGATTCCGAGTCGCTGAAGTGCGACTTGCTCGTGGTCGGCTCCGGTGCCTCAGGCCTGGCGGCCGCCGTGACGGCCGCGTGGCATGGCCTCAAGGTCGTGGTGGTGGAAAAGGAAGCCGTCTTCGGCGGTGCCACGGCCTGGTCGGGCGGTTGGATGTGGGTTCCTGGCAATCCACTCGCCAAGCGCGCAGGTATCCATGAAGACCCGCAGCAGCCGCGAACCTATCTTCGAAATGAACTGGGCGCGCGATATGACGCCGCGCGGATCGATGCATTCCTCGACAACTGCCCGCGCATGGTCGCCTTTTTCGAGGAACATACCGCCCTGCAGTTCGTCGATGGGAACGGAATTCCCGACATCCACGGGAACGTGGCAGGCGCCGGCACACAAGGCCACCAGGTCATCGCCGCGCCATACGACGGCCGCGAACTCGGTCCGTTGGTCGAGCGCTTGCGCAAGACAATGCGCGAAACCTCGTTCCTGGGCATGCCGATCATGGCGGGCGCCGATCTCGCGGCCTTCCTGAACATGACGCGTTCGCTGAAGTCGCTGCTGCACGTGAGCAGACGCTTCATCCGGCACCTGATGGACCTGGCGCTGTATGGGCGCGCGATGCAATTGGTCAATGGCGTCGCGCTCATCGGCCGGCTGGCGAAGTCGGCCGAGAAATTGGGCGTGACACTCATCGAATCGGCCCCTGCAAAAGGCTTGATCGTGGAGGACCGCGCAGTGCGCGGTGCCATCGTAGCCGCGGCACGAGGCGATATCGAAATTCGCGCGGCCAAAGGCGTGGTACTCGCGGCAGGGGGATTCCCCCATGACGCGCACCGCCGCAAGGCGCTGTTCCCTCGCACACCGACCGGCGAAGAGCATCTCGCGCTGCCGCCCACCGCATGCTCTGGTGACGGTATCAGCCTCGGCGAATCGGCAGGCGGTTGCCTGGTGACGGATCTCGCGTCACCTGTGGCATGGGCGCCGGTGTCGCGGGTTCGACACGTCGACGGCAGCGTCGGGCACTTCCCACACATCATTGATCGCGCCAAGCCTGGGCTGATTGGAGTGCTGTCCGATGGCAAGCGATTCGTGAACGAAGCCGATGGCTACTACGACTACACCGCCGCTATGGTCGCGAGAGTGCCCGAAGGTCAGGAGGTGGCGTCGTGGCTGATATGCGATCACCGCTTTCAGAGGCGCTATGGCCTCGGCCATGCGCGGCCATTTCCGATTCCCGTGGGACCTTCCATCCGCAACGGCTATCTGCAGCGAGCCGACGCCCTCGAAGACCTTGCAAAGCTCTGCGGCATCGACGCCACGGGCCTGGTCGAGACCGTCAGGCGCTACAACACGCACGCACGCCGGGGCGAGGACCCCGAGTTTGGCCGTGGCTCTACACCCTACAACCGCAAGCAGGGCGACCTGGAACACGAGGGGCCGAATCCGTGCGTCGCACCGATCGAGCAAAGACCGTTCTATGCCGTGAAAGTGCTCCCCGGCAGTTTCGGAACATTCGCCGGCCTGAAGACGAACGGGACGGCGCAGGTGCTCGACCGCAGCGACATGCCGATCGCCGGCCTGTACGCAGTCGGGACCGATATGGCCAGCGTGATGGGCGGCCACTACCCATCGGGCGGCATCAATCTTGGGCCCGCCATGACGTTCGGATACATCGCAGGCCGCCACGCGGCAGGCTTCGAACATTCACAACACAGCATGAGGAACAGCCAGTGACCACGACAGAACTTCCCATTCAGACCGCCATCGTCACCGGTGGCGCCCGCGGCCTGGGGCTCGGCATCGCAAAGCGGTTGGCCTCTGAAGGACGCAGGATCATTTTGTGGGATCTGGACTTCGAGAACTTCGCCACATCCCAAGCTGGCTTCGAACCGTTGTTGATGCAGCAGGTCGATGTGGCCGATCTCGAATCCGTAGTGAAGGCCTTCAATGAGGCCTTGTCGACGGCCGGACGTGTCGACATCCTGGTCAACAATGCGGGCATCAACGGCCCCATCGCTGCGACCTGGGAGTACCCCGTCGACCAGTGGCAGCGCGTGCTCGACATCGACCTGACCGGTGTCTTCAACTGCTGCCGAACGGCCATCCCGCATCTGATCGCGAACGGCTACGGTCGCATCGTCAACGTGGCATCGATCGCCGGCAAGGAAGGCAATCCGAACGGAAGCGCCTATGCCGCAGCCAAGGCCGGGGTGATCGCGTACACGAAATCGATTTCGAAAGAACTCGCGCAATCCGGTGTGCTAGTCAACTGCGTGGCACCGACGATGGCGGAGACCGACCTGCTCAAGCAAATGACGCCCGAGTTCATCGCATCGATCAAGGCGAAGATTCCGATGCGGCGATTCATGGAGATCGAGGAACTCGCGGCAATGGTCGCGTGGATCGCGAGCGCGGATTGCAGCTTCACGACCGGCTTCACCTTCGATCTGACGGGTGGGCGGGCAACATACTGACAGGCATGGCTGGCACGTCGAGCGGACAAAGCCTGCGCAATTGTTTGCTCAAGCGCCTGAACTCCGCGCTGCCACCCGAACTCTCGCATCAACCATGACCAAAGAAATCAAACTTCAGCACATCTCTCTGGCCAACCTCACAGTAGGTCGCACGGCGCAGACCGAATTGATTCGGGCGGCAGCCGGGGCGGGATTCGGCAAGGTCGGCTTGTCGATCATGACCGCGACCGCACAGCCGCTGCAGCATGAAGTCATCGGCCGGCCCGATGTGATCCGGGAGATCAAGGCCGCATCCAAGGACACAGGTGTCGGCGTCTTCGACGTGGAGGCCTTCGTCCTGTCCCCGCAAACCGATATCGAGCGATTCAGGCCTGCGCTGGAGCTCGGGGCCGAACTTGGCGCAACGCACATCTCTTCGATCGGTACGGAGTTTGCGGGCGGCGCGACCTTCTTGTCGAGGGAAAAGCGCATCGACCTGTTCGGACGCCTGTGCGACGAGGCCGCCCAGTTCGGACTCACTGTCGGCGTCGAGTTCATGATGTATCGCGACATTCAGACCTGGCAAGACGCCCTGCAGATGATCGTCGCGGCGGGCCGCGCGAATGCCGGCCTGATCCTGGATGTCTTGCACTTCTTCCGCGCCGGTGCGGCGCCGTCCGATCTGCTGCAGGTGCCGGCGGAGAGAATCGCCTACGCGCAGCTGTCCGACTGCGTCGCAGCGCCCTTGCCGGTGGAGAAGCTGGCCACGGAAGCGCGTTCCTCCCGGCTGCACCTTGGCGAAGGCGCGATACCGCTGCAACAGATACTCGATCTGCTCCCGGCCGGCCTTCAATTGGTCATCGAGACACCCGTAGGGGCCGAAGCCAATTCCTCGACGTTTCAGCGGGCCAAGTCGGCCGCTAAGCACACGACGGACTTCTTCCACGCGTATGCCTGCGCGCCACGTCACCTGACCGCACCACATCCCTAAGTCAATTCAAGAACCTCAACGCACCGGAGACAACAATGGTCATTCGCACACCACACAGTTCAATGCAGTCGATCCTCAGAGGGGTCGCAGCCACGCTTGCCTGCGGGCTGGCCCTGCTGGGGAGCCCTGCGCAAGCCCAGATCAGGGACCACAAGGTCAAGCTGGCATTCGTCACGGCCGCTGACACCGGTGCTCTCAACGGCGTCGACAAGTTCGTGGAACTCGTGAAGCAAAGGAGCAACGGCAAGATCGATATCAAGGTGTTCCCCAACGGCACACTCGGAGGCGATGTCCAGATGATCTCGTCAATGCAGGGCGGCACCATCGACATGGGCGTGATGGGTACCAATGCGCTTGTCGGCGTCGTCAAGGAATTCGGACTTCTCGACTTCCCGTTTCTGTTCGACAACGAGAAAGAAGCCTCCGGCCTCATCGATGGGCCCGTGGGCAAGCAGATGTTCGACAAGCTCGCGGCCAAGGGCGTGGTGGGCATGCCGATCTCGGCCTTCGGATTCCGGCATCTTCACAACAGCAAGCGGCCCATCAACAAGGCGGAAGATGTCCAGGGATTGAAGCTGCGCGTTATCCAGAGCCCTGTGTACGTCGATCTGATGGGTGCGCTTGGAGCCAATCCGGTGGCCATGTCTTTCACGGAGGTCTACAACGCGATGGAGCAGAAGGCCATCGACGGAATGACCAACACCGCGCTGATCGCGTCGAGCATGAAGGCGTACGAAGTGCAGAAATACATGTCGCTGACAGCACATATGTACAACTACATCGTTCTGCTTGTCAGCGGCAAGACCTGGGATCGGTTCAACGACGACGAAAAGGCGCTGATCATCCAGGCCGCGACGGAAACGAAGGAGTTTCAGCGCAAGAAGATTCCCGAATACACCTCCCAGGCATTGGCGGAGCTTGCGAAAAACGGCATGGTCGTGAACGAGGTGCCGAGTGCCGAACGCACCAGGCTGCGCGAGAGAGCCAAGCCGGTCGTCGACAAGTACGCCGGCGTCGTGGGCGAAGCGCTGGTCAGGGAGGCCAACGCCGAACTGGCAAAGATGCGCAAGTAATCGACTGGACCTCCATCGTGAACAGACTCATCGACGCCTTTTGCCGTCTCCTCGAAGCACTGCTGGTCATCTTGCTTGCACTGATGGTAATCCTGGTGTTCGGCAACGTGGTCCTGCGATACGCGCTGAACTCGGGCATCGCAGTGAGCGAAGAAGTCTCCAGATGGCTGTTCGTCTGGATGGTCTTCCTGGGCGCCATCGTCGCCCTGAAGGACCACGGACATCTGGGGACCGACATGCTGACTTCGCGCCTGCCACTGGCGGGGAAGAAGGTGCTCGCGGTGGTTGCCCACGTGATGATGCTTTATGCCACATGGCTGCTGCTCTCGGGCAGCTGGGCCCAGGTCGTCATCAATCGCGAGGTACTTGCACCTGTCTCAGGCGCCTCGATGGCGATCTTCTACGGATCCGGTCTGGTCTTCGCCGCCTGCAGTGCGATCTTGCTGCTTCTGCAGCTGTGGCTGATCGTCTCGGGAACTGCCACTGAAGCCGACCTGAGCTTGAGCCAGGAAAGCGAAGACATGGCCCAGGTTGAAGCGCTGCACCTCGATCAGAGCCAAACCTTCAAGAAGCATTGAGCGCGCGGAGACAGACGACATGACTATATTCATCTTCATCGGCTCACTGCTGGGCGTGATGGCACTGGGCGTTCCGATCGCGTATGCCTTGCTCCTTTCCGGCGTGGCTTTGATGTGGCACCTGGACATCTTCGATGCTCAGATCCTGGCCCAGAACGTCATCAATGGCGCCGATTCGTTCCCGCTGCTGGCCGTCCCGTTCTTCATGCTCGCTGGCGAAATCATGAACGTCGGGGGTCTTTCACGACGCATCGTCAACCTGGCGCTCCAACTCGTCGGTCATCGACGCGGCGGCCTTGGCTACGTGGCCATTGTGGCAGCCTGCATCATGGCGGCGCTGTCGGGCTCGGCCGTGGCAGACACGGCGGCGCTGGCTGCGCTTTTATTGCCGATGATGATACGGGCGGGTCATGACAAGGGCCGCGCGGGCGGGCTCATCGCATCCGCGGGCATCATCGCGCCAATCATTCCGCCGTCCATTGGCTTTGTGATTTTCGGCGTTGCGGCCAATGTTTCGATCTCCAAACTGTTCCTGGCCGGAATTGTGCCGGGGCTGCTGATGGGATTGGGCATCGCCGTCACGTGGTACCTGGTGGCCAACAAGGAGGACATTGTTCCGCCGCCCAGGGCAACCTGGCCAGAGCGCATCCAAGCGC
Source organism: Variovorax sp. P1_G12 (assembly GCF_056405555.1). NCBI lineage: Bacteria > Pseudomonadati > Pseudomonadota > Betaproteobacteria > Burkholderiales > Comamonadaceae > Variovorax > Variovorax sp. P1_G12. The sequence continues at coordinate 13,160 of NZ_JBFUBW010000016.1, read as the reverse complement.
TGAGGGAGTCCACTTGGGCGCTGGTCCTGCCGGTCATCGTCATCGTGGGCTTGAAGTTCGGCGTATTCACGCCGACCGAAGCAGCAGTAGTTGCCGCCGTGTATGCGCTGCTGGTGTCTACATTGGTGTACCGAGAACTCTCACTGACGCAGCTGTATGGGGTGTTCGTGAGCGCCGCCAAAACGACGGCGGTGATCATGTTCCTGACCGCAGCCGCGATGGTGTCGGCCTGGCTCATCACCGTCGCCGATATCCCGGCGCAAACGGTGGATCTGCTGAAGCCATTCATGAACAATCAGACGATGCTGCTGATCGCCATCATGGTGCTTGTCATGATGGTCGGCACGGCGATGGACATGATCCCGACAGTACTCATTCTGACGCCCGTGTTGATGCCCGTCATCAAGGCCGCGGGCATAGACCCGATCTACTTCGGTGTTCTCTTCATCATGAACAACGCCATTGGCCTGATCACGCCCCCAGTGGGTACGGTTCTGAACGTGGTGGCTGGAGTCGGCCGGATGAAGCTGGACGAGGTCACTAGAGGTGTGCTTCCCTTCATGCTGGCGGAGTTCGTCGTGATGTTTGTGCTGGTATTTTTTCCGTGGCTGGTAACAGGCCCCGCGAGGTGGCTCGGCGGTTGACCCGGCGAAATGGCTCTCAAGGGCCTTGTCACGTGGCGATGGTGGATTGAAAGAGGCTGGAGACGGATCTCTCAGAAGGCGGCGTACGAGTCTCGGGCGACGTCGGTGAAAAGGCGCCATGCGTCGAAGCGCATGGCCAGTTGCTTGTGGCAAAGCGATGCGCACAGCGGATGGCGAACGCCGACGAAGGCATCCTTTATGCAGACGCTGGCGTATAGACATCCCCGCATTCGATCGCATTGACTTCATCGCCCGGTCCGACGAGATGGCATTGAGCCCCTACTTCGAACAACTCGTGCTGCAGCGTCGCCACACTCCGGGCGTCGACCTCGTGAGCCGGTTGCTGCGAACAAATTGCGGTGCTGCGGCTTCGCTAGGGGCGAACCAAGCGCGCTTGGGGCGGTAGGCGTGGTGCAGCCAGGCAGATCCCTTCGCAAGCCTCTTGCATCCGTGTTTCGAGGAGTTTCTGACTCGCGGCGCGTGGGCATCGTGGCCCTGGCCAGGCGGCTGCTCATCGCGCTGTGGCGCTATCTGGACCGCGGCGAAATCCCGACTGGGGCCGAACTCAGGCCGCCTGCCGTTTGAGCCTCGCACCACTCGGCACGGATTGAATCGTCATGATCGAAGGTCGGCGCGCCCACAGTATCGTTGGGTCACCTCAGCGTGACCGCCAGCATGCGGTGCGGGGATATTGCACGACCCGCACGGATAGAAGGTCGTCCGAGCACACTGGCTCGAACGCCGATCACACCCCCACCTCGAATCAAGACAAATCGAAACCGTGCCGCGCAGCGGAGAGGGGGTCGACATGAAATCCTTCTAACCGACGCCATCGAAGGTGTCTTGACCATTTGGTTCACATAGAAGCGATAGTGCGCCCACTCGGCTGTCCGCAGTGGCACGCTGAGTACCGTGCATCTCAGCCTTCTCCGGGCTTTGGACCTACACCACGGAATGGGACGCGACCGCCAGCCGCCCTTTTCGAGTTTCACTTAGGATCGAGCTTCTAAGGCAGGCCGTCATGCACCTCCACGTCAACGAAGAGATCACATTCCGCAGGCTCGAGATCCTCTTGGTCTTCATGGAGACCGGCAATCTCTCGCGCGCGGCCGAGATCCTCGAGATCAGCCCTGTCAGCGTCCACCGCGCCTTGCATGCGCTCGAAACAGGGCTGCGCTGCGCCCTGTTTCGGCACGAAGGCCGCAACCTGCACCCGACCGAGGCCGCGCAAGCCTTGGCGGAGGTTGCCCGGGACGTGCTGCGCGCGATGGCCGAGGGCGTGCGTTCGACGCGCGAAGTGGCGGGCTATTCGGCCGATCGCATCCGCATCGGGTCGCTGTATTCCCTGACCAATCGCACGGTGCCGACGCTGGTCATGGCGATGAAACTGCGCAAGCCCGACATCCAGACCGAACTCGTCCTGGGCTCCAACGCCGACCTGCTGCAGAAGCTGCGTGACGGCGCCATCGATGCGGCGCTGATGGGCACGCCCGACGCGGCCCCAGACCTCGAGTCCGAACCCCTGTTCGAGGACGACATCTACTTCGCCGCGCCTTTGGGTTCGCGCTATGCGTCGATGGAACAGGTGGACCTGGCCGCCTGCGCCCATGAGCGTTTTGTCACCCTGAGCGAAGGCTTCGTCACCTACAGCGGCTTCGTGGACTCGTTTCGCGTGGCTGGCTTTACGCCCCACGTGGTCATGAAGACCGGCGACATCTTCTCCCTGATGAACCTGGTGGACGGTGGCGTCGGCTGCACTCTGCTGCCGGGGCGCGTGCGCTCGGTGATGCCGCAAAGGGTGCAACTGATTCCGCTGCAGTCCCGGTACCTGATGCGCCAGACCATCTCGCTCAATTTCCTGCGCACGCGCGAACGCGATCCCAACCTGCTCGCGCTGCTCTCGGTCTGCCGCATGGCGAAGGCGGACCTGGGCTGAGCATCCACGAGATCGATGCTCGGGTTAACCCTCGATCGTTTCAGTTCGCGTAAAGGTCAGCCACGCCGCTTAGTTGATCGTTCCGTAGGGGGTGCGTACTGTTCGTACCCAGACGTGCTGGCACCGCGTGTCGAACCCAAACACCTCCCGGAGACGCATTGATGAGTTCTCATTGGATTTCGATTTACGCCCTGATCGGCATGTTCGTGCTCGCCACCGTGCTGCCGATCAACATGGGCGTGATCGCCTTCGTCGGCGCGTTCCTGGTCGGCACGCTGGTCGCCGGCATGAACGCCAAGGCCATCATGGGCGGCTTTCCCGCCGACCTGTTCCTGACACTGGTCGGCATCACCTACCTCTTTGCGCTCGCGCAAAACAACGGCACGATCGACTGGCTCGTCAAACTCGCAGTGCGCGCGGTGCGCGGGCGCATCGCGGCCATTCCGTGGATCATGTTCTTCATCGCCGCGTTGCTCACCGCGGTGGGCGCGGTCAGCCCGGCGGCGGTGGCGATCATCGCGCCGATCGCGCTGGGATTCGCGGCCAAGTACGGCATCAACCCGCTGCTCATGGGCCTGATGGTGGTGCACGGCGCGCAGGGCGGCGGCTTCTCCCCGATCAGCATCTATGGCGGCATCACCAACAAGATCGTGGCCCGGGCCGGCTTGCCGCTCAGCGAGATGGCGACGATGATGGCCAGTCTCGGTGTCAACCTGGCGGTCGCGCTCCTGCTGTTCTTCCTGTTCGGCGGGATGAGGCTAGTTCGGCAGAAGGCCGACCACACAGGCGCCATGCCGACCGTGCGCCGCGTCGCCCATGGACAGGGCGGTGCGCAGGTGTACGGGGATGCGGAAAGCGAGTCGTTCGCGGAAGAGCGGCGCACCGCCAACCCTGACAACGATTCGCTGATGGACGCGTCGCCGGCAATCCCTGCCGAGCAGGGCTCGCGCCTCTACCAGATCGCCACCGTGCTGGGCCTGCTGGCACTGGCCGTGCTGACGCTGTTCTTCAAGCTTGACATCGGCTTCGTCTCGATCACCATCGGCCTGCTGCTCACGCTGATGGCGCCCAATCTGCAGAAGCGTGCGCTGGGACAGGTGTCGTGGCCGGAGATCATGCTGATCGTCGGCGTCAGCACCTATGTCGGCGTCATGGAAAAAATGGGGACGATCGATTTCGTCGGCCACAGCGTGGCGGGCCTCACCTCCCCGCTGATGGCAGCACTGCTGCTGTGCTTCGTCGGCGCGGTGGTGTCCGCATTCGCCTCATCGACCGCCGTGCTCGGCTCGTTGATTCCGCTGGCGGTGCCCTTCCTGCAAGGGGACACCGGTGTCAGTGCGATCGGCTTCATCGCGGCGATGGCCGTGTCCTCCACCATCGTCGACGTCAGCCCGTTCTCGACCAACGGCGCGCTGGTGTTGGCCAACGCGAAGGGCGTGGACCGCGATGTGTTCTTCCGCCAATTGATGATGTATGGCGCCCTCGTGACGGTGGTGGCCCCCGTGGTGGTGTGGCTTCTCTTCGTGGTGCTGTAAGGCGCCGCTTTCAATGACTTCACTCAACCCATTCAACCCATGAACTCCAGCTCCTGGACCACCAGGGCCGATGACCGCGCCGCCCGGCTGGCGCGCGCGGCCGCCGCACTCGGCACGCGGCTCGCCGGCAAGCAAGTCGCAACAGAGGCCATCGGCACGCTGCTCGAAGCGGTGCTTGCGCCCGGCGACCGCGTCTGCCTCGAAGGTAACAACCAGAAGCAGGCCGATTTCCTCGCGCAGGCCCTCGTGCAGGTCGATCCGCAGCGCGTGCACGGCCTGCACATGGTGCAGTCGGTGCTAGCATTGCCGGAACATCTCGACGTGTTCGAGAACGGTGTGGCCTCGCGCCTGGACTTCAGCTTCTCGGGGCCGCAGGGCGCGCGCCTGGCCAAGCTGGTCTCGGGCGGGCGCATCGAGATTGGCGCGATCCACACCTACCTCGAGCTGTTCGCGCGCTACTTCGTGGACCTCACGCCCAAGGTGGCGCTGGTCGCCGCGCATGCGGCCGACGCCGAAGGCAACCTCTACACCGGCCCCAACACCGAAGACACGCCGGCCATCGTCGAGGCCACGGCGTTCTCGGGTGGCATCGTGATCGCGCAGGTGAACGAGCTGGTGGACGGCCAGCGCACGACCTTGCCGCGCGTCGACATCCCGTCCGATTGGGTCAGCTTCGTGGTGAAGGCGCCGCGGCCGAATTTCATCGAGCCGCTGTTCACGCGCGACCCGGCGCAGATCAGCGAAGTGCAGATCCTGATGGCAATGATGGCGATCAAGGGCATCTATGCCGAATACGGCGTGCAGCGCCTGAACCATGGCATCGGCTTCGATACCGCGGCGATCGAGCTGCTGCTGCCGACCTACGCCGAGTCGCTTGGGCTCAAGGGCCAGATCGCGAAGCATTGGGCGCTCAACCCGCATCCGGCCCTGATCCCGGCGATCGAGGCCGGCTGGGTCGAGTCGGTGCACTCCTTCGGTTCCGAACTCGGCATGGAGGACTACATCCGGGCCCGCTCCGATGTCTTCTTCACCGGGCCCGACGGCAGCCTGCGCAGCAACCGGGCCTTCTGCCAGGCAGCCGGCCACTACGCCTGCGACCTATTCATCGGCTCGACCCTGCAGATCGACCTCGACGGCAACAGCTCGACCGCCACGCTCGGGCGCATCGCCGGCTTCGGCGGCGCGCCCAACATGGGCGCCGACGCGCGCGGCCGTCGCCATGGCAGCCCGGCCTGGCTCAAGGCCGGGCGCGAGGCGCGCGAGGGCCGCCGCGGCGCCGCGGGCACGCCGCGCGGCCAGAAGCTGGTGGTGCAGATGGTCGAGACTTTCCGCGAACACATGCAGCCGGCTTTCGTCGACCGCCTCGATGCCTGGACCTTGCAGGAGCAGGCCGGCATGGACCTGCCGCCCATCATGATCTACGGCGACGACGTGACCCACATCCTGACCGAGGAAGGCATCGCCAACCTGCTTTTGTGCCGCACCGACGCGGAGCGCGAGCAGGCCATCCGCGGCGTGGCCGGCTACACGGCGGTGGGCCTGGCGCGCGACCGGCGGGCGGTCGAGAACCTGCGCGACCGAGGCGTGATCCGCCGGCCGGAGGACCTGGGCATCGACCCCCGACAGGCCACGCGCAACCTGCTGGCCGCACGCAGCATGCGCGACCTCGTGCGCGCCTCGGGCGGGCTGTACCAGCCGCCCAAGCGCTTCAGAAACTGGTAGCAGGAGATTCAACGATGAGCGACGTTCCCGCAGGGCTCGAAACCCTGGACTTTTTCTTTGCCGGTGTCCGGCCCGCGGGCGCTTTTGCGCCGGTGCTGGTCGGCGTCGTCGGGTCCGGCAACCTCGAGGTGATGCTCGAGGCGACCGACGACAATGGTTGCGCAGTGCGCGTCGAGACCTCCGCGCGCGGCTTCGGGCCGATCTGGCAGGCCGTGATGAACGACTTCCACGCGCGCCATCCACTGGGCGGCGTGCGCGTCTCGATCAACGACATGGGCGCCACACCTGCGGTGGTGAGCCTGCGGCTCGACCAGGCAGTGGCCGAGATCAGCGGAGGCCGACCATGATCAGCTATGCGGAATGCTCGGCGCGCGAGCGTCTTGCCCTGCTGCTCGACCCAGGCAGCTTTCACGAATGGCTGCCGCCGAGCGAACGGGTGACAAGCCCGCACCTGGCGCAGCTTGGCGTGCCTTCGGCCTTCGATGATGGCGTGGCGGTCGGTCGCGCGACGCTCGATGGGCGCAGCGTGTTCGTGGCGGCCCAGGAAGGTGCGTTCATGGGAGGTGGCGTCGGCGAGGTGCACGGGGCCAAGCTGGTCGGCCTGCTGCAGCGCGCGCTGCGTGACCGGCCTGATGCCGTGCTGCTGCTGGCCGAGTCGGGTGGCGTGCGCCTGCACGAGGCCAACGCCGGTCTGATCGCCGTGTCGGAAGTTATGCGCGCGCTGCTCGACGTGCGCGCCGCGGCCATCCCGGTGATCGTGCTGATCGGCGGCGCCAACGGCTGCTTCGGCGGCATGGGCATCGTCGCACGCTGCGCCGATCACATCGTGATGAGCGATGTCGGACGGCTCGCCATGTCGGGCCCCGAGGTCATCGAAGCGTCGCACGGCGTCGAGGAATTCGATTCGCGCGACCGGGCGCTGGTCTGGCGCACCACCGGAGGCAAGCATCGCTGGCTCATCGGCGACTGCGACAACCTGGTCGAAGACGATGTTGCCGCCTTTCGCGAGGCGGCCATCGCCGCTATCGGCCAAGCGAAGCCATTGACCCTGGCAGCACTCGAAGACGAGCACGCATTGCTCACCAGTCGACTGCTCGCCCTGCCGGCCGGGGACACCGGCGGCGATGACGCGGTGCTGCTGTGGCGCGCACTTGGTGTCGTCGATGCTGAGCAGGTGCCGGATTTGTCGGTCAACGCCGTGCGTTCCCTGCGCGTCATCTAACCCAGGAGTACTCCATGCAGTGGAATTCCCTTGTCACCCAGCTCTTTGGCTCCTACCACGGCATGCGCGCCGCGGGCGACTTCCTCCAGGGCGAAGTGATGTTCGATGGTGCGCCGCTCACGGTGATCGGCACCACGAACCATGCGCCGATCGGCGTCAGGCTAGCGCTCGCCCAGGCGCGCGTGGTGCTCGATACGATCACGCAGCATCCCGGCCGAGCGATCCTGCTGCTCATCGACACCCAAGGCCAGCAGCTGCGTCGACGCGACGAGTTGCTCGGCATCAACCGGGCGATGGCGCATCTTGGCGCAACCATCGACCTGGCGCGACGACGCGGCCATTGCGTGATCGGGCTGGTGTATGACCAGGCCCTGTCCGGCGGCTTCATCACCTCGGGGCTGATCGCCGATGCTTGCTATGCCTTGCCGGACGCCGAGATCCGGGTGATGCGCATACCCGCGATGGCGCGCGTGACAAAGCTGCCCGAGGAGAAACTCGCCGCGCTGTCGCAGTCCAACCCGGTGTTCGCGCCCGGCGTGCAGAACTACGTGGCGATGGGCGGCGTGCGTGCGCTCTGGCAGGGGGACCTGCAGGCCGCGTTGCGCGACGCGCTGGCTCATACGCCGACCGAAGACCTGCGTGCGCGCGATGGCGCCAAACGCGGCGGACGCCAGCTGGCCGCCCCTGTCGTGCAGCGCGTGCTGGACGCGGCCTGAAGACCGCCGCGCGCCATGGCCCGCCTGCGACGCCATCAACTTGCCCGGCTCACCGACGCCGGCTGGCACACCCTCCTGCAACGACCCTGGGACGTGCAGGCGCGCGCGTGCCTGACGCACTGGGCGATGCAACGACTGCCGCTCGTGGTAACGCGCCAGCCGCTTGATGCCGTCCCTGACGGTTGGATCGCGTTGGGCCTTCCGGCTCCGACGCCCTGGGACCGGCGCCGGCTCGCGCTGCGAGTACCGCTCGCCGCCGTGCATCGCTTCGACGAGTTTCCCCGCCTTGCCGCAGTGCAGGCGCTGCTGCCGCCGTCGGCGCAGCGGCGGCTGCGCGAGCTCTTGGACGCGCTCGACACCGGTGGCGCGACAGCCCACGTCTTCGGCAGCTACGGCTGGCAGACGATCAGCGGCCTCACGCACGTGCGGCCGGAGTCCGACCTCGATCTCTGGGTCGCCGTCGACGGGATCGGTCAGGCCGATGCCGTCGCGCAGGTACTCCAGTCCTTCGGCGACACACGACCTCGGCTGGACGGCGAACTCGTCTTCCGCGACGGTGCCTCGGTTGCCTGGCGCGAATGGATCGAATGGCGTGCCGGACGCGCGCGTGCCGTGATGGTCAAGCACCTGGACGGCGTGACCCTGCAGCGCGACTCCGCATGGTGCGGCCGCGCGATGTTGGCGGAACCGATGGCATGAAGACCTCCGCGCTCCGCATGCGCCGGCAACCGCACCTCACGCCCGCCGCAATCGGGCGCGCCGCCACGCTCGCACTGCACGACGAACTCGCGCTAACGCCCAAGCCGGGACTTGTGACCTTGATCGACCGCGGCAGCCACGACGACATGGACGCGCACACCTTCATGCGCAGCCTGTTCTCGCTGCGCCGCTACTTTGCACAGATCGCGGAAGCCGGATCGGGGCTCGCGGCGTTCGCCGTACTGGAGCAATGCGGCATCGAAGCGGAAGCACGCATGCTCGCAGCCACCGGCGGCATCAACACGCATCGTGGGGCTGTCTTCATGTTGGGGCTGCTGTGCGCCGCGGCGGGCGCGACCCTGCGCGAGGAGGGCGGTGCATTGCGACCGGATGCACTGCGTGGTGCCTTGCGCTGTCATTGGGGCGCTGCGCTCGCCGGGCGCAGCCAACGCGCGTCGGCCTTGCCCGGCGGCATAGCCGCGAAACGTTTCGGCCTGCGCAGCGCATCCGAAGAAGCGGCACTCGCCTTCCCGGTGCTGTTCGATACGGCGCTGCCCGCGCTGACCGCGGCACTGGCCCGCGGCCTGACGACGCAGCAGGCACGACTCGACACGCTGTTCCACACCATGGCGGCCCTGGATGACAGCAATCTCGCGCACCGCGGCGGTCTCGCCGGCCTACGCTACGCGCAGCGCACGGCGCAGGCGTTCCTGGACCGGGGCGGTGTCGCCCGTCCCGACGGACTGCAGGAGGCGCACGCCATTGCGGGCGAGTTCGTGGCACGGCGCCTGTCGCCCGGCGGCGCGGCCGACACGCTCGCCGCAGCCTGCTGGATCACGCGCGTGTGTGGCGGCGCATGAGCTTCGCGCTGCTGTTTTCCGGCCAGGGCCACCAGCATCCCGCGATGCTGCCGTGGTTGGCCGCCGATTCCATCGTGCACGACATGATCGCGCGCCTCGGCGTCGAGGACTGGCGAGGCGCACTGGCCGATCCGGCCTGGGCCGAACGCAATGACCACGCGCAGACCTTGCTGACCGGCCTCGCGCTCGCCGCGTGGAACCAACTCGCACCCCTCGTGGCGCCTCCGACGGCCATCGCGGGCCACAGCGTCGGGGAACTGGCCGCTTTCAGCGCGGCCGGCGTGCTCGAAGCCGAAGCCACCCTCGCGCTGGCGCAGCAGCGTGCCGCGGCCATGGATGCCTGTGCGGCGCAAGCCCCCGGCGGGCTGCTGGCGGTCACCGGTCTTTCCCGGCCCAGGGTGCAATCGCTGTGCGTCGAAACCGGCCTCGCCCTCGCGATCCGCAACGGCCCGGACAGCGTGATCCTCGGCGGGCCGAGCGCCGCATTGGCGCAGGCGCAGCGCACCGCCTTGCTCGAGGGTGCACAGTGCACACGGCTGCGCGTCAACGTCGCTTCCCACACGCCGTGGATGCGCGAGGCGGCGGACCGCTTCGCACGGACCCTCGAAGGCGTTGCCTTTCAGGCACCGCAAGTCGCGCTGTTCAGCAATGCTGCGGACCGCATCCGCGATGCAGCGTCTGCGCGTAGTGCCTTGGCCGCGCAGATCGCCACCACTGTCCGCTGGGACGAGTGCATGGACAACGTCATGGCCCGACAGGTCCGCTGCGTGCTCGAGATCGGGCCCGGCCAGGCGCTGGCGCGCATGTGGAACCAGCGCTACCCCACCGTCCCGGCGCGCGCCTGCGACGAATTTCGCAGCGCCGCTGCGATCGCCGCCTGGTTGGTCCGCCATGACGACCCTTGACCCCCTAAGTTTCGACGCCCTAACCCCTATCCGACCCTCCAGGAGATTCACCGTGAGCTCGAACGAAGCAAAGACCCGACTGATTCCGGCCCCCGACTGGAAAGACGCTCATGTTCCCGGCATGGCGGCCTACGACCAACTCGTCGCCGAAGCAGAGGCCGACTACAGCGGCTATTGGTCGCGCCTCGCGCGCGAGTTCCTGAGTTGGAAAACGCCGTTCACCCAAGGGCTCGACGACAGCCAGGCGCCCTTCTTCAAATGGTTCGAGGATGGCACGCTGAACGTGTCCCACAACTGCCTCGACCGCCAGGTCGAGCGCGGCTTGGGCGACAAGACCGCGATCATCTTCGAAGCCGACGACGGGAAGGTCACGCAGGTCAGCTACCGCGAGTTACTCGCACGCACCTGCCGCATGGCCAATGCGCTGAGGACGCACGGCGTGAAGAAAGGCGACCGCGTCGTCATCTACATGTCGATGAGCATCGAGGGCGTGGTCGCCATGCAGGCCTGTGCGCGCATCGGCGCCACGCATTCGGTGGTGTTCGGCGGCTTCTCGGCGCAGAGCCTGCGCGACCGCATCCAGGATGCCGGCGCCGTGATGGTCATCACCGCCGACGAACAGGTGCGCGGCGGAAGGCAGCTGCCGCTCAAGGCCATCGTCGACGATGCCATCGCGCTGGGCGGCTGCGAGAGCGTGAAGAGCGTCATCGTCTACCAGCGCACCCGCGGGCCAATCGGCTGGGAGCCATCGCGCGACCGCTGGCTGCACGAAGAGACGCAAGGCCAGCCAGAGACCTGCGAACCCGAATGGGTGGGCGCCGAGCATCCCCTGTTCGTCCTCTACACCTCTGGGTCGACCGGCAATCCTAAGGGCGTTCAGCATTCCAGCGGCGGCTACCTGCTGCATGCGGTGCTGACCACCAAGTGGACCTTCGACCTGAAGCCGGACGACGTGTTCTGGTGCACCGCCGACATCGGCTGGGTCACGGGCCACACCTACATTGCCTACGGCCCGCTGGCATTGGGTGCGACCGAGGTCGTGTTCGAGGGCGTGCCCACCTACCCCGACGCGGGCCGCTTCTGGAAGATGATCCAGGACCACAAAGTGAGCGTGTTCTACACCGCGCCGACGGCCGTCCGCTCGCTGATCAAGGCAGCCGAAGGCAACGAAGCCGTGCACCCGAAGCGCTACGACATGTCGAGCTTGCGCATCCTGGGCTCGGTCGGCGAGCCGATCAATCCGGCAGCCTGGGAATGGTTCCATGAGAACGTCGGCGGCAGCCGCTGCCCGATCGTCGACACTTTTTGGCAGACGGAGACCGGCGGCCACATGATCACTCCCCTGCCGGGCGCCACGCCGCTGGTGCCGGGTTCCTGCACCCTGCCCTTCCCGGGCATCGCAGCGGCCATCGTCGACGAGACCGGCACCGACGTGCCGAATGGCCAGGGCGGCATCCTTGTGATCAAGAAGCCCTGGCCGAGCATGATCCGCACGATCTGGGGCGATTCGGAGCGCTTCAAGGCAAGCTACTACCCGCCCGAACTCAAGGGCTTCTACCTCGCGGGAGACGGCGCGATCCGCGATGCGAAGACCGGCTATTTCACGATCCCCGGGCGCATCGACGATGTGCTCAACGTCTCGGGCCACCGCATGGGCACCATGGAGATCGAGTCCGCGCTGGTGTCGTACACCGCCCTCGTCGCCGAAGCGGCGGTGGTTGGGCGCCCCGACGACACCACGGGCGAGGCGATCTGCGCCTTCGTCGTACTGAAGCGCGCTCGCCCGACAGGGGACGAAGCGAAGAAGATCGCCAACGAGCTGCGCAACTGGGTGGCCAAGGAGATCGGCCCGATCGCCAAGCCAAAGGACATCCGCTTTGGCGACAACCTGCCCAAGACGCGCAGCGGCAAGATCATGCGCAGGCTGCTGCGGTCCGTCGCCAAGGGCGAGGCCATCACACAGGACACCTCGACCCTGGAAAATCCGGCAATTCTGGAGCAGTTGGCCCAGAGGAATTGAATCTGTCGATGTGGCCTCGGGCGCGACCGAGGATCTCTCGAAAGTATGCCGCGAGTTTTTGCTCTGTGAAAGTTCGCCTACCCATCAATCAACGACATCTCATGCCGTTTCGCAAAATATCCCCCCGGCAAAAACATCCCCGACGCCTTCAACGTCGTGATCGAAATCCCGATGAATGCCGACCCGATCAACTACGAAGTCGACAAGGAATCGGGTGCGATCTTCATCGACCGCTTCATGACCACGGCAATTTACTAACCGGCCAACTCCAGCCACATGCCGCAGACGCTCTCGGGCGACGGCGACCCCGTCGACGTGCTGGTGATCGCGCCGTATCGGCTGCTGCCGGGGGTCGTGGTGCCATGCCCCCGCTCGGCATCACGATGATGGAAGACGAAGCCGGCGTGGACGGCAAGGTGCTCGCCATGCCCACCGACAGGGTGCTGCCGATCTACAGCCACTGGAAGTCGGTCGACGGCGTGATGCGCCTGAAGGCCATCGGCCACTTCTTCGAGCACTACAAGGAACTGGCAGCCGGCAAGTGGGTCAAGGTGCTGGGCTGGGAAGGCATCGACGCCGCCAAGAAGGAAGTCGTCGACGGCATTTCGCGCAACATCCAACGCAGGCCGGAGACACCATGAGACTGATTTTGTTGGGCGCCCCCGGGGCAGGAAAAGGCACGCAAGCGGCCTTCATTTGCCAGAAATACGGCATCCCCCAGATCTCGACCGGCGACATGCTGCGCGCCGCCGTCAAGGCCGGCACGCCGCTCGGGCTGCAGGCCCAGGCCGTCATGGCATCGGGCGCGCTGGTGAGCGACGACCTGATCATCAACCTGGTCAAGGAGCGCATCGCGCTGCCTGACTGCGCCCAGGGCTTTCTCTTCGACGGCTTCCCGCGC
>NZ_JBFUBW010000015.1:0-169033 GCF_056405555.1 Variovorax sp. P1_G12 | reverse complement strand
GGCGGCAGCGTGGTGGGCCAGGTGGTGGGCACCATGGGCTCGATCAACGCCTCCTCGCGCAAGATCGTGGACATCATCGGCGTCATCGACGGCATCGCCTTCCAGACCAACATCCTGGCGCTGAACGCGGCCGTGGAAGCCGCGCGCGCCGGCGAGCAGGGCCGGGGCTTCGCGGTGGTGGCGTCGGAAGTGCGCAGCCTGGCGCAGCGTTCGGCGGCGGCGGCCAAGGAGATCAAGACGCTGATCGGAGACTCGGTGGACAAGGTCGAGGAGGGCAGCAAGCAGGTGGCGCAAGCGGGCCGGACGATGGAAGAGATCGTGGACAGCGTGAAGCGCGTGACGGACATCATGGGCGAGATCACGGCGGCSAGCCAGGAGCAGACCTCGGGGATCGAGCAGATCAACCAGGCGATCACGCAGATGGACCAGGTGACGCAGCAGAACGCGGCGCTGGTGGAGGAGGCCTCGGCGGCCGCGCAGTCGCTGCAGGAGCAGGCCGGCAATCTGTCGCAGGTGGTCGGCGCCTTCAAGCTGCAGGCCTAGGCACGCCCCTTGTCCCCGACGGCGCCGGTTCCACGGCGTCGATTCAGCGGCGCCCCTTCGCTAGACATTCTGCGAGTCGTCGCCGTCGTCGGGATGCTGCTCGCCGAAGCGCTTCTCGGCCTCGGCCAGGTGCGTGGTGAGGACGTGCGAGATCACGTTGATGCCGAGTCCCGCGAACAGCGCCGGCAGCAGATAGAGCGCCACCCGCAGCTCCGAGACGAAGAGCACATCGTCCGCCAGCGAGGGCGTGATCGCGGCGGTGGTGGCCAGCCGCTGCAGGAAGTAGACGTTCACGGCTGCGATCGCGACCAGGGAGAATCCGAGCACCAGCACGGTGCGGCGCGAGATCGCCTGCTTGACGATCATCACGCCGTAGATGCAGAACGGCAGCACCACCGAGACCGCCACCATCAGCCAGAAGCTCGCTTCCGTGAAGACCGAATCGCTGATGTGCATGGCATCTGTCTCCGGCTGAGCTGACTGGGAACCATCGTCCCGGGCGCATCATCATCGCGGGAACGGCGCGCGCTGTCAGCCACCGGCCGCGTTTTTGCCGTGCCGGCTTGCGCCGCCAGTCGCTATAGTTTTGACCACCCTGACATGGAGCCCCAATGCGCATCTGGAAAAAAGAGATCTCGATCGAGGCACTGACCCTGAGCCACGTGGACACCACGGTGTCGCTGCTGGGCATCGAATTCCTCGAAGTAGGCGACGACTTCATCCGGGCCCGCGTGCCGGTCGACCGGCGCACGGTGCAGCCCTTCGGCCTCCTGCACGGCGGGGTGTCGGTGGTGCTGGCAGAGACGCTGGGCTCCTGCGGCGCCTACTACTCGGCGCCCGAAGGCCAGGGCGCGGTGGGGCTGGACATCAATGCCAACCACATCCGCGCGGCCACCTCGGGCTGGGTCACCGCCACCGCGCGGCCGGTCCACCTGGGCCGCACGACGCAGGTCTGGCAGATCGACATGACCAACGACGCCGGCGACCTGAGCTGCGTCTCGCGCATCACCATGGCGGTGCTCGCCCCGAAAGCCGGCTGAGCGCCACCGCGTGCGCCGGCAAAGAACAACAACCGAGGAGAAGAAGACCATGAGAGATTCCTACCTGCCCCGCTGGCGCAAGGTCGCCACCACCGCGGGCTCCGTCGTCGCACCCGACGAGCGCCTGTCGTGGCCGCAGACGGCCGCGATGGGCGTGCAACACGTGATCGCGATGTTCGGCGCCACCGTGCTGGCGCCGATCCTGATGGGCTTCAACCCCAACATCGCGATCCTGATGAGCGGCATCGGCACCCTGCTGTTCTTCTTCATCACCGGCGGGCGCGTGCCGAGCTACCTGGGCTCGAGCTTCGCCTTCATCGGCGTGGTGATCGCGGCCAGCGGCTATTCGGGCAGCGGGCCCAACGCCAACCTGGGCGTTGCGCTCGGCGGCATCATCGCCTGCGGGCTGATCTACGCGCTGATCGGCGTGCTGGTGGCCCTCACCAACGAGCGCCACACCAAGGCGGCGCCGGTCAAGGGGCTGGAGGGCATCGAGGTCGAGGAGGTCGAACAGGACGTCGCGGTGCACTGGATCGAGCGGCTGATGCCGCCGGTGGTGACCGGCGCGGTGGTCGCCGTGATCGGGCTCAACCTGGCGAGCGTGCCGATCAAGAACATGGCGCCGACCGGCTTCGACACCTGGATCCAGGTCCTGACCTTCCTGTGCGTCGGCCTGATCGCGGTCTATTCGCGCGGCATGGTGCAGCGGCTTCTGATCCTCATGGGCCTGATCGCCGCCAGCCTGATCTATGCGGTGCTGACCAACGGCATGGGGCTGGGCAAGCCGATCGACCTCGCGCCGCTGGCGGCCGCGCCCTGGTTCGGCCTTCCGACCTTCTCCAGGCCGGTGTTCGAGGTCAACGCCATGCTGCTGATCGCGCCGGTGGCCATCATCCTGGTGGCCGAGAACCTCGGCCACCTGAAGGCCGTGGGCGCGATGACCGGCCGCGACCTCAATCCCTGGCTGGGTCGCGCCTTCATCGGCGACGGTGTCGCCACGATGGTGAGCGGCGCCGTGGGCGGCACCGGCGTCACGACCTACGCCGAGAACATCGGCGTGATGGCCGCGACCAAGATCTATTCGACCGCGATGTTCGTGGTCGCCGCGCTGATCGCGCTGGTGCTCGGCTTCAGCCCCAAGTTCGGCGCGCTGGTGCAGGCGATCCCGCTCGCCGTGATGGGCGGCGTGAGCATCGTGGTGTTCGGCCTGATCGCGGTCGCGGGCGCCAAGATCTGGGTCGACAACAAGGTCGATTTCTCGCAGAACAAGAACCTGATCGTGGCCGCGATCACGCTGATCCTCGGCACCGGCGATTTCACGCTCAAGTTCGGCCAGTTCGCGCTCGGCGGCATCGGCACCGCGACCTTCGGCGCGATCCTGCTCTACGCGCTGCTCGCGCGTTCGCGGGACTGAGGCGCGGCCTGGCAAAAAAAAAGCCCCGCGCGAGCGGGGCCTCAACGCGGCGGAATCGCAAGGATTCCGCCGCGACTTGCTTCAGTTGGCGGGCATGTAGGTCGCGAAGCCCTTGAGGAACAGCACCTGCTGAGCGTCCGTGGCGGACAGCTGGAACAGGGTGACCCGGGTGTTGGCCGCGTAGACCGCATTGCCGTTGAGGGTCGCGCAATGGTCGTCGCCGCTGGGCTCCGCGCTGCAATAGATCTTGGCCTTGCGTGCGCTGGCGGGGACATCGACCCGGTCTTCGAAGTCCACCCCGCTGAACGACTTGCCGTAGGCGGTCAGCGCGGTCGGCGAGACCGCACCGGCCGGGACCGTCCAGCCGTCCACGTCGCCCTCGGCGCTGAAGTCGATCAGGCTCGGCTCGTTGGCGTTCGGCGCATCGAAGACGATGGCGCCGGACGACACGGTCCCCGACACCACCTCGGCCCGCAGCGCAGGCGTCATGTCGGCGAACTTCCGCTGCCTGGCCTCGGCGATGGTCGGCACCCGCGTGGTCATGCGGTGCGTCTGCGTCACGGTGCTGTTGTCCTGGAAGATCAGCACGACCGTGAACACGCCCTGCTCCGGCAGCTGGCGCAGCTCCTCGTCGCTGAGCTGCGGCAGGAAGAAGGCGTTGGGTTCCGCCGCCGACGGATGGCCCGGGCGGGCCGGATCCCGGTAGCCCCCGGCGATGCGCAGCAGCGAGGTGTTCCCGGTCAGGCCGCCCGGCTTGTCCACCACCAGGTTGGCGTTGCCGCCGCCCGGCCTGTAGGTGTAGGAGGCGCCGTTGGGTATCGTCACGAGCGCCTGGACCAGCGGATTGCCAGCGCCTTTGATCTGGCCTTTGGGGATCGTCACGTTGTACGCCACGTTCAGATAGCTGGACGCCGGCGCATGCAGGAAATCGCGGTCCTGCACGGTCGGCAGGACGTTGACGTTGTAGGCGTACTGATTGCCGATCAGCTTGAGCACGCCGTCGACGCTCTTCGCGACGAGATTCTGGTTCTGCTCCGCGCCCGTGCTGTCGACGCTGCGGTAGCTCAGCACCATGTCGCCGTTCGGACGGAAGAACTGCTGCACGCCGCGGTCGAACCTGAGGCCGGTGGCGCCGGGCCTGAAGAGCGACGAGAACGCGCCGGTGCTGCCGACCTTGTTGCCGTTGCTGAGGAAGCTGGCTGGATCGTCGTTGGCGAACAGGGTCTTGCATTCCGGCGCGATGACGTCGGCCGCGACGCCGCTCACCGGTGCCGTGTCGTTGGGTGCGTTGACCCGCTTCGACAGCGGCAGCGCGTAGCACTGCGTGAGGCGCTCGAACAGCGCGGCCACGGCCAGCGAGGCGCCGGCCGGTGCCAGCGTCGCGGTCGCGACGGATTGCGGCAGGGCCGGCGGCGTCGCGTCGCTGCTGCGGAAGACGATCGAGACCGGCGCAGCGCCTTCGGTGGCGGGCACGCTCTTGACCGTGATCTCGATGTTGGCGGCCGTGCCGTCGGGCCGCACGCTCACGGCGATCGAGTCGAGCAGGCGGTCGTGGCCGGAGCCGTCGGCCGTGAAGCTGCCGCTGATCGGGTCGACGGCGTCGCCGATCAGGGTCAGCAGCGGCTGCAGCGCGGCGATCAGTTCGGCCACCTGCTGCTTGACCGTGGCGTCGGTCACCACGTCGGGCTGGGTCGCGATGGCGCCGGCCAGGTTCGCCGGATCGCCATTGGGCGCGAGGCGGGAAACGATGATGGTGGTCAGCGGCGTGACGTTGACGTTGCCGCCCGCAGCGCTCGCGGTGGTGCTGTAGAGGGTCAGGTCGTCGCGCGCGGCCATGACCACGAGCGGCGCCTTGGTGCCCTCGGGCAAGGTGCATTCGTAGGCCCCCTTGGCGTCGGTCTCGGTGCTGCACACGGTGATGCCGCGCTGGTCGATCACCGTCACCTTGGCGCCCGCGAAGGCGGCGCCGGTGGCGGCGATGCCGCTCAGCTTGGCGGCCGCCGGCGTGGCGGTATCGCCGCCGGCGCCAGCGCCAGCGCCACCGCCACTGCTACTGCCACCGGTGCTGGTGCCGCCGGTGGGCAGGAAGCCTCCGCTGCCACTGCCGCCTCCGCCGCAAGCAGCGAGCGACAGCAGAAGCGCAGTGGACAGGGCAAATCTCGTCTTTGGATGGATGCGCAACAAAATCAAACTCCTCGGTAATTCGGACCGCTAACGAACTGTTACAGCGGTGAAAGGAGTCTCTCCGCGGGCCGGGGCGCGATGAATAGTGCAATTGCACTAAGCGAGCGCCGGCGCGGGCTCGCGACCGTGAGCGAAGTCACGGCGCGGCGCGCGCGAAGTGCAACCTGGTGCAAGAAGTGTTGTCCGGCCGGCCAATCGTTGCGACCTTTTGCAACGTCCGGCCCCATGCCCGTTAGACTCCAACGCTTTTCGCACAAGCTTTTCCATGGCAGATGCATCCGCCGCGCGCACCAGGGCGGTATTCGAATTCAAGAGCGCCACGCTGCCGCTGATCGCAGTCATCCTCAAGACGGCCGATCTCGAGGTGCTGGCGCAAGCGCTCGACGCCCAGTTGGCGGACTCGCCCGACTTCTTCGAACAGGAGCCGGTGGTCATCGACCTCTCGCAACTGCAGGACGAAGAGTCCGACGCCGGGGATACGCTCGACTTCGCCGCGCTGCGCAGCCTGCTGGCGCGCCACCAGACCCAGCCGGTGGCGGTGCGTGGCGGCAGCGATGCGCAGCACGCCGCGGCCCGCGCCGCCGGCCTGTCGATCACCGCGATGCCGGTGGCGCCGGCCCCGCGCCCCGCCGCCCCGCCCGCCGAAGCTGTCGCCGAAGCGCCCCAGATCGTGCGCGAAGTGCCGGTGCCGGCCAACGGCACGCTGGTGATCGACAAGCCGCTGCGCTCGGGCCAGCAGGTCTACGCGCGCGGTGGCGACGTGATCGTGACCGCGGTGGTGAGCTTCGGCGCCGAAGTCATTGCCGACGGCAATGTCCACGTCTACGCGCCGCTGCGCGGCAAGGCGATCGCCGGTGCCCGCGGCGATACTGCGGCGCGCATCTACACGACCTGCATGGAGGCGCAGCTGGTGGCCATCGCGGGCATCTACCGCACCTCGGAGGTGGCGCTGCCGGCGGAGATCGCCGGCAAGCCGGCCCGGATCTCGCTTGACGGCAAGAAGATCGTCATGGAGCCGATCCTCTGATCGATGGGCGCGCTCGGCAACCGAACAACTGAAACATACGAACGAAGAAGGAATGGCATGGCCAAAATTGTGGTGGTGACCTCGGGCAAGGGCGGCGTCGGCAAGACGACCACGAGCGCGAGCTTCGCATCGGGACTGGCATT
The DNA here is from genome assembly GCF_056405555.1 of Variovorax sp. P1_G12. Taxonomy (NCBI): domain Bacteria; kingdom Pseudomonadati; phylum Pseudomonadota; class Betaproteobacteria; order Burkholderiales; family Comamonadaceae; genus Variovorax; species Variovorax sp. P1_G12. The sequence goes on along the minus strand of NZ_JBFUBW010000015.1, from coordinate 162,682 downwards.
GGCAGGCAAGAAGACGGCCGTGATCGATTTCGACATCGGCCTGCGCAACCTCGACCTGATCATGGGCTGCGAGCGGCGCGTGGTGTACGACCTGGTCAACGTGATCCAGGGCGAGGCCAACCTGCACCAGGCGCTGATCAAGGACAAGCAGTGCGAAAACCTGTTCGTGCTGGCCGCCTCGCAGACCCGCGACAAGGAGGCGCTGACCCAGGATGGCGTCGAGAAGATCCTCAAGGAACTGGCCGAACAGGGCTTCGACTACATCGTCTGCGACTCGCCCGCGGGCATCGAGACCGGCGCGATGATGGCGATGCACTTCGCCGACGAAGCGCTGATCGTGACCAACCCCGAGGTCTCCTCGGTGCGCGACTCGGACCGCATCCTGGGCATGCTGGGCTCCAAGACCAAGCGCGCCAAGGAAGGCAGCGAGCCGATCAAGGAGCACCTGCTGATCACGCGCTACAACCCGAACCGCGTGGCCGGCGGCCAGATGCTGTCGCTCGAAGACATCCAGGACATCCTGCGCATCAAGCTGATCGGCGTGATTCCCGAGTCCGAAACCGTGCTGCAGGCCTCCAACCAGGGCGTGCCCGCGATCCACGACACCGACACCGACGTCGCGCAGGCCTACAGCGACGTGGTCGCGCGCTTCCTGGGCGAAGACAAGGCAATGCGCTTCGTCGACGCCGAGAAGCCGGGCTTCTTCAAACGAATCTTCGGAAGGTAGCCATGTCTCTTTTTTCCTTTCTGCTCGGCGAGAAGAAGAAGACGGCGAGCGTCGCCAAGGAACGGCTGCAGATCATCCTCGCGCACGAGCGCAGCGGCCTGGGCACCAAGCGGCCCAACTACCTGCCGGAACTGCAGCGCGAGCTGATCGCGGTGATCTCGAAATACGTGTCGATCAAGGCCGAGGACATCAAGGTGCACCTGGAGAAGCAGGACGACCTCGAGGTACTCGAGGTCAAGATCGAGCTGCCGGACGCACTGGCGGCACGCAGCTAGGCATTCGTTCGCGACCTGCCGCGATGCTTGTCGCAGGTTAATGAGTCCCTCGCGCGGGAGGGCTAGCCTTGTGTCTTTCCTTGAGGAGATCACACATGGCGGCCTCGCTGCCGAAAGGACCACACGCTCCAGCACCGGGTGGCGCTCGAGGTCATGCGCGAAGGCGTGGTGCAGGCCGACGAGGGCCAGTTGCTACAGGTCCGGCAGATGGCCTGGCAGTTCCGCGACTCGTCTCACAACCACGTGCAGTCGATGGATGCGAGCTGCCTTCCAATCCCGTATCGGCATCGTCCATTTCTGGCTGATGTTGTTCAGTGCCAGGTAGAAAAATTTGAAGACTGCCTCATCGGTTGGAAATGAGCCTCGGGTCTTGGTTATCTTCCTCAGGCTCATGTTCACCGATTCAATGGCGTTGGTCGTGTCAATCATCTTGCGGATGTCGGCCGGGTAATCGAAGAACGGCGACAGGCGCATCCAGTTGCGCCGCCAGGATTGACCAATCGGCGCGAAGGATGCGTCCCATTTGCCCTCGAATTTCGGATTGCCTTTTTGCTGTTAGCCTTGCATGGTTGGCAGGGCTTCTGCCATACCGGCCCCGGCCATCGTGCCCAATTGAAAAGTGAATTCACCATGACCAGCCCGCTGTACAACGCCTCCGTTCCCGTCATGCAGCAGATGCTGCGCGCCCTGTCCGATGTACTCAAGAAGGCCGAAGACCACGCGACACAAAAAAATATCGATCCGAATGCTCTGCTGCATGCGCGACTATTCCCCGACATGTTTCCGCTAATACGTCAGGTACAGATCGCCTCGGACTTCTCCAAAGGCATTGCCTCCCGACTGGCTGGTGCCGAGGTGCCATCCTGGCCCGACACCGAGGTCAGCTTCGCCGACCTGCAAGCGTTGATTGCCAAGGCTCTAGCCCATATCGAATCCTTCAAGTCCGAGCAATTTGATTCAAGCGAGAGCCGCGAGATCGTACTGCGCCCCGGCACGCCCAAGGAAAAGAAGCTGACAGCCAGCGCATATCTTCTGCACTATGGTCTGCCGCAGTTCTTCTTCCACGTGACCACCGTCTATGCCATCTTGCGCCACAACGGTATTGAGATCGGTAAGCGCGACTATATGGGTGCCTACTAACACAAGCGTTCAGCCACTCGGGCCACTGCCGCGCGATGGCATGGCGCACAGCACCGCGTGCAGCGCATCGCCCGTTTGCCCCTTGAGCCAGCTCCGATCCATTCCGTTGTCGTGCTTGAGGTGCCCGATGGCGGGCTCGACCGCCTGTCTTCGTTTGAGCCAGCGTCTTTGTTGATCGGCCATCGTCTTGATCCGGCCCCGGTGAATGCTCGGCCAGCGTATGCCCGTCATACGGATTGCCCGTGAAGCTGCGCGCTCCAACCATCAAGCCCTGCTTGTGCGAGACCGCCACGCGGACCTTCCCGCCGAACTCATGGGGCTTGCGAGCCTTGCCCTGACTGGCGGCATCGCCTAGGCCTTCGTTCGCGACCTGCCGCGATGCTTGTCGCGGGTCAATGAGTCCCTCGCGCGGGAGGGCTAGCCTTGTGACTTTCCTTGAGGAAATCACACATGGCAGCCTCGTGGCCTGCCGATCACTACTTGTTCGATGCCTTGGCCGCGATATCTTGAGCGGCATCTCGCATCGCCACCTTGAGCGCTTGAACGGGGTATCGCATGTTTATGCTCTTGTTGAGCCCGTGGTAGGGAATGCGCTGAGTGGAGCTGTACGTTTTTCCATTCAGCTCGATTTCAACGAATAGCTCAATTCGAGGCCATTGGGCTATGGGCGTGCCGTCTGCGCTGACGCTCAAAATGCCAGGGCCGCCGTCCGGAATGCCTGCTGAGGCAGCAGCAGCGCTGAACGCAAAGTTAGCGGCGGCATTTCTATGAGCACTGCCAAGTTTGTTGAAGATTTCGAAATGTTTGAGATAGGCAGTTGTCTGATCAAATTGGTCAGCATTTATGGCGAGTAGCTGGCCTCTGATGTACGCGATGCGCTCCGGGACGAGCTGTGCGTCCCCGAGCCGATACTCCCCGTATCTCTCGCTCTGAAGTGACAAGCTAATGACCTCTGGAGTTTTCTCGACCTCTGGTCGTTGATCGATGATTCGGAAGGTCGAAGCCTGATCTTTCCATGCATCGTCATATGGATACTTCGTGCTAGTCGCGCAACCAGAAAGAGCGGCGAGGAAGACTGCCAATGAGAGGCTGCGGCCGACGCAGCCCATGCGATTTAATCGATCGCGAAAAGATCTGAGCATCATCATTTTTAGTTGGGGTGGTGTGTGGATGAGAGATGGCGGCCAATTGTTCATGGCCTTCAGTTTGTGTGCACGCGCTTCAGCGATGTGTCCCCGACCCGCAATCAAAGCGTTTTGCGCGCGCTGCGATCGACCGCTATCCCGCGATTTCTGCGGCGTAAGCGACCGGCTGCCTGTGGCCGACTGCGGAAGTCTAAGGCGTGATTCGTCGGCGGAGCAATGATGCTCGGTATGGCGAACCCCTATGCCCCCCAAAATCGCATTTGCTATGCGTTTGCCATGCCGTTTGCTATCGGTTTGCCATCGCGCAGGTATGCTCGCCGCGTGGCAAGGCCTGCCACCGGAGGAGCTATTCGATGACCACATGCGGAATCTTCGGGTTCAATTTCACACGAGCGTTCGAGGCTCATGGACTCAAGTTCCAGCCGCTCTATAGGGACCCCGTCGAAGCGAGGAAGCGCGCCCATGACCGAGAGGTGCACCAGCTTACCGGTACGGTTTCGGGCACCCGCTTGCAGGACAGCGCGGTCCCCCACCGACTAGGTGCTGTCCTGTCGTTCATGGAGCGCTTAGACGTACGTCTGAGCGAACCCACGGAGGATGGGGCTGCGACCTCCGAGCCGGTTACGCACTTCGGCGAAGTCATGCGCCTTGGAGAACGTTCTCCGAATGGCGGTGAAGTGATTGCCGCTGACCACTACAACCCGCACCGCGAGGCACGCCGTGACTTCATTGAACGCGCCATGGCCCATCTCGCAGATGACAAGTTCTGCGAGGAGACCAAGTTTCGATTGCTTCTCATCAAGGCGGCCGAAACCTGTCGGCAACGCAGCCCATTTTTGGAGGTTTCCTACTTCCTGCTGATGTCGGGTCTGGAAGCGTTTGCGCGTGCGATGCAGAAGGACACACGCTCGTCAGCACAAGCGACCATCGCACGCACGCTCGCCGGCTATGGTTTCAAGGTGAGTGAGGACAACCCGAAGAACCTCCCGCGTGCGATATCCACTTACGTGCACCTCCGCAACGCCATCTTTCACAACGGAGAGTTGACGAAGAAGATAGACCTAGGCCATAGCAACAGCGTCACGGTGAACGGTGAAGACTACCTTCTGCACCTGCAGATGCTCGTCTGCTTTACGGTCATGAAAGTCGTCGGGTTCGAAGATGCGCTTCGGAACTGGGATGGATGGTTTGACTTCCACCCCTACGGCAACTTTGGACAGCACGGCTGGGACGATTTTCTAGCGACTCTCGCTGCTAGAACTTCTTCCGAACCTTGAAGGTCTCTGCCTTTCCCGGAATGGGGACGACGGCCGTACTACGAGCCCGAATTTCGTCTACCCGCATGCTGCGCGAAATGGTGAGCAGCTTATCCATCTCCGATTTAATCGCTTCCGACACCATCCCCTTTAGGGCACCGACAAGTTGAGAGAGGGTATTGAGGTTCTGCAGACTGAGCCCGACCAAGTGCCCTCTATCAACAGTAATGTGCGTTGGTTCTTGATGTTCGCCAAACTGGGGCTTGAGCAGAACAAAAACTTGGTTGTCTTCTAGTTCGTTAACCGAATGAGCGATGTACTTGTCGCGAAGGGCTTTGAAATAGGCATGACTTTCGCGCAAGTTTTCCGGAAGCATTGATATCCACTCAGAGGGAATGCCGTTGCGCGCGCCACTACCAAAAGTGCGACCGTAGCGAACAACGGCCGCAAAGCTTAGGTCGCCGATTGCTTGGACCTCGTCGTACCACTGCGCCGCCTCATTGCCCTCCTTCGGCAAGTGCGACACCTCCTTCCCCTTCGCCACGCACCAAGCGCAGATTCGAATGACAGCATCTAGGTCCGAATCGATGCCGGATAGGTCCGAAAGCCACTGAGCTTCAGGAATCGAGAAATCGTATCGACCGGGGATTTGCCACGAGTTCATGCTGAGTTGCGGGTTCCAAAAGTGACGTCGAATTGTGGTTTAGCTCGGCGAGCGGCGACGCAACGAGTCCCCGGGGGCATGCGCAGCGGACGAGGGGCGGTTCCGAAGGGAAAACGTTGTACGCGCACAGCGAACGTCCGCTACCTCATGAATTCTGCGGCGCGGTCGACCGGCTGCTTCTGGCCGAACTGAGTCTTTGGCCGTCGCCGCGCGAAAGGCGGCAATTGGTGTTCAGCAGAAGTCCGAGGCAATGAATCGATCGGCTAACGATCCCATCGCCTCCCGGGACCCCACGCTCTCACCGTAGTTCACCTAGACCGCCCACGCTCAAATTCATGCAACAACGCCAACATGATCCGCCGCTGCTCCGCCGTCAGCGCATGAAACCGCTCGGCGAACGCCTTCCCGCTGATCTCCCCATCCAGCGTCTTGGGATTTTTTCGTTCACCTTGCGGATCTGGCCCGTGCTGGAGCCAATGCGGCGACACATCAAGCAGCTTCGCGATCAATGCGATGCGGTCCGCTCGCGGGACCGACTTGCCCGATGCCCAGTTGTGCGTGGTCTGTACGCTGAGCCCTGACGGAAAGACCGGCGTCAGCGCCTCGGCGAGAGCCGTCGCCCCGAATTCCTTGTACCCGCGCTTGGCCATTGCAACCCGCAAGCGCTCGGAAAATGATTCTGCTTCTTTGACTCGGGATCGCACCGAACGATTGTCACGAGCACTTGATTTTTATCATTCCCAATTGATTAGTAAGTTTCCCATTCATATGCTAGAGTGAAGTCGAATGCGTTGACGCTCAGGCGAACATCGGCTTCTTGGTGGACCGTCGAAGCGACTTGCCAATGGTGCTAGAGGGAGGAGATCAAATGCCTTGCAACGACAAGGCTCGGACAGGGACGCCCGAGCCATGAAGACCCGACAAGTCCCCTCCCCCTTCCCGACCGCGCGCCCCCTCAGGCTGAGGCCGACGCTCTACCTGCCGACGCCCAAGGCCAAGCCCACGCGCAGCCAACCCGCCGCCCTTGTCGGAGCCCAAGTGCACCGCCTGCGCGTGGCTGCCGGCGTCTCGGCCGTGGAGCTCACAAAGCGCTCGGGCGTGTCGCGCTCCATGCTCTCGCGCATCGAGAACGGCCAGGTATCGCCCTCCGTCGAGACTCTGGATCGGCTGGCCAACGCCCTGGACGTTCCGCTGTCGCGCTTCTTCGCCGAGCACCGATACCGCACCGACTTCAGCCACGTGCCCTCCGGCAAGGGCCTCAGGGTGGAGCGCCTCGGCGCCGTCGCGGACTACCGCTACGAGCTGCTCGGCCATGTGCTCTCGGGCAACCTGTTCGTCGAGCCTTACCTGGTCATCCTGGAAGACGACGCCAAACCCCAAGTGACTTTTCAGCATCCGGGCCTGAAATTTCTATATCTTCTATCGGGCGCCGTGACCTATCGCTATGGCCCGAGGCGCGTGAAACTCCGCGTCGGTGATTCGCTGCTCTTCGATGCCACCGCGCTGCACGGCATCGAGGACCTCGGCACGCAGCCGGTGTCGTACCTCTCCATCGTCTTCACCTTGCGCAGCTAGGCCTTTGCTCGCGGCCTGCCGCGATGCTTGTCGCAGGTCAATGAACCCCGCGCGCGGCAGGGCTAGCCTTGTGTCTTTCAATGCGGAGATCTGACATGGCAGCCTCGCTTTCGCTCGAATTGCCCTTCATGGACCGGGCGCACGAGCAGTTCACGGTCCTGTTGAAGCGCGTCGACGAAGCCGGCGATGCCGAGCTGCCGGCCGCCTGGCAGCGGGTGGTCGACCTGGCGGCCGAGAGCTTCGCGCGCGAGGACGAGTGGATGCACGCCACCCGCTTCTCCTGCCGCAAGGACCACACATTGCAGCACCGGGTGGTGCTGGAGGTCATGCGCGAAGGCGTCGTGCAGGCCCATGAGGGCCAGCTTCTGCAGGTCCGGCAGATGGCCTGGCAGTTCCGCGACTGGTATCACAAGCACGTGCAGTCGATGGATGCGGCGCTGGCGCTGCATCTGCGGGGGGCGCGGTTCGAGCCGGCGAACAGGGGGGATGAGGGTGTGCGCGGCGGGGCGCTGGTGCTGGTGTCCAGCTGAGAACAGTGGCTCGACTGCACCTTTGACCTGGGTCGCGCATGGCACCGAGCGATCAGGACGAAATCGCGTGTGAACAGCTGACCCGCATGTTGCGAATCGGCGCCAAGGGCCGGTGCCCGTCTAGAACATCGCCCAGCGCGATCTCAGTTGTCTGGGAGAGAGGGATGTGAAGCCGCAGGACTCGCGTGCCGGGTTGCAACGTCCTGAGGTTCCCGTGAAAGGTCATTCGTGCCATCATGAGTTTCCGGTGGCAGAAGGGCTTGGCGCTTGCGGTGCTGACATCGTGCTGGACGGTCGCAAGCTGCGCGATCTCGGCCTTCGCGGCTGGGTAGCTGCGCAGCTTGTAGGTGCTTCCTTGACCCTGGCGGGGGGCGGGCTGGACGCAGCCCGGCGCGCGGCGCTCGGCGGGTGGCACCTCACGGGAGACAGGATTCATGCCGAATCGACTGCATCGTCTTGCGCTCGTGCTGCCGATGGTGGCGCTGTTGGTGCTGCTGTCGGCGTGCGCGAGCATCGGTGCGGGCTCGGTGAATCGCGATCGCCTCGTGTACTCGGAGGCCTTGGCCAGTTCGTGGAAGGAGCAGATGCTGCTCAACATCGTCAAGCTGCGCTATGGCGACACACCGATGTTCCTCGATGTCTCTTCGGTGATCGCCTCGTACCAGGTACAGAGCCAGGTAAGCTTGAGCAGCGTGTTCTCCTCGGGTCTGACACCGGGCGTGCCGGACGGAACCGGCAAGGGCCTCACGCTCGGCGCGGGTGCGCTCTACATCGACAAGCCCACGATCAGCTATGCGCCGTTGCTGGGCGAGAAGTTCACGCGCAGCCTGTTGCGGCCGATCCAGCCGACCGCGCTGTTCCAGCTCGTACAGGCCGGCTTCCCGATCGACCTGGTGTTCCAGTTGACGACCCGCGCGATCAACGGCGTATACAACCGCAGCAACCGCGCCCTCGGCATCCGCGAAGCTGACCCGGAGTTCTACCAGGCCCTCGACGCACTGCGACGCGTGCAGGTGTCCGAGGCGATAGGTTTCAGGCTCGAGCGCCGCGGAGCCGACGAGACCGCGCTGATCACCTTCAGCGCTCACAGGCTGCCACGAGCGGTGGTCGACGACATCCGCCTCCTGCGTGAAACACTCGCCATCGATCCCGGAGCACAGGAGCTCAGGCTGACTTTCGGTGATCTTCCTCGCGACAATCGCGAGGTGGCGATCCTCTCACGCTCGATCCTCGAGATCCTGACCGAGATCTCTGGCTCGGTCGAGGTGCCGGCGCAAGACATCGCCGAGGGCCGCAGCAGCAACGTCCCCGCGGCCGCAACGAACGGCCACCCACGCGACCAGCCGCTGGTCAGGATCCGGGCCGGCAACGAAACACCAGCGGAGCCCTTCGTGTCGGTGCGTTACCAGGGCCGCTGGTTCTGGGTCGACAACCGCGACATCAGATCCAAGGCCATCTTCAGCTTCATGCTGCTGCTGATGTCGCTGGCCGAGACGGGCCCCGCGCAGCAGGCCCCAGTGTTGACCGTTCCCGCGAACTGAACGCGCGCGCAAGAAGGCACGCCCGCGTCGCTGACCCTAACCGTTGCCTCGTCGCCGGTTCCGTCCGCCCGAGGTCCAATTGCGCGCGGCTTTTCGCATCGCACCAACGTGCGCGTGCGAAGGCGCCGAATGACCCTAACGGGCCCGTATCGCCACTCCGCTCTCTGAGGAGCAGCTTCGCAATCAATGCGATGCGATCCGCTCGCGGAACTGCGCTCTACCTGCCGACTCCCAAGGCCAAGCCGGCCCGCAGCGAAGCCGCCGCGCTCGTCGGAACCCAGATCAATCGCCTGCGCCAGGCCGCAGGCATCTCGCCCCTGGAGCTCACACAACGCTCCGGCGTCTCGCGCTCCATGCTCTCGCGCCTCTTCGCCGAGCAGCGCTGCCGCACCGATTTCAGCCATGTGCCTTCGAGCAAGGGCCTTCGGGTGGAACGCCTGGGCGCCGTCGCGCGCCTTGATTGGCCCGTCCTGGCATACCTTCGCGACCCGGAAGTAGCGTGAACAGGCCCTAAGCCTTCATCCGCGACCTGCCGCGATGCTTGTCGCAGGTCAATGAATCCCTCGCGCGGGAGGGCTAGCCTTGTGTCTTTCTATCCAGGAGAAAACACATGTCAGCCTCGGATCGGTCCGGCGCACTGTCGCTCGACTTGCCTTTCATGGACCGGGCCCGCGAGGCCTTCGTCGCGCGGCTGGCGATCGCCGACGCCGCCGACGACGCGCAACTGCCGGCGGCCTGGCGCGAGGTGGTCGCCTGCACCGCCGAGAACTTCGCCCGCGAGGATCTCTGGATGCAGTCCACCGGTTTTTCACAGCGCAAGGACCACATGCTGCAGCACCGGGTGGTGCTGGAGGTGATGCGCGAAGGCATCGTGCAGGCCGACGAGGGCCGCCTGCTCCAGGTCCGGCAGATGGTGTGGCAGCTGCGCGACTGGCACAGCAAGCACGTGCAGACCATGGACGCCGCGCTGGCGCTCCACCTGCGCGGCGTGCGCTTCGACCCCGCGAACGGGGATCGGGGGCCGGGCAGCCTGGCGGCGGCGGCGCGCGCCTGAGGGCGGCTAGGACCCGTTGAAGACCGGCTTGCGCTTGCCGATGAAGGCTTCGCAGCCCTCGTGCGCATCGTCGCTGTCGAACACCAGGCTGATCATGGCGCGCTCGTATTCGAGCGCCGCGTCGATCGGCATGTCGGCCCCGTGCAGCATCGACTTCTTGAGCAGGCGCAAGGCCACGGGGGATTGCTCGGCAATGCGCCGGGCCAGCGCCATCGTCTCGGCCTGCAGCCGCTCGGGCGCCACCACCGCGTTGACCAGTCCCAGCGCCAGCGCCTCGCGCGCCTCGATCGGGTCGCCCGCGAACATCAGCAGCTTGGCCTGGCACAGGGGCAGCTGGCGCATCAGGCGCTGCGAGCCGCCGCCGCCCGGGAACAGGCCGAGCTTGATCTCCGGCAAGCCGATGCGCACGCCCTCGCCGATCAGGCGGATGTCGATGCACAGCATCAGCTCCATGCCCCCGCCGAGCGCCCATCCGTTGACGGCCGCGAGCGTCGGCTTCGGGCAGCTCTCGAAGCGGCGGAACACGCGTTGCACCACGGCGCCGAACGCCTGGTAGTGCGCCAGCCCACGCCGGCTGTTCAAGTCCTTGATGTCGCCGCCGGCGACGAAGGCCCGGTCGTCGGCCCCGGTGACAACGATGGCGCGCACCGCATCGTCGGCCTCCAGCGCCGTCAAGGCCGCCTCCATGGCGAGCAACATCGGCAGGTCCAGGGTGTTCAGCGACTGGCCGCGGTTGAAGCGCATGACGCCGACGGCGCCTTCGACATGGATCAGTACGGGATCGGACATGCGATCAGGCTCCTCGTGCGTGGGGGGCCGGCAACAGGCGGCCGTCCAGCCAGGCGTCGATCTGCGGCAAGCGATCGACGCCGAAGAAGGCTTCGCCATCGATCACGATGAAGGGCGAGCCGAAGACACGCTGGCGCACGGCCTCTTCGACCTCCTGGCGAAGCAGCTCCCTCGCTTCCGTGCCTCCGAGCCGGTGCTCGAAACCCTTCGCATCACCGAGGGCAGGCGCTGCCTCGCAGGCCCAGCGCGCCACCTGGCCGGCGTCGTCGAGTGCCGCCCCGTCGCGGAAGTAGCCGCGCATGGCCACCCGGGCGAAACGCATGGCGGCCGCGGGTTCGCTGCGGTCGAGAAGATGGAATGCGCGCGCAGCATGCGGCGCGATCGCCGGGAAACCATCGGGCAAACGGAAGGGCACACCGAGAAAGCGCGCCGAGCGTTCGAAGTCGCGCCACATGTAGGCGCGCTTGGTCTCGCTGGCCAGCGGCGCCGGCAGATCGAGCGCCCGCAACACCGCGAACAGCAGCACCGGCCGCCAGCGGACGCTGCGCCCGTGCCGCGCGGCCAGCGCATCGATCTTCTCCGACATCAGGTAGCCATAGGGCGACACGAAGTCGAACCAGAAGTCGATCGGTGCCTGCGCGCTCATGTCGGTGTCCCGGCCAGCGCCGGACTCGGGCCGGGGGTGGCGCCGCGCTTCTTCAGGGCCCGCAGGTCGCGCATGCCGGCCAGGCCGCGCGGATCGATGCCCGGCGGGAAGATCTGGTGCTTCTGGATCTTCTGCGTGGCGGTGGTCGGGATGCGGTCGGTCACCCAGACCCATCCCGGCGCCTTGTAGTAGGCCAGCTTCGCGTGGCAGAGATCGAACAGCGCGCGCACCGCGGCATCGACATCCGCGCCGGCCTCCGGGCGCAGCACGACGCAGGCGAGCACCTCCTCCTCCCGGACGTCGTCCGGCAATGCCAGCACCGCCACCTGGTCGACCCACGGATGCGTCTGCAGCAGCGCCTCGACCTCGGCCGCGGCGATGTTCTCGCCCGAGCGCCGGATGATGTTCTTGCGCCGGTCGACGAAGTGCAGCATGCCGTCGGGCGCACGCCGGACGATGTCGCCGGTATGGAACCAGCCGCCACGCCACGCCGCCTCGGTGGCTTTCGGATCGTCGAGGTAGCCGCTGAAGAAGTCCTTGCGCGGCGTCGCGGCCGAATGGCGGATCAGCATCTCGCCGTCGGTGCCGTCGGCCACGTCGATGTCGGCATCGTCGACCACCCGGACCTCGAGCCCGGGCTGCGCGCGGCCGAAGGCCCGTGTGCCGACCCGGCGCGGCGCCTGGTTGTCGATCAGCGCGCGCGCGATCTCGGTCATGCCCCAGATCTCGATCAGCGGGAAGCCGAAGCGCTGCTCGAAGCTCGCATGCCGCTGCGGCTCGACGCCGGCGCCGATGGCGAAACGCACGGCGTGCTCGCGGTCCAGCGGGCTCGCCGGCTGGCCCAGCAGCATCGGCACCACCACGCCCAGGTAGTGCACGACCGTCGCGCGCGATTCGCGCACCTCGGTCCACCAGCGCGAGACATGGAAGCGGTCGGTCTGCACCTGGCAGTTGCCCTTGAGCATCGCGCAGTAGAAGGAGAAGATCGACGCGTTCACGTGGAACAGCGGCAGCGGGTTGTAGATCCGCTCGCAGCCCTCGCCGAAGCCGGCCAGGCCGCCGCGCGTCGCGTACCAGGCGCCGAACGCGAGCTCGCTGCGGTGCGACAGCACGCAGCCCTTGGGCCGGCCCGTGGTGCCGCTGGTGTAGAGCACGCTGGCCGGGGTCTGGCCATCGGGCGTGGTGGATGCGGCGGCTCGCGCCGCGCGCGGCAGGCCTTGCTCGAAGGCATCGAGGCGCACCACGCCCGGCCGCTGCGCGGCCTCGGCCAGCGCGGCCTGCAGCAGCGCGTCGAGCGCCGCGACGACGACCACCAGCTCGACCTTCGCATGGTCGATCACGAAGGCCAGCTCGCCCGCCCGATGGTCGGGATTGAGCGGGACGCAGCACACGCCCAGCGCGTTCATCGCGAGCTTGTGCAGCAGGTGCTCGGGCCGGTTCTCCAGCAGCAGGCCGATGCGGTGGCCGACGCCGTAGCCCGCGGCGGCATAGGTTCGCGTCAACGCCTGCACGGCCTGCGCCGCGGCGCGGTAGCTGATCTCGACACCTTCGGCCGCGTAGGCGCGCGCCGGGTTGGCGGGCACGGCCAGGAAGACCTTGTCCGCATACATGTCCGCGGCCCTTGAGAAGGTGTCGCCGATGGTGCTGTTGTCGTCGATCGCGATCATGTTCCGTCGTCTCCTTCTTCGCCGCGCGGCGGCTCAGAGCCTGAGCACGCCGTAGCCCACGTCGTCGCTGAACGGCGCGTTCAGCGAGGCCGCGATCGCCATGCCGAGCGCATTGCGCGTGTCGACCGGATCGAGGATGCCGTCGTCCCACAGCTCGGAGGTCGAGTGGTAGGCATCGCTCTCGGCCTCGAAGCTCTTGAGCACCGGGTCGCGGATCGCCGCGATCTCCTCGTCCGACAGCGCATGGCCGTTGCGCTGCAGCTGGCGCACCTTCACATCGGCCAGCGTGTTGGCTGCCTGCTCGGCGCCCATCACCGCGATCTGCGACTGCGGCCACATCCAGAGGAAGCGGCCGTCGAAGGCGCGCCCGCACATGCCGTAGTTGCCGGCGCCGAACGAGCCGCCGACGATCACGGTGAACTTGGGCACCGTGCAGCCGACCTGCGTCATGATCATCTTGGCGCCGTCCTTGGTGATGCCGCGCTCCTCGTACTCGCGACCGACCATGTAGCCCGTGATGTTCTGCAGGAAGACCAGCGGCGTGCGGTCGCGGTCGCACAGCCGCATGAAGTGCGCGGCCTTGAGCGAGCTGTCGTTGAAAAGCACGCCGTTGTTGGCCAGGATGCCGACCTTGCAGCCCCAGATGCGCGCATAGCCGCAGACCATGGTGGTGCCGTAGTCCGGCTGGTACTCGTGGAACTGGCTGCCGTCGACGATGCGCGCGATCACCTCGCGCATGTCGAAGCCGGTCTTCCAGTCGGTCGGGATGATCCCGTAGAGCTCCTGCGGATCGTAGTGCGGCGGCTCGGCCTCGATGCGGTCGATCGCCTGCTTGCGGCCGGGCGTGGTCTGGGCCAGGATGTCGCGCGCGATCGACAGCGCATGCGGCTCGTCGTCGGCCGCGTAGTCGCAGGTGCCCGAGACCGTGGTGTGCATCTGCGCGCCGCCCAGCGCCTCGGCCGTGACCACCTCGCCGGTCGCCGCCTTGACCAGCGGCGGGCCGCCGAGGAACACGCCGCCGTTGCCGCGCACGATCACGCTGTAGTCGCACAGCGCCGGGATGTAGGCGCCGCCCGCGGTGCAGTGGCCGAGCACCACGGCGATCTGCGGCACGCCCATCTTCGACAGCGTGCACTGGTTGCGGAAGATGCGGCCGGCCGCATGGCGGTCGGGGAACAGCTCCGACTGCAGCGGCAGGAAGCCGCCCGCGCTGTCGCAGAGGTGGATCACCGGCAGCCGGTTCTCGATCGCGATGTCGAGCGTGCGGACGATCTTCTTGATCGACAGCGGATACCAGGCGCCGCCCTTGATGCTCGGATCGTCCGCATGGATCATCACCTCGCGGCCCTGGACGATGCCGATGCCCGAGACCTGCCCTGCACCATGCACCTCGCCCTCGTACGAGCGGTTGGCGGCGAGTGCGCCGATCTCCAGGAACGGCGTGCCCGGGTCGAGCAGCAGATCGAGCCGCTCGCGCACGGTCAGCTTCTTCTGCCGGTGCAGGCGCTCGATGTCGCGTTCCGGTCGCTCGTAGCGCGCGCTGTGCAGCTTGCGGCGCAGCGCATCGACGCGTTCGGCCATCGCCGCGTGGTTCTGCCGGAAGCTCGCGCTGCCGGTGTCGATCTGGCTCTGGATGCGGCTCATTGCGATGGTTCCTCCGTGCGCACCAGCACCGCGCCGCGCTGGAAGGTCTGGCCGACCGCCAGCGGCAGTTCGGCCACCACGCCGTCGGCCGCGGCGCCGATGGTCATCTGCAGCTTCATGCTCTCGATCACCAGCAGCGCATCGCCTTGGCGCACCGCCTGTCCGAGCGTGGCCTGCAGCGAGACGACGACGCCCGGCATCGGTGCCAGCGAGGCGCCCGCAACGCCGGCCGCGGCACCGTTGCTCGAGCGGGCGGGGTCGACGCGGTCCATGCGCCAGGCCCGTCCCTTGAGCTGCACGTAGACCGAGTCGCCGTGCGCGACGGCATTCAGGCGCTCGCTGCGGCCGTCGACCGTGGTGACGAAGCTGCCGCCGCCGGCGGCGCGCACCGCGAGCCGGACATCGTCGACTTGCACCGCTTCGGCGTGGGCGTGGACGCGGTGCCGCACCGCGGGCGCATGGCTGAACAGGAAGGTGGTCATGAATGAGGCCTAGTGAAGATCAGTTGCGCCAGGCACCCATCGAGGCGTAGGGCTCGGGGACGGTGCGGGCGGCGCGGTCGGGCGCCGCTGATGCGGCGACTGCCAGCAGCGCGTGGCGCTCGCCATCGGTCAGCGCGGCCGGTGCCAGCGCCTCGCGATGCCGTTCGAGGAAGCCGGTGTCGGTCTCGCCCTGCGCGAAGGCCGGATGCCGCAGCACCCGCGCCAGGAAGTCGTTGTTGATCGTGACGCCCAGCATCGTGGTCTCGGCCAGCGCCGTGCGCATGCGGGAGATCGCGAGGCGGCGGTCGGCGCCGTGCACCACGAGCTTGGCGAGCATCGAGTCGAAATCGGCGGTCACGGGCGCGCCTTCGGTGACGCCGACGTCGAAGCGCACGCCCGGCCCCTGCGGCGCGTGCAGCAGCAGCACGCGGCCGGTGTCCGGCACGAAGCCGGCGTCCGCGTCTTCCGCCAGGATGCGGCATTCGATGGCGTGGCCGGCGCTGGTCACCTGCGCCTGCGCGATGCCCAGCGCCTCGCCCTGCGCCACGCGCAGCTGCAGCTCGACGAGATCCAGGCCGGTGACCATCTCGGTCACCGGATGCTCCACCTGCAGCCGCGTGTTCATCTCGAGGAAGAAGAACTCGCCCTCGGGCGAGACGATGCATTCGACCGTGCCCGCGTTGACGTAGCCTGCCGCCGATGCCAGGCGCACGGCCGCGGCGCAGATGCGCTCGCGCAGCGCCGCCGGCAGCCCGGGCGCCGGCGACTCCTCGATCAACTTCTGGAAGCGGCGCTGGATCGAGCACTCGCGCTCGCCCAGATGGATCACGTGGCCGTGGCTGTCGCCGAAGACCTGCACCTCGATGTGGCGCGGCCGCTCGACGAAGCGCTCGGCGAACAGGCGGCCGTCGCCGAAATAGCGCTGGCTCTCGGCGCGCGCGATGTCGATGGCGGCGGCCAGCTCCTGCTCGCGCCGCACGATCTGCATGCCCTTGCCGCCACCGCCCGCGGCGCCCTTGATCAGGAGCGGAAAGCCGATGCCGCGCGCGCGCTCGGCAAAGCTCGCAGGGTCGTCGGCCTCGTCGGCCGAGGGCGTGACCGGCACGTCGTGCTGCACCGCGAAGCGGCGCGCGCTGATCTTGTCGCCCATCAGCTCGATCACGCCCGCGGGTGGACCGACGAAGACCAGCCCGGCATCCGCCACGGCCTGCGCGAAGGCCGCGTTCTCCGACAGGAAGCCGTAGCCCGGATGGATGGCGTCGCAGCCGCTCTGGCGCGCGGCGCGGATCATGGCCTGGGCATCGAGCCAGGCCGCGACCGGCGGCTCGCCGAAGACTTCCACCGACCCGGTGGCGGCGAGCAGCGCGGGGCCGGCGCGGTCCTGCCGGTGCCAGGGCACCACGGTCTCGATGCCGAGACGGCTGGCCGTGCGCACGATGCGCAGCGCGATCTCGGCGCGGTTGGCGATGAAGAGCTTTCGGATCGGCGTCATGGGAGGTCTTTGCGTCGCTTTGCTGCAGGGGCTGCGGGAGCCGGCGGCAGCACGCCGCCGGCCACGATCCGTTCGAGCCGCGCGAGACGGGCCTCGATGTCGCCGCCCGAGCGCGGCGCCGCAGTGGTGGTGCCGGGCCCGGCGTCGAGCGCGGCTTCGCGCGCCATCAGCATGCCGCCCAGCAGCATGGCCGTGCAGCGGTCCGCGGTGGCTTCGATGTCGATGCTGCCGCGGCCGTACAGCTGCGACCACATGCGGTGCTCGATGCCCCCGTAGAGCATGCTGCGGATCAGCTCGACGTCGGTGTCGGCGGGCAGTTCGCCCTCCTCCACCGCCTCGCGCACGGTGCGCACCAGGAAGGCGGTGTAGCGCACTTGCAGGTCGTGCAGCACCGACTGGAAGTAGTCCGGGCTGGTGCGCACCTCGTGCAGCACGATGCGCGAGAGCCCGGGCTCCTCGACGTACACGCGCAGGTGCCGCCAGACCAGGAAACGCAGCCGGCTGCGGAAGCCGTGGATACGCGCGAAGCCATCGGCGATGTCCTGGATCAGCGGCTCGTACATGCCGCGCAGCACCTCGTTGAGCAGGTCGCGTTTGGTCGGGAAATAGGTGTAGACCAGCCCTTCGACGACGCCGACGCGGGCCGCGATCTCGGCCACCGAGGAACGCTCGAAGCTCTTCTCGAGGAACACTTCGCGCGCCGCAGCCAGGATCTCGGCCGCGCGGCGCAGCCGGCGTGGCGTCTGCTTGCCGGCGGCGATGGGTGCAAGGGCTTCGCCCGGGATTGCGCCGGGCGAACCGGCCGCGTTCGAGCTGCCTTTTCTGGCAGGTGCTTTGGACTTTGTGGCAGTGGTTTTCATGAAAGGCTTTGTACCAAGTCGGCCGGCACGTCGAGTTCCAGGTCGAGCAGCATCTGCGCCAGCGCCTTGCCCTGCGGGTCGTAGCGCAGCGAGGCGATGCCGCCGCCGCCGAGCGCGTTCTCGAGCGTGAAGTTCAGCGCGTGAAAGCCGGGCAGCGGGTAGCGCCTGACGCGGCCCTTGGCCACGTGCGCGAAGTAGGCCGCGACGGTGTCGGCGTCGAGCGCGCGCAGCAGCCATGCATAGGCTTCGGGCGAGCGTGCGATCACGCCGATGTTGGCCATGTCGCCCTTGTCGCCGCTGCGCGCATGGGCGATGCGGATCAACGGGACGCGCACGGTGTCGGCCGCCGACGCGGCGGCCGGCTGCTCTTGCGCGCCATCGAGCGCGGCGATCGGCTGGCCGACCTGCAGTTCGTCGAACGGCAGCGCCTGCCCGTCGATCGAAACGCGCGCCGGCACCGCCGCACGGTCCACCTGCAGCGAGAACAGCCGCACCACCGGCGAAGGCGACGGCCGGCCCGCGGCGAAGCCCGTGATGCCTTGTGCCATGGCAGTCGCCGACGGCGCGATTTCGCGCGCCAGCAGTTCGAGCGCGGCGCGCGATGCATGCCGCGCGGCCAGCTTCAGCACCACCTCGCGGCTGTGCCGCGTGCGCGCATGCGGGCCGTAGGTGCTCTCCGCACCCAGCACCTCGATGTGGGCTTCGCCGAAATCGGCCAGTCCGCGCTCGGCCAGCAGCCGCCGGCAGCGCGCCAGGATCGCCTCGCCCACGCGCTGCGCCTTGCGTGCCGCTTCCGGCCCGCCGATCATCAGCGTGCCCAGCAGGCGCCAGCCGTCGGCATGGGTGGCGCTGGCCTTGTAGCTGAGCGGCGCCGGCCGGCCTTGCGCGCCGCTGACGCGCACGCGATCGGGCCCGTCCTGTTCGAGCCGCACCTCGGAGAAGTCGCAGCACACGTCGGGCAGCAGGTAGGCGCGCGGGTCGCCGATCTCGTAGACGATCTGCTCGGCCGCGGTGGCGGGAATCACCAGCCCGCCCGTGCCGGGCGGCTTGGTCAGCACGAAGCTCCGGCCGTCGGCCGGGCATTCGACGATCGGGAAGCCCATGTCGTCCCAGCCGGGCACCCGCTCCCAGTCGGTGAAGAGGCCGCCGGTGGCCTGGGCGCCGCATTCGATCAGATGGCCGGCCAGGCTGCCGGTCGCGAGCCGGTCCCAGTCCTGCCAGCCCCAGCCGAATTCATGCACCAGCGGCGCCAGCGTGACCGCGCTGTCGACCACACGGCCGGTGATCACGATGTCGGCCCCGGCCGCCAGCGCGGCGACGATCGGCTGCGCGCCAAGGTAGGCATTGATGCTGAGCAGCTCGGCCGGCATCGGTGCGCCGCTGAACATCTCGCGCGTGCCGGCCGCGCGCAGCGCATCGGCCTGGCCGGACAGGTCGTCGCCCTCCACCACCGCGATCCGCAACGCGATCCCCTGGGCTTCGAGTTCCTTTTGCAGCGCCAGCCGGCAGGCGGCCGGATCGACGCCGCCGGCGTTCGACACCACGCGGATGCCGCGCGCCTTCAGCTCGGGCGCAAGCGCCGCCACCACCCGCACGAAATCCGGCGCATAGCCGGCGTCGGCCGACTTGGCCTTGGCACGGGCCAGCAGCGACATCGTGATCTCGGCCAGGAAGTCGAAGACCAGGTAGTCGATCTCGCCAAGCCGCACGAGCTGCGAGGCACCGCTCTCGGAGTCGCCCCAGAAGCCGCTGGCGCAGCCGATGCGCAGCGGGCGGGTTCGGCGTTCAGGCAAGGTGTTCATCGTCCGGGCCACTCCGGCGCGCGGCGTTCGGCGAAGGCCTTCATGCCCTCGCGCGTGTCCTCGCTCTGCGACAGCACGGGCAGGATGGCCTGCGCGAGATTCAAGGCGTCGTTGAACGACAGGTCGGTGACCGCGCCGATGGCGCGGCGGCCGATGCGCAGCGCGACCGGCGAATTGGCCGCGAGCTTGGCCACCAGTTCGTCGACCGCGGCATCGAGCTCCGCGGCCGGCACCACGCGGTTCACGATGTCGAAGCGCTCGGCATCGCCGGCCGGAAAGCGATGCGCGAGAAAGCACATCTCGAGCAGCCGCCGGCGCGGGATCACGCGCATCAGCAGCGGCAGGATCATCATCGGGAATACGCCGACGCGGGCCTCGGTGGTGCCGAACATCGCGCCCTCGGCGGCGATCGCGAAGTCGCAGGCGCAGACCAGGCCCAGCCCGCCGCCGAAGGCGCCGCCATTGACGCGCGCGATGATCGGCAGGTTGCAGCGATCGAGCGCACGGAACAGCTCGGCCACCGGATTGTCGAAGCGGCCGGGCTCCAGCGCGAACGGCGAGCCGTCGGCAGTCGGCTTGAGCTGGCCGCCGGCACAGAAGGTCTTGTCGCCGGCGCCGGTGAGCACGATGGCGCGCACGCCTTCCATCGCCTCGGCCTGGCGCAGCGCCTCGGTCAGCGCGACCATCACCGTGTCGGTCATCGTGTTGTGCGCCTCGGCACGGTCGATGGTGATGCGGCAGGCGGCGCCTTGCCGTTCGACCCTGACCTGTGCCGGCGTCGGATTCGTGCTCATGCTCACGAGGTTTCCTTGTGCCCGCCCGGCAGGTCGTCGAAGGTGGCCGGCGGCTGGTACTGCGGGAAGCCGTCGTAGGCGAAGCTGCGCGCCGCCGGTTCCAGCTTCCAGGTCGGCCGTGCCGTCGGCACGCCGCCATCGACGCGGATCACGGCGCCGCTGATGAAGCCCGCGGCCTCCGACAGCAGATAGACGACGGCCGAGGACAGTTCGGCCTCGGTGCCGAAGCGCTGCAGCGGCACCTTGTTGCGGAGCCCGCGCAGCACGTTGCGGTAGTCCTCGTCGTAGGTGTCGATGCCGGCCGAGGCGATCCAGCCCGGCGCCACCGCGTTGACCCGCACGCCGGCATGCCCCCACTCGCAGGCCGCGGTCTCGGTCAGCGTGAACACGCCGCCGCGCGCCGCGCCCGAATGGCCCATGCCCGGCAGCCCGCCCCAGATGTCGGCCAGCATGTTGACGATGCTGCCGCCGTTCGCCTCCATCCACTGCACGAAGCATTCGCGCGAGAACAGGAAGGTGCCGTGCAGGTTGTTGCGCACCACCGCATCCCAGCCCTTGAGCGAGATGTCGCGCAGCCGGGCCGGAAACTGCCCGCCGGCGCAATTGAAGAGCCCGTCGAGCCGGCCGTGCGCCGCAATGACCTCGGCCACCGTCGCCTGGACCGCCGCCTCGTCGCGGATGTCGCAGACATGCGTCGTGACGTCGCCTGCGCGCTCGGGGTAGATGGCGGCGATCTCGGCCGCCACCGCCTCGAGCTTGCCCGACTGCCGCCCGACCAGCGCGAGGTGCGCGCCGAGGCTCGCGAGCTCGTGCGCGGTGCAGCGGCCGAGCCCGCTGCCGCCACCGGTGACGACCACCGTGCGGCCGTCGAACAGGCCGGGACGAAAGGCCGAACGGTAGCGCTCGGTGCTGGCGGAAGAAGAGGCTGCAGTCGGCATCGGATGAAGGCTCAGTAGGCGACGAAGTCGGTCAGCGACTTCACGGTGCCGCTCTGCGGATCGGTCTGGAACAGCTTGATCGGCATCACGGCCTGGCCCTTCGGGTTGTCGAAGGAGACCGGGCCGCTCAGGCCGCCGACCTTGTAGTCGTGCAGCTTGTCGAGCTGCGCGATCACGCAGGCGCGCGTCACGTTGGCGCCGCAGCGGCGCACGCCCTCGGCGAAGACCATCGTGCCGACGTAGCCGCTCACGGTGTAGCGGTTGAAGTTGGCGTAGTCGTCGGCGCTCAGGTACTTCTTGGCCGAGCCCATCAGCGCCGCGCCCGCCGGGTCGTAGTTGGAGGCGTAGTAGTCGGGGATCAGGTACTGGTAGCCCGACGGCGCCGCCAGCTTGACGGCGGCCGGCAGCTGGCCGGCCCACAGCGTCCCCAGCGTCACGTCCATGTCGAGGCGGCGCAGCTCCGACATGATCGAGGCCGACTCGGTGGTCAGCGTGCCGAGGTAGAGCGCATTGACGCCCTTGTCCTTGAGTGTCAGGACCTCGGCCGAGAAGTCCTTGGCGCCGCGCTTGAACGAGATCTCGGCCACGCTCGAGAGGCCGAACTCCTTGACCGCCTTCTGGTAGCCCGACAGCAGGGCTTTGCCGAAGTCGTCGTCCTGGTAGAGGATGCCGAACTTGGCGCCCTTCTTGTTCATCTTCTCGACCATGTAGCGCACCGGCACGTAGCCCGCATAGTCGTAGTCGGGCCCGATCATGAAGACGCTGGGCCGCCGCGGCGTCACCACGGCCGGATTCGGCGCCATGTGGACGATGGTCGGGATCTTCGCCTCCTCGATCGCCGGCAGCATCGCCACCATGTGCGAGCTGCCGGTGGTGCCGGTGATGCCGAACACCTTGTCGGTGTCGATCAGCTTCTTGACCGCCGACACCGAGCGCGCCGGCACGTAGCCGTCGTCTTCGTAGATCGCGCGCAGCTTGCGGCCGTTGATGCCGCCGGCGGCGTTGATCTCGGCGATGGCGAGCTTGGAGCCCGCCGCGCCGGCCTTGCCGATCAGCGAGGCCGGGCCCGACATCGGCTGCACCTCGCCGATCAGGATCTCGCTGGCCGTGACGCCGACGTCCTGCGCCTGCGCGCCGGCCGCGGCCGCGAGCATGCCCAACACCGCCAACGCACGCACCACCATCGCCTTGCCTTCATGCTTGCCCATCGTCGTCTCCTGTTGTGATTCGGTTGTCATTGGGACAGCGGCCACTGCACCCAGAAGCGCTTGGCCTTGCGCCAGATGCCGGCCAGTCCCTCGGGCTCGAGCCGCAGGAACAGCAGGATCACCACGCCGTACATCAAGCCCTTGACCTCGTAGATGCGGTCGGCCATGAGCATGCGCACGCCGTCGCCCGCCGCTTCGAAGCCGAAGTTCAGCAATTCGGGCAAGAGCAGGATCAGCGCCGCGCCGAGGATCGCGCCATGGATGCGGCCCATGCCGCCGACGATCACCATCGCCAGCGCCTCGATGCTGATCAGGACGCTGAAGGTGTCGACATTGACGAAGCGCGTCTGCAAGGCCACCAGCGCGCCCGCGACGCCGGTGTAGAAGGCGCTCACCATGAAGGCCAGCAGCTTGTAGCGCATCAGGTCGATGCCCATCGCGCGCGCCGCGATGTCGTGGTCGCGCAAGGCCAGCCAGGCGCGGCCGATCCGCGAGCGCATCAGGTTCAGCGTCGCGAACACCGCCAGCACCAGGAAGAACAGCGCCGCGTAGTAGAAGCGCTGGTCGCCCTTGAACGACACGCCCAGCACGCTGAGCGGCTCGACCGGCATGCCCGCCGAACCGCGCGTGATGCCCTCGGCGAACAGCACCACGTGGCGCACGATGAAGGTGAAGGCCAGCGTGGTGATCGCCAGGTACAGGCCCTTGAGCCGCAGCGAGGGCACGCCGACGATCAGGCTGGCGAGGGCCGCGACCAGCCCCGCCAGCGGAATCGCCAGCAGCGACGGCACGCCGTAGTCGGTCGTCAGGATCGCCTGCGCGTAGGCGCCGATCAGCAGGAAGCCGGCATGGCCGAGCGAGATCTGGCCGGCCACGCCCGACAGCAGGTTGAGCCCGAGCACGCCGACCGAAACCACGAAGATGCTGGTCAGCATGTTGAGCCCGTGGGCGCCGAACCAGGCCGGTGCGATCAGCAGCAGGCCGAGCCCGGCCAGCGCCCAGCACCAGGTGACGCGCTGGGGAGCCAGGGCGACCAGGCCGGCATAGGAGGTCTGGTAGGTTCTGCTGCGCATCAGACTCTTTCGATTTCACGTTGGCCGAACAGGCCGTAGGGCTTGACCATCAGCACCACGATGATCAGCACGAAGCCGGCGATCTCCTTGAGGCCGCGCCCCAGGTAGCCGCCGGCGAGGTTCTCGAACACGCCGATCACCAGCCCGCCGAAGGCGCCGCCGACCACCGAGTCGAGGCCGCCGAGGATGGTCGCCGGAAAGCCGCGCAGGCCCATCTGCGAGATCTCGGGCTCGAGGCTGAACATCAGGCAGAAGGCCAGGCCGGCGAAGGCCGCGAACACCGCCGACAGCGCCCAGGCGACGGCGCTGATGCGTTTCACGTTGATGCCCATCAGGAGCGCGGTGGTCTCGTTGTTGGAAGTCGCCCGCATCGCGATGCCGATGCGCGAGCGCGAGAAGAAGAGCCACATCAGGCCGCACAGCACGGCCAGCGAGACCAGCGCGAAGATCTGGCCCGGATAGAGCGCGAGGCCCGCGAACCGGATCACGGCGTTGCCGAAGGGGCGCGGGAACGCGGTGGGTTCGACGCCCCAGATCAGGATCACGGTGGAGCGGATCACGACCGCGAGGCCGATGGTCACCATCACGCGCGAGAACATCGGCTCGCCGAGCATCGGGCGGATGAAGATGCGCTCGATCGCCAGGCCCAGCAGCACCGACACCGCGAGCACCGCCACCAGCAGCGGGCCGAAGCCGATGCCCGGGATGGTGGCCAGGCTGAAGCTGATGTAGGCGACCAGCATCATCACCTCGCCCTGCGCGAAGTTCACCATGCCGGTCGCGCGGTAAACAATGGCGAAGCCCATCGCGACCAGGCCGTAGAGCGCGCCGATCACCAGGCCCGAGGTGACGAGGTTCAGGAAGTAGTTCATCAGGCCGTCACTTTCTCGACGCCGTAGATGTGCGCGACCTCGGCCGCGAACTTCTGCTCGATGACCCGCCGGCGCACCTTCATCGTGGCCGTGAGCTCGCCGTCGTCATGGTCGAGCTGCTTTTTCAGCAGCGCGAACTTGCGGATGCTCTCGACGCGCGAGAAGCGCTCGTTGACGCGCTTGACGTCGTCGGCGATGAGCTCGCGCACCGCCTCGAGCTGCGCCAGCGTCTCGTAGGTGGTGTAGGCCATGCCGCGCTCCTGCGCCCACTTGCCGACCGTGTCGAGGTCGATCTGGATCAGGGCCGAGACGAAGTGCCTGCCGTCGCCGAGCAGCACGGCCTCGCTGATGTAGAGGCTTTCCTTCAAGGCGTTCTCGATCAGCGAGGGCGTGATGTTCTTGCCGCCGCTGGTGATCAGG
Source organism: Variovorax sp. P1_G12 (assembly GCF_056405555.1). Lineage (NCBI taxonomy): Bacteria > Pseudomonadati > Pseudomonadota > Betaproteobacteria > Burkholderiales > Comamonadaceae > Variovorax > Variovorax sp. P1_G12. The sequence goes on along the minus strand of NZ_JBFUBW010000015.1, from coordinate 138,088 downwards.
ATGGCCTTCTTGCGGTCCACGATCTGCACCTGCCCGGTGGCCTCGTCGAGCTCGACGATGTCGCCGGTGCGCAGCCAGCCGTCGTCGAAGGCGGCACGGGTGGCCGCCTCGTCGTGCAGATAGCCGTTGAAGACGATCGCGCCGCGCAGCTGCAGCTCGCCGTCGGCGGCGACGCGCTGCTCGACCACCCCCGGCAGCAGCGGGCCGCACCAGCCGAGGCGCGACAGCGCGACGGATTGCGAATGGCTGGCGCCGCTGGTCTCGGTCATGCCGTAGATCTGGTAGATCGGCACGCCCAGCGCGCGGAAGAACAGGATCACCGAGGGCGAGATCGACGCGCCGCCGGTCATCGCGACCCAGGTGCGGTCGAGCCCCACGCCGGCCAGCAGGTTGCTGAACACCGTCACCCGCAGCAGCCAGGCGACGAAGGCGTCGCGCCGGCTGACCGCGCGGCCGCCGTTGGCGATGCTGCGTTCGGCGATCGGCGTGGCGATGGCCATCGCCTTCGTGAAGGCGCGCCGCGCGATCGGCCGCGCATCGCGCGACTTGATGAGGATCTCGTACTGCAGCTTTTCCCAGATGCGCGGCACGCCGAAGAAGAAGCTCGGGCCGATCTCGCGCAGGTTGTGGGTGACGGCGTCGATCGACTCGGCGAAGTTGACGATCGAGCCGTAGACCAGCTGCATCACCGGCGACATCAGGCGCTCGGCGACATGGCACAGCGGCAGGTAGCAGACCACCGTGAGCGGCCTGCCGGCGAAGCCCTGCACCGCACCCAGCGCCGCCGCGTCGGACACGATGCCGGCGTGCGAGAGGCGCGCGCCCTTGGGCATGCCGGTGGTGCCCGAGGTGTAGACGATCAGCGCATCCTGGCCGGCATCGAGCGCATCGAGCACGGCCTCCCAGGCGGCGCTGCGGCCCTCCTGCTGCGCCAGTGCGCGGCCTTCGGCGAGCGCCTGCGCGAACGGCATCAGCATCGGCTCGTCGTAGTGGCGCAAGCCCTTCCAGTCGACCGTGATCACGCGCTCGAGGTCCGGCAGGCCGCCGTCGCGGCGCATCGCCTCGAGCACCTTGTCGGTCTGCTCCTGGTCGCCGCACACCGCCACCTTGGCGCGGCAATGGCGAACGATGTACTGCAGCTCGGGCCAGGGGTTGGTCGGATAGATGCCGACCGTCACGCCACCCAGCGATTGCGCCGCCAGATCGGCGATGAACCACTCGGGCGTGCCGTCGGAGGCAATGGCCAGTTTGTCGCCGGCACCGAAGCCGGCCTGCTGCAGGAACAGCGCGAAGGCGCGCACGTGCTCGAAGTAGCCGGACCAGGTCGTGCCCTGCCAGATGCCGCGCGTCTTCTCGCGGAAGGCGATGCGCTCGGGCGTCTGGCGCGCGCGATGGCGCAGCAGGCCCGGCATCGTCGCCCGGCCCTCGGCCACGCCGGGCGGCAGTGCGGCATCGGCCAGCACGCGGTGGTCGGAGGTCTGCGCCGGCTTCATGCTGCGACGGGCGCGGCAACGCCCAGGTAGGCCGCGATGACGGCCGGGTCGGCCGCCACCTCGGCGGGGGTGCCATCGGCGATCTTGCGGCCGAAGTTCAGCACGCACACGTGGTCGGAGATGTCCATCACGATGCCCATCTCGTGCTCGATCATCATCACCGTGACGTTGCGCTCCTCGCGGATGTCGAGGATGAAGCGGGCGATGTCCTCGGTCTCCTCCTGGTTCATGCCCGACACCATTTCGTCGAGCAGCAGCAGGCGCGGCTGCATCGCCAGCGCGCGGCCCAGCTCGACCCGCTTCTGCAGGCCGTAGGACAGCGTGCCGACCGGCAGGTCGCGGATGGTCTCGATCTCGAGGAACTCGACGATCTCCTCCGCGGTCTCGCGGGCGGCGATCTCGGCGCGCCGCGCGGAGCCCCAGAACACGGCCGCGCCCAGCACGCCGGTGGTGAGCCGCGCATGCAGCCCGGTCAGGATGTTGTCGATCACGGTCTCGTGCTTGAAGACGGCGAGGTTCTGGAAGGTGCGCGCGATGCCGCGCTTCGAGAGGCTGTGGGCCGGCGCGCCCGCGATGTCCTCGCCGTCGAAGACGATCCGCCCCGCGCTGGGCGCGAGCAGGCACGAGATCAGGTTGAACAGCGTGGTCTTGCCGGCGCCGTTGGGCCCGATGACGCTGAAGATGTGGCCGCGCTGCACCCGCAGGTCGATGCCCGACAAGGCCTCGAGGCCGCCGAAGCGCTTGCCCACGCCCTGCAGCTCGAGCAATGCCGCGCTCACGAGAGCCACCTCTTGCGCCGCTTGTAGTGCTTGATCTCGCGCATGCTGCGGCGCTGGCCGCCGGCCTGCACGCCCAGATAGAACTCCTTCACGTCGTCGTTCGCGAGCAGCTTGGCGGGCGTGTCGTCGAGCACGATCCGGCCGCGCTCCATGATGTAGCCGTAGTCGGCGAGCGAGAGCGCCAGCTGTGCGTTCTGCTCCACCAGCAGCACCGTCAGGCCGCGCTCGTCGCGCAGGCGGCGGATGATGTCGAAGATCTCCGCGATGACCTGCGGCGCGAGTCCGAGCGACGGCTCGTCGAGCAGCAGCAGCTTCGGCTCGCCCATGAGGGCGCGCCCGATCGCCACCATCTGCTGCTGTCCGCCGGACAGGTAGCCGGCCACGCGATGCCGATGGGCTTCGATCGCAGGGAACAGGGCGTAGATGTTGGCCAGCGCCTGGGATTCGTCGGTGCCGGGCCGCAGGTAGCCGCCCATGCGCAGGTTCTCCTCGACGGTGAGCGTGTCGAACAGCCTTCGGCCTTCGGGCACCTGGACCAGCCCGCGCCGAACGATCTCGTGCGGCGCGCAGCGTTCGAGCGAGGCGTTGTCGTAGCGGATCGCACCGCCCGTGATCTCGCCGTCTTCCGGATAGAGCACGCCGCTGATCGCCTTGAGCACGGTCGACTTGCCCGCACCGTTGCTGCCCAGCAAGGCGACGATGCGGCCCTGGTCGAGTTCGAGCGAGACGTCGCGCACGGCCTCGACTGCACGGTCGTAGAACACCTGCAGGTTGGTGATGCTCAACATGGGCAACGGCCCCGGCCGAACGAGGGATGGTGAGATTCCAAGGCTTGTCTCCGCGCCGGTCATGGCGTCTGGTTATGGGGCGGATATTGCGGCGTCGATTTCCACCTGTCAACAGTTTTCTGACCCTGACTCAATTTATTGTTCTTTGAATTCCTCCGCCGGAACATCTCCCGTCTCTCTTCACTGTCTTAGGGTTAAACCTAGCATTTCATCCCTTCTCAAACGAAGCCAACCGGTGTCTCATTGGCACCGCATCAACGGACTTTATTGAGTCAAGGTCAACTTGATGTGGAACACCTCCGGAGACCCATGGACACGCAAGACCCCGTCTGCATCGACTTCCACGACGAAGTCGCGACGATCGCGCTGAACCGCTCCGATGCGCTCAATGCGCTGGACTATCCAGCCGCCGAGGCGCTGCATCGCGCGATCGAGACGGTGGCTGCCGCGCCGGGCGTGCGGGCGCTGGTGCTGCGTGGCGAAGGCCGGTCGTTCTGCGGTGGCGGCGACGTGGCCGCGATGCATGCGCACCGGTCCGAGCTGCCTGCGTTCATCGCCCGCATGATCGACAGCTTCCACGCCAGCGTGATGGCATTGAATCGCCTCGCGGTCCCGGTGATCGCCAGCGTCCATGGCGCGGTGGCCGGCGGCGGCATCTCGCTGGCGCTGGCCTGCGACATGGTGCTGGCGGCGCGCGGCACGCGCTTCGTCACGGCCTACGCGCAGCTCGGCGCGCCCGCCGATGGCGGCCTGAGCTTCCGCCTGACGCAGCGCCTGGGCGCCGCGCGCGCCTTCGATCTGCTCACGCTGCGCAGCACGATGGATGCGGAAGAAGCGCTGGCGCTCGGGCTGATCAGCCGCATCGTCGACGCCGAGCGTGCCGACGCCCAGGCGCAGCGCTGCGCGCGCGAGCTCGCGGCCCTGCCGGCGCAATCGGTGCGCGAGCTGAAGGAACTGACCGCCGTCCAGTCGCGTGAAGGCCTGCAGGCGCAGCTGGCGCGCGAGAAGGCCGCCTTCCTGCGCTGCGCCGCCAGCGCCGATTTCGCCGCCCGTGTCGCCGCATTCGCCGAGCGTGGCGGCCACGCCGCCTGAACCGCCTTCCGTCCTTTTTCTTTCCATCCCCCGGAGACCCATGAACACCACCGCTTCCGCTCCAGGCGCCGCCCAGCGCTTCTCGGGCCTGTCCGACGACGAGCAGCAGATCCTCGACCAGGCCGATCGCTTCGCGCGCAACGAGCTCTACCCCCTGTCCAGCCGCATGGACAACGAGGAGTGGTGGCCGCCCGAGGCCTTCGCGCAGATCGGCGCCACGGGCTACTTCGGCATCCCGGTGCCCGAGGTCTATGGCGGCGCCGGCCTCGATCTCTTCGCCAGCGGGCTGGTGGTGCAGGCGTTCTCGCGCTGGAACCACGCGCTTGCGCTCAGCTGGGTGGCGCACGAGAACCTGTGCCTCTACAACATCTACCGCAACGCCGACGAGGCGCAGCGCAAGGCCTACCTGCCGGGCCTGTGCAGCGGCAAGACCATCGGCGCACTGGGCCTGACCGAGCCCGGCGCGGGCTCCGATGCGCTGGGCTCGATGCGCACCACGGCCACGCGCGACGGCGACGACTACCTGCTCAACGGCAGCAAGATCTTCATCACCAACGGCGCGGTGGCCGATGTGGTGCTGGTCTACGCCAAGACCAACAAGGAGCGCGGCGCCAAGGGCATCTCGGCCTTCATCGTCGACACCCGCAGCGCCGGCTTCAAGGTGGCCCAGAAGCTCACCAAGATGGGTTTTCGCGGCAGCCAGACGGCCGAGCTGGTGTTCGAGAATTGCCGCGTTCCGGCGCGCAACCGGGTCGGCGAGGAGGACCGCGGCGTGCAGGTGGTGATGAGCGGGCTCGACCTGGAGCGCGCCATGATCGCGCCGATCTGCCTGGGCATCTGCGAGCGCGCGCTCGAACTGGCGCTCGACTATGCGCGCACCCGGCAGCAGTTCGGCCAGCCGATCTCGAACTTCCAGATGATCCGGGCCAAGCTGGCCGACATGTACGTGTGGATCGAATCGATGCGCGTCTTCACCTACCAGGCGCTGCGCGCGGCCAACGATCTCGAGATCGGCGGCGGCGGGCGCGGCGACATCCACATGATCACCGCCGCCTCCGTGATGTTTGCCTCGGAGACCATGAACAAGGTGCTCAACGAGGCGATGCAGATCCACGGCGGCACGGGCTACATCTGGGAATCCGAAGTCAACCGGCTCTATCGCGCCATCAAGCTGCTCGAAATCGGCGCCGGCACCACGGAGGTCCGCAAGATCATCATCAGCGACGAACTGCTGCGCCGTTGAGCGTCGGCAGCCGGAGCCCGCCACGTCCGGTGAGCCGTGCCGTGATCGCGGCCTTCAGCGGCGGCAGGTGCTGCGCGCCGCGCAGGATCAGCTGGCGCGCCAGCCGCTGCGGCGCGCCGTCGTTCGCAAAGAGCTTCGCCACGGCGTTGGTGCCGTGGTACATCACGGCGGCATCGCGACGGTGCTTGCGGCCGTAGCCGGCCAGCACGCCGGCGTCGCCGATGTCCAGCCCGGCCGCGCGCGCATCGCACAGCGCGTGGGCCAGCGTTGCGACGCTCTGCAACCCGAGGTTGTAGCCATGCGCCGTGACCGGATGCATGCCGACCGCGGCGTCGCCGATCAGCGCGCTGCGCGTGGCGCTGAATCGGCGCGCGAAGGCCGTGACCAGCGGATAGGGATAGCGATCGCCGAGCAGGCTCATAGAGCCCAGCCGGCCACCGAACTGCGCCTCGACAAGCGCAGCGAATTCGCCGCCGGGCAAGTCCATCAGCCGCGCCGCGGCCGCAGTGTCGGTGGTCAGCACCGCGGAGCAGATGTCGCCGGCCAGCGGCAGGATGGCCAGCGTGCGCTCGTAGCCGAAGCACTCATGGGCCACGTCGCGGTGCGGCAGCGTGTGGCGCATCCGGCAGACGATCATGGTGCGGCCGAGGTCCTGCATGTCGGCAGCGATGCCGAGCTGGCGGCGGGCCCACGAGAAGCGGCTGTCGGCAGCGATGAGGAGTTGCCCGTGCAATGACTCCGGCAGCGCCGCCTCGCCGTGCTCGAGCTCCAGCTCGACCTGCGCGGCCGAGGTGATGACGCGCAGCAGCCGCGACCGGGTGCGCAGATTCAGTCCGGGCCGTTCGGTCGCGGCCTCGAAGCTGACGCGTCGCAGCGCATGGTTGGGGACGATCCAGCCGAGCGGGTCGCGGGCCTTGAAATGCAGGGCGGCGTCATGCCCGCCGCCATCGGTCACCCGGGCCTCGCGGATGCGCCCGATCTCCTCGGGCCGCAGCCGCTGCCAGAGGCCCAGTGCACGCAAGGTCTCGACGCTGGAATGCGTCAGCGCGATCTCGCGGCCGTCCTCCGCGGGTGCGGCCAGCGCGTCGCGCGACTGCTGGTCGAGCACGGTCGCAGCGAAGCCGGCATCGGCCAGCGCGATGGCCATGGCCAGGCCGGTCGGGCCCGCGCCGACGATCAGGACTTCAGGGTCCAGCGACATGCATCTGCTCCTTCAACAATGCGGCGATGAGCCGATCCTTCTCCGCCCACTGCCCTTCGGTCCATTGGCGCAGGCGCTGCCGATGCGCCTTGTCGCCCAGGGCATCGGCTTCGAGCAGCGCCGGCGGAATCTCGCGCCGCCGCACGTCGACGGTCACCGCCTCCAGCCGGCCGGACAGCAGCGTCCAGAAGCTGGGCGGCCCCTGGGGGTAGACGATGGTGACGTCGAGCATCGATTCGAACTGCTCGCCCATGGTCTCCAGCGCCACGCCGAGGCCGCCGATCTTCGGTTCGAGCAGGTGCCGGTAGCGGCTGTTCTGGCCGGCATGCTTGGCCGCCGTGAAGCGCGTGCCCTCGATGAAATTGATGACCGCCGTGGGAATGCGCCTGAATTTCTCGCAGGCCTTGCGGGTGGCCGCAAGGTCGCCACGCCGCGCGCCCCGGCCTCGGCCGCGCTTCATGAACGGGAAATCGAGCGCCCACCAGGCCAGGCCGATCACCGGCACCCAGATGAGCTCGCGCTTCAGGAAGAACTTGAGGAAGGGAATGCGGCCGTGGAAGACCCGCTGCAGCACCAGGATATCGACCCAGCTCTGGTGATTGCAGGACACCAGGTACCAGCCACCCGGCTTCAGCCCGTCGAGGCCGTGCAAGGTCCACGGTGCCGGGCAGGCAGCCGCGATCCAGCGGTTGTTGAGCGCGACCCAGCCCGTGGCCAGCGCGTTCAGCGCCCGGTCGCACGCCGTGCGCACCGGGGCTGCCGGCACGGCCAGCTTGACGGCGGCGAGCGGCAGCATGAGGGCGACACCCACCAGCGTGTTGAGGCCGAGCAGCAGGCCGTTGAAGGCCCCGCGCCAGAACGGAATCAGGCCGCCGCCGCGCAAGGCGTGCCGGGCTCGGCGGCGGGCAGCAGCCCGCCCAGAAGCCATCGCATCAGGTCCCGCACCGGCCGGATCTGGTCGCCGAAGGGCAACCGGCCCGCACCGCGGAAGAAGAGCCCCTGCTCGGTGTGTCCCGCGAGCGCGTGGCCCAGCATCTTGTCGATGCAGAACTTGCCCCAGCCCGGCGTGGCGTCGCGCAGGCCGCAATGGGCCAGGCAGTCGAAGCGCATGGTGCACTCGGTCTCGCGGTGCGCCTTGGCCATCAGCCGCGGCTCGAGCCGCAGGTACTTGGCCAGCCAGGGCGTGCGCACGGCGCGCGCAGGCAGGCCCGCCACGCTGGTGAATTCGACCAGGTCCTCGGGCCTGGCGTCGGCGAGCACGCGCTTGAACGCCAGGTCGGCATCGCATTCGGCGGTGACCGCGAAGGCGGTGCCGAGCTGGACCGCCGAGGCGCCGAGCGACTGCAGCCGGCGGATGTCGTCGAGGCTCTCGACGCCGCCAGCGGCGATGAGCGGAATGCGGCCTTCGATGCCCGCGGTCTTGAAGAAGGCCTGCACCTGCGGCAGCACGACATCGAATTCGAAGCGCGGGTCGTTCAGGTCGCCCACCTTGGCGGCGCCGAGATGGCCGCCCGCAAGGCGCGGATGCTCGATCACGATGGCATCGGGCAGGCGCCCCTTCTTCTCCCACTTGCGCACGACCAGCTGGACGCCGCGCGCGTCCGACAGGATCGGGATCAGCGCGACCTGCGGGTGCTCTCGCGCCAGGTCCGGCAGGTCCAGCGGGAGGCCGGCGCCGACCACCAGCGCATCGGCCCCGCAAGCCAGCGCGTGCCGCACCTGCGACTCATAGGCCGTCAGGGCTTTCATCACGTTGACGGCGATCAGGCCGCGTCCGCCGGCGAGCCGGCGCGCCCGCGCGATCTCGCGGCCCAGCGCCTCGAGGTTGGCGGCGTCGATGCGCTGGCCGGCATCGGGCTCGGCCTCGAGGTGCGAGGTCTGCGCCCACAGGTCCGGGTGCAGGCGCCGCAGGTCGACCGACGACACGGTGCCGATGCCGCCGAGGCCGGCGACCGTGCCGGCCAGGCCGCCGGCCGAGACGCCGACCCCCATCCCGCCCTGCACCACCGGCAACAGCTCACGGCCGGCCAGTTGCCAGCTTCTCAGGCCCGATCCGGCGGCAAGCGCCCGCAACGCATCGGCCATGGCGGCCGCATCCGCCTGGTTGACTTCTTCCCTCATGCGGCGCTATCGGAGCACCAGCACCGGCAAGGCGGAATGCGTGAGCACATGCTGGGTCTCGCTGCCCAGCAGCAGGCGTCCGATGCCCCGGCGGCCATGCGAGGCCATGACGATCAGGTCGCTCTCATGCTTCTGCGCGGCCGCGATGATCGATTCGGCAACCTGGCTGGAATGGGCCACGAGCGCTTCGCAGCGCACGCCGCTCGCGCCCGCGCGCTCGCCGATCGCGTCGACCATGGCCTGGGCATGTTCGAAGCGCTTCTTCTCGATGCTTTCGCTCTCGGTCGCCTCAAGGACCGTCGTGCCCTCCATGTAGCTCTTGGGTTGCCTGCGGGCCACAGTGAAGGCGACCAGCTCGGCGCCATGCTGCCGGGCCAGGCCGATGGCGGTCTCGACCGCCTTCTCCGAAAGGGGCGAGCCGTCGGTCGCGACCAGGATTCGCTTGAACATGATGAGGTCTCCAGATGGGAAGGCCTCCAGTCTCGGCCAGACCCGCGCGGCGCGGATTGACTGGGATCAAGCTTGCGTCGGATGTCCGGCGTGCGGGCCCAGGCCGGCGCCGGGCCGCTGGCGCGGCGAAGTCCGCGCTTCGCGCAGACGGGCGGCCTGCGACCTCCCCCTCGGGGGGCAGCGACTCACACGCAGTGGGGGAGCGTGGGGGCCATTCAGGCCGGCGCCGGGCCGCCCCAAGCCGGCCTGCGGCCCCCTCGGGGGGCAGCGACCCACACGCAGTGGGGGAGCGTGGGGGCCACATTCATGCGCACCAGATCTCGATCTGGTGCGCAAGATCCATCCAGAGCGCCTGCAACGCGACCGCGGCCAGCAGCGCGCCGGCCAGGCGCGTGCCCCATTGCTGCGACACCACGCCCGCACCCGAGCGCAGGCGGCGCCACAGCCACGGCGCCAGCAGCAGCGAAAGCGCGCTGCCCGAGGCGAACAGCGCCATCACGGCCGCGCCCTCGAGCACGCCGTTGCTCAAGGCCGCCAGCATCAACGCCGAATACAGCAGGCCGCAGGGCATCGCGACCCAGAGCGCCCCGGTGGCCAGCACCCCGAAGGCGCTGCGGGTCATGGGCTGCAGGCGAGCCGAGGCCCAGCGTCCGATGCGGTGGGCCCACAGCGGCTGCCGGCCCGAGGCCGCGAGCAGCACGCCCCAGGCGAGCACGACCACGTGCAGCAGGATCCAAGCGGGGCGCAGTGCGGCCACCTGTTCGCTCGCCAGCGCCAGGCCTTGCACCGTGGCGGCCGCCACGGCCCCGGCCGCCGCGTAGCCCGCCACGCGCCCGGCGTGGAACAGCGCGCCGGCCGGCAGCGAGCGGCCCGCCGGCGCCAGCGCGGCGACGCCGCCGGCGGGCGCGCGCACGATGCGGATCACCCCCGCACACGCGGCGCCGCACATCGCGACGCAGTGCGGCCCGCCGGCCAGCCCCATCACAAGCGCGGTGGCGGCCAGCGCAGCCTGCATGGCTCAGTGTCCGCCCGGCCGCCCGAAGGGCGCTGAGCACCCCCTTGGGGGGCAGCGATACGCGAAGCGATGCGCGTGGGGGCTTCTCATGTCAGACGATGCGCGAGAAGCGCGTTCGATTGCGGTCGGCCTGCAGGTAGCGGTCGAACACCATGGCGATCGCGCGCACGAAGAACCAGCCCAGGGGCGTGACCTCGATGGAGCGGTCGCCCAGGGTCACCAGGCCCTGCGCCGCGAGCGGTTCGAGCGCGGCCAGTTCGGCCGCGAAGAGGTGCTCGAAGTCGATCAGGTGGGCCGCGCCGACAGCCTCGAAGTCCACCCGTCCCTGGCACATGATCGCCATGATCACGGCGCGCCGCAGCACGTCGTCGCGCGTCAGCGCCAGGCCGCGCACCACCGGCAGGCGGCCCTGGTCGAGGAGGTCGTAGTATTCCTCGAGCGTCTTCGCGTTCTGGCTGTAGGTGGCGCCGATGCGGCCGATCGCCGACACGCCCAGGGCCACCAGGTCGCAGTCCGGCTGCGTGCTGTAGCCCTGGAAGTTGCGATGCAGCCGGCCCTGCCGCCGGGCGACCGCCAGCGCATCGCCAGGCAGCGCGAAATGGTCCATCCCGATGTAGACATAGCCCGCGGCGGTGAGCGCGGCGATCGAGCGCGACAGCATCTCGACCTTGGCGCCGGCATCGGGCAGGGCTTCGGTCGCGATGCGGCGCTGGGCCTTGAAGCGCTCGGGCAGGTGGGCGTAGGCATAGAGCGCGATCCGGTCCGGCCGGAGCGCGCAGACCTGCTCCAGCGTGCGGTCGAAGGACGCGGGGCTCTGGCGCGGCAGTCCGTAGATCAGGTCGACGTTGACCGAATCGAAGCCCAGCCCGCGGGCCACCGCCATCAGGTCGAACACCTGCCGGGCGGGCTGGATCCGGTGCACCGCCTTCTGCACTTCCGGGTCGAAGTCCTGGACGCCGAAGCTCAGCCGGTTGAAGCCCAGTTCGGCCAGCGTCACGAGGCGCTCGCGGTCGACGGTGCGCGGGTCGATCTCGATCGAATGCTCCCCGTCCGGCGACAGCGTGAAGGCGCCGCGAAGCATGGCCATGAGTTCCCGCAGGCCGGCATCGTCGAGGAAGGTCGGCGTGCCGCCGCCCAGGTGCAGCTGGCGGACGACCGCGCCGCGGCCGAGCTTCTCCACCTGCAGCGAAATCTCGCGGGACAGGTAGTCCAGGTACTCGCGCCCCTTGCTCTTGTGCCGGGTCACGATCTTGTTGCAGGCGCAGTAGTAGCAGAGCGATTCGCAGAACGGGATGTGCACGTACAGCGACAGCGCCCGCGCGCTCGCGCCGGCCCCGCCGCGCTGCTCGAGGGCCTGCGCGTAGTCGTCCGCCGTGAAGGCGTCGACGAAGCGATCGGCCGTGGGATAGGACGTGTAGCGCGGGCCGGCGCAGTCGAAACGGCGCAGTACGGTGGACGGCGGCGCCAGGGCCGGCGTGAGGACGGGAGCGGAGGGGGGGTGCATCGCGGGCGGCGGCAAGGGCTGTGGTGTGTCACTATGCCGCCGTCACGATCTGCAATCATTGACCTGCATCAAGCATCCACCCCACTCCCCGTCGGACAATCCCTCCATGACCTCGACTGCATCAATGAAACCCGAAAATATCAAGGTCGCCTGTTCCAACTGCAATCTGCGCGAGCTCTGCATGCCGGTGGGCCTGAATCCGGGCGAGCTGCAGCGCATCGACGACATCGTCGCGACGCGGCGCAAGATCAAGCGGCGCGAGACGCTGTTTCGCAACGGCGAGGCCTTCACCTCGCTCTATGCGATCCGCACCGGGGTGTTCAAGACCCGCGTCACCAGCGAGGACGGCCGCGACCAGGTCACGGGCTTCCAGATGGCGGGAGAGATCATCGGGCTCGACGGCATCGTCAACGACCAGCACACCTGCGACGCCGTGGCGCTGGAGGACTCCGAGGTCTGCGTGATGCCTTTCGAACGCATCGAGGAGCTGTCGCGCGAGATCACCGCGCTGCAGCGCCACGTGCACCAGATCATGAGCCGCGAGATCGTGCGCGAACACGGCGTGATGCTGCTGCTGGGCAGCATGCGGGCCGAAGAGCGGCTCGCCGCCTTCCTGCTGAACCTGGTCCAGCGCCTGCACGCGCGCGGCTTCTCGCGTTCCGAGCTGGTGCTTCGCATGACCCGCGAGGAAATCGGCAGCTACCTCGGGCTCAAGCTCGAGACCGTGAGCCGGACCCTGTCGAAGTTCGCGGCCGACGGCATGGTCGAGGTCGAGCAACGCAACGTGCGCATCGTCGATCCCGAGGCGCTGCGCCGCATCGTCAATCCGCCGGGCTGTTGATCTCGCGCGCCGGCAGGGTCAGCAGCAGGGTCAGTGCGCCCGCCCCCATGGCCAGCAGCCAGAAGACGAAAAAACCGACCGTGTAGACGGCCTGGCGCGAAGCACCGAGCGCCTCGCCGCGCCAGTTCAGGTCGCCCGGGTCGACCAGGGCGAACACCAGCACCTCGAGCGCGCAGGCCAGGAGGAAGGCCGGCCAGAGAATCCACATCCAGCGGCGCGTCTGCATGCACTCACTCCTTCGGCAGCGGCACGGCGCTGCCCGGTGTCGCCGCGTGGTTGCGCCCGGCCACGGCCGGCATCAGCTTCTTGTCGGCCAGGGTGCGGTTGATCTCCACGCCCTTGCGGTAGTAGTCCTGGTCCACCACCGGGTCGGGCGTGGAGATCGCCAGCCACAGGGTGAAGAAGCTCGCGACCACCACCACGCCCGGCCCGCCGATCACCATCCACACCAGGGGGAAGCGGTACCACGGAGGGCAGGGTTTCATCGCGTCGTTGTCGTGCGTCATCTTGGTCCTTGGGTTGATCAGCGCGGTACCAGGAACACCGCGGGCTCCGAGACACTGGCGTTGCCGCTTTCGGCGCGGACGTCGAAATGCACCTTGTGCGAACCCGCCGCTGCCGCCCCATAGGGTAGCTGCAACCGGACCGCGACCCAGCGCGACTCCGCCGGCGCGACCTCGACCACGGGCTCCGAGGACACCTTCAGCCCCTCGAGGCCGCCCGCGGCGATCCGGTAGCGCTGCACCTGTTCGGTGGCATTCATGATCTGCAGGCGGTAGACGTTCTCGAGCTGGCCGCCTTCGACGATGCGGGCCAGCGACGCGCGGTCGCGCACCACGTCGACCTTCAGCGGCGTGCGCGTCACCAGGCTGGCGAGCAGGCCGATGCACAGCGCCGCCAGCACCCCGGTGTAGATCAGCACCCGCGGCCGCAGCACGCGCCGCAGCACCTGCCGCGGCGTCCAGCGGCCAGCCATGCCGTTCTGCGTGGCGTAGCGGATCAGGCCGCGCGGCGTGTCCATCTTGTCCATCACGATGTTGCAGGCATCCACGCAGAGGCCGCAACCGATGCACTCGTACTGGAGGCCTTCGCGGATGTCGATGCCGGTCGGACAGACCTGCACGCACAGATGGCAGTCGATGCAGTGGCCCAGCGGCGCCGCGGTCGATGCGCGCCCTTTCGCCGGCACGCCGCGAGGCTCGCCGCGCGCGGCGTCATAGCTCACGATCAGCGTGTCGCGATCGAACATCGCGCTCTGGAAGCGCGCATAGGGGCACATGTACTTGCACACCTGCTCGCGCATGAAGCCGGCGTTGCCGTAGGTCGCGAAGCCGTAGAACAGCACCCAGAAGATTTCCCAGGAACCCATCGTCGTGTGCAGGAACGACATCCCCAGCTCGCGGATCGGCGTGAAGTAGCCGACGAAGGTAAAGCCGGTCCACAGGCCGATGGAGATCCAGACCACGTGCTTGAACCACTTCTTGACCAGCTTCTCGGCCGACATGCCGCCGCGATCCAGGCGCATGCGCGCGATGCGGCTGCCTTCGATCTTCTCTTCGACCCACATGAAGATCTCGGTGTAGACCGTCTGCGGGCAGGCATAGCCGCACCACAGCCGGCCCGCCACCGCGGTGAACAGGAACAGCGACAGGGCCGAGATCACCAGCAGGCCCGTGAGGTAGATCAGGTCCTGCGGATAGAGCACCAGGCCGAAGATGAAGAAGCGCCGCGCGCCGAGGTCGAACAGCACCGCCTGGCGCTGGCCCCACTCGAGCCAGGGCAGTCCGTAGAACACGAGCTGCGTCGCGAACACCAGCGCCCAGCGCCAGCGCGCGAAGTAGCCGCTGACGCTGCGCGCATAGATCTTCTCGTGTGCCGCGTAGAGGCCGACGCTCTTCTCGGCCGCCACGATCGGAATCACCGTGCGAGGGGCCTGCTTCGGCGCGGGCATGCGATCGGTCATGGCGTCAGGCTCACTGGGCCCCTGTGGCGGGCTTGTTCGACAGTCCCCAGACGTAGGCCGTGAGCACGTGGATCTGGGCCTCGGTCAGGCGGCCCTGCTGCGCCGGCATCTGGTTGACCTTGCCGCCGTTGATCATCGCGATGATCGATTCCTGCCCGTAGCCGTGCAGCCAGATCTTGTCGGACAGGTTCGGCGCGCCGACCGCGGTGTTGCCCACGCCGCCGATGCCGTGGCAGGCCGCGCAGGTCGTGAACTTGCTCTTGCCGAGGCCGGCGCGGACCGAGTCGTGCGGGCTGCCCGACAGGCTCAGCACATAGTTGGCGAGATTCTTGACGTCCTCGGCCGAGCCGACCGCCTCGGCCATCGGCGGCATCGTGCCGATGCGGCCGAGCGCGATGGTCTCGTGGATCTTCTCGGGCGTGCCGCCATGCAGCCAATCGCCGTCGGCCAGGTTCGGGAATCCCTTGCTGCCGCGCGCGTCCGAGCCGTGGCACTGCGCGCAGTTGTTGAGGAACAGGCGCTCGCCGATCGCCATGGCGCCCGCGTCGCCCGCCAGCCGCTCGACCGGCTGCGCCGAATAGGCGGCATAGACCGGGGCCAGTTCGGCGTTGGCCTTGTCGACCTCCTTCGTGTACTCGCCCTCGGTGGTCCAGGCCAGCGTGCCGCGGTAGCTGCCCAGGCCCGGGAAGACGACCAGGTAGCCGATCCCGAAAACGATGGTCAGCACGAACAGGCCCATCCACCAGCGCGGCAGCGGGTTGTTCATTTCGCGCAGGTCCTCGTCCCAGACGTGGCCGGTGGTGTTGTCGTCGCCGGCCGGACCGCGGAAGCGCGCGGTCCACCACAGCAGCAGCGCGCAGGCCAGGATGCCGCCCAGCGCGATGGCGGTCACGAAGTGCGACCAGAAGTTGGTGGTGAAGTCGCTCATGAGGGGTCCTCTTCGAAGGGGAGTCTTGCGGCCTCTTCGAAGGCCTTCGCGTTGCGGCGCGAATAGACCCAAACCAGGATGCCGATGAAAGTGGCGAACGACGCCAGCGTGGCGGCGATCCGCAGGGTGGTGACGGTGTCCATCGCTGCGCTCCTTACTTGAGTGCCAGGCCGAGCGACTGCAGGTACGCGACGATCGCGTCCATCTCGGTCTTGCCCTTGACCTCGGCCGGCGCGGCCGCGATCTGGGCGTCGGTGTAGGGCACGCCGACCCGGCGCAATGCCGTCATGTGGGCGGCGGACTCGGCGCCGTCGAGCGGCGCCTTCTCGAGCCACGTGTAGGCCGGCATGTTCGACTCGGGCACCAGGTCGCGCGGATTGTTCAGGTGGATGCGATGCCACTCGTCGCTGTACTTGCCGCCCACGCGGTGCAGGTCGGGGCCGGTGCGCTTGCTGCCCCACTGGAACGGATGGTCGTAGACGAATTCGCCGGCCACCGAGTAGTGGCCGTAGCGCAGCGTCTCGGCGCGGAACGGGCGGATCATCTGCGAGTGGCAGTTGTAGCAGCCCTCGCGCACGTAGATGTCGCGGCCCGCCAGTTGCAGCGGCGTCAGCGGCTCCACGCCTTTGACCGCCTCTGTGGTCGACTTCTGGAAGAACAGCGGCACGATCTCGACCAGGCCGCCGACCGCGATCACCAGCAGGATCAGCACGATCATCAGGAAGTTGTTGGTCTCGATCTTCTGGTGCGAGAAGCCGGATTCGGGGGTATTCGAACTCATGGCGTTTCCTCAGGCGTGGGCAATGGCGGTCTGCGGGATCGGCGACGGCTTGCTGAAGCCCGAGATCACCGTCATCCAGACGTTCCAGGCCATCACCAGCATGCCGCCCAGGTACAGCAGGCCGCCGATCATGCGCACCACGTAGTAGGGATAGGTGGCCTTCACGCTCTCGACGAAGGTGTAGGTCAGCGTGCCGTCGGGATTGACCGCGCGCCACATGAGGCCCTGCATCACGCCGGCGATCCACATCGCGGCGATGTACAGCACGATGCCGATGGTCGACATCCAGAAGTGCAGCTCGATCGCCTTCACGCTGAACATCTCGGTGCGCCCGTACACGCGCGGGATCAGGTAGTAGAGCGAGCCCATCGAGATCAGCCCGACCCAGCCGAGCGCGCCCGCGTGCACGTGGCCGACGGTCCAGTCGGTGTAGTGCGACAGCGCGTTGACGGTCTTGATCGACATCATCGGACCTTCGAAGGTCGACATGCCGTAGAAGGACAGCGAGACGATCAGGAAGCGCAGGATCGGGTCGGTGCGCAGCTTGTGCCAGGCGCCCGACAGCGTCATCACGCCGTTGATCATGCCGCCCCAGCTGGGCGCCAGCAGGATCAGCGAGAACACCATGCCGATCGACTGGGTCCAGTCGGGCAGCGCCGTGTAGTGCAGGTGGTGCGGGCCAGCCCACATGTAGGTGAAGATCAGGGCCCAGAAGTGCACGATCGACAGCCGGTACGAGTACACCGGCCGGCCCGCCTGCTTCGGCACGTAGTAGTACATCATCCCGAGGAAGCCGGCCGTGAGGAAGAAGCCGACCGCGTTGTGGCCGTACCACCACTGCACCATCGCGTCCTGCACGCCGGCGTAGGCCGAGTAGCTCTTCATCCAGCCCGCGGGGATGGCCGCGCTGTTGACGATGTGCAGCAGCGCCACCGCGATGATGAAGGCGCCGTAGAACCAGTTGGCGACATAGATGTGGCGAACCTTGCGCATGCCGACGGTGCCGAAGAACACGATCGCGTAGGCCACCCAGACCAGCGCGATCAGGATGTCGATCGGCCATTCGAGTTCGGCGTATTCCTTGCCGCTGGTGTAGCCCATCGGCAGGCTGATGGCGGCGGCCACGATCACGGCCTGCCAGCCCCAGAACACGAACGAGGCCAGCGCCGGTGCGAACAGCCGGACCTGGCAGGTGCGCTGCACCACGTGGAAGCTGGTCGCCATCAGCGCACAGCCGCCGAAGGCGAAGATCACCGCATTGGTGTGCAGCGGCCGCAACCGTCCGTAGCTGAGCCACGGGATGCCGAGGTTGAGCTCGGGCCAGGCCAGCTGCGAGGCGATGATGACCCCCACCAACATGCCGACCACGCCCCAGACCACCGACATGAGAGCGAATTGCCGCACCACCGTGTCGCTGTAGACCGGCGCGGAAGTATTCGGAGCATGCATCGCAGAGCCTTCATTTATGAAACTGGCCCAGTGTCCCGGCGCGGCGTGCGATCGAGGTTGATTCAGATCAATCGTTCTTAAGAATGCGCTCGCCCTCGTTGTCGATGTCGTCGAATTGCCCACGGTCGACCGCCCACCAGAGGCCGGCGAGGATGAACAGGACCAGCACCACCGAGAACGGGATCAGCAGGAAGAGGATGTCCATCAGGCCGCCTCGAGGTGCAGTGGCTGGCGGGCCAGCCGCGCGGCATTGAGCACCACCGCCAGCGAGCTCGCCGCCATGCCCAGCCCCGCGAGCCACGGCGGCAGCCAGCCGGCGATCGCGAGCGGCACGCAGACCGCGTTGTAGCCGGCCGCCCACCAGAGGTTCTGCCGCACCACCCGCAGCGTGCGCCGGGCCTGCGCGATGGCGCGCGGCACGACGCCGAGCGCATCGCCGAGCACCACGAAGTCGGCCTGGGCCTGCGCCAGCGGCACCGCGCGGCCGAAGGCGAAGGAGGCATGGGCATAGGCGAGCACGGGCCCGTCGTTGAGGCCGTCGCCCACCATCGCGACCGCCTGGCCCTGGGCCTGCAGATCCTTCAGCCGCCGCAGCTTGTCTTCGGGCGTGCAGTCGCCCAAGGCCATGGCAATGCCGGCGCGTGCCGCGACCTCGCGCGCGGCGCCGGCACTGTCGCCCGACAGCAGCCACACCGCCACGCCCTGCACACCCAGCGCGGAGACGGCGGCGGCGGCGTCCTCGCGCAGATCCTCCGCCAGCACGAAACTGGCGATCCACCCCTGGTCGTCGCTGAGATGCACCTGGGCCGCCTCGACCGGCAGCGGCTGGACGCCGCAGAATGCGGCCGAGCCCAGGCGCAGGCCACGCTCGGGTGCACCGGCGCCGCGACCAACCCGGCCTTCGAGCCCCTGCCCCGCGCGTTCGGCCAGGCTCGACACCCGCCAGTCCGGCGCCACGCGGTGCTGCTCGCGCCAGGCCTTCACGAGCGCCCGCGACGCCGGATGCAGCGACTGTGCGGCGAGCGCGGCCGCCAGCTCCACCGCATCGCCCGGCCGCACGCCCTTTCGGCTGTAGACCCGGTCGAGCCGCGGCGTGTCGCGCGTCAGCGTGCCGGTCTTGTCGAACACCACGGTGTCGACCGCAGCCAGCGCCTCCAGCGCCTGCAGGTTGCGCACCAGCACCCCGCCGCGCGCCAGCGTGCCGGCGCTCGCGAGCATCGCGGCCGGCGTCGCCAGCGACAGCGCGCAGGGACAGGTCACGATCAGCACCGCCACCGCGACCATCAGCGCCTTGCCCGAATCCACCGGCCACCAGTAGGCCGCCGCCGCGGCCGCCGCGACCAGCACCGCGAGCAGGAACGGCCGGGCCGCGCGATCGGCCAGTTGCGCGAGCCGGGGCTTCTGCAGCGAGGCGCTTTCCATCAGCGCCACGATCTGGGCGAAGCGCGTGTCCGGCCCCAGCGCCTCGACCCGCACCTCCACCACCGCGCCGACGTTGTGGCTGCCCGCCAGCACCCCCGCGCCGCAAGGGCGCGGCACCGGCCGGGACTCGCCCGTGATCAGCGCCTCGTCGGCCGAGGTGTCGCCCGCCATCACCGTGCCATCGGCCGGAAAGGCCTCGCCGGGCAGCACGCGGAGCAGGTCGCCGACCGCCAGCCGCCGGACCGCGACGCGCTCGAACGAGCCGCCGGCGTTGCGCCGCAGCACGCTGTCGGGCAGGCGGTTCATCAGGGCATCGAGGGCGCCGGCGGTGCGGTCGCGCAGCCGTGCCTCCAGCCAGCGGCCGGTCAGCAGGAAGAACACGAACATCGTGAGGGAGTCGAAGTACAGCTCGTGGCCGAGCGGCCCCTCCGGATCGAAAGTGGCCGCGCTGCTGACCACGAAGGTGATCGCCATGCCGAGCGCGACCGGCAGGTCCATCCCGATGCGGCGCTGCCGCAGGTCGCGCCAGGCGCTGCGAAAGAAGGGGCCGCAGGAAAACAGCATCACCGGCAGCGTCAGGACCCACGAGGCCCAGCGCAGCAACTGCGCGGCATCGGGCGTCATGTCGCCGGGCTGTGCGATGTACGCCGGGTAGGCATACATCATGACCTGCATCATGCAGAAACCCGCCACCAGCCAGCGCCAGAGCGCCAGGCGCGACTCGCGCTTGCGCCGCGCGCTCGCCAGCATGTCGCCGGCCGGCACCAGGCGGTAGCCCGCGGCTTCGGAGGCCTCGAACCAGCGCGACGGTTTCACGGCCGCCGACGACCAGACCACGCGCGCGCGGCGGCTGGCCGCATTGACCTCGGCCGAGACGACGCCCGGCACCTGCATCAGCGCCGCCTCCACCGTGAACGCGCAGGCCGCGCAATGCATGCCCTCGACCACGACCTGGGACTCCCAGCGCGCCGCGTCGCCCTCGCCCAGGGGCCGCCCGAAGGCCGGCCATTCGACCGGATCGTCCAGCAGCGACCAGGCCGACTGCGGCGCGGCGGGCAAGCCGGGGGCGAAAGAGAGCGCAGCTTCCATGCCCCGAGCCTAGCGAGCGCAGCCGGGCGAGAGTTGACCCAGATCAAGAGGAGGCCCGGTCTCTTCGTGGGTTGCCGCGGATCCGGCTGCGCCGATCCGCCGGCAACGCCCCCTTTCAAGGGGGTGGGCGGCTACACGAAGTGAGCCAACCTGGGGGTTAGAAACGATACCCCACGCCCACGCCGAACAACCACGGATCGACCTTCACCGTCGACAGCGTCTGGCCCAGATGGCTCACGTCGGAGCGGATCTGCAGCTTCTTGACGTCGAAGTTCAGGAACACGTTCTCCGCCAGCGCGATGTCGAAGCCGGCGCCCACGGCGAGCCCGAAGCTGTCGTTCTCGAGGTCCAGGCGGCCCACGGTGGGCACGGCCAGCCGCACCGAGCTGATGCGCGTGTAGTTCAGGCCGGCGCCGACATAGGGGCGAATCGTCGCGTTCGGCCTGAAGTGGTACTGGACCATCAGCGTCGGCGGCAGTTGCTTGAAGGTGCCGATGTCGACCGGCCCGCCCAGCGCGCTCTGCTGCACGGTCACGGTATGCTTTTGCGGCACCGTCAGCACCAGCTCCGCGGCGATATTCGGCGTGAAGAAGTAGGTGATGTCGACTTCGGGAATGGTCTTGTCGCTCACCGTGATCGCATCGGCCGGCACGGCCAGCGACGGAATCGGATCGGACTTGTTGGCCGTGTCGATGCGCACTGCGCGGGCTCGGACGAGCCAGTTGCCCTGCGCCTCCTGCGCCGCCGCGGGCAAGACGCACAAGGTGCCGAGGATGGCACCGATCAGTGTGCGCGTGAGATTTCTGCTGCTAACCATGTTTTTTCTGCTTCTCCTGTGATGGCCGACGCATGGGTGTCGGCACTGGAGGCAGTGTGGGCGGGCCTCGCTCCCCGTGTCCTTGACCCAGGGCAACACACGCGCCGCGGCGCGGCGCCGAAGTGCAGGCCCATCGCGGCGAGATTGACCCTGGTCAACAAGCGCTGTCGACCACGCTCGACAATGAGGCCGGCGCTGCGCAAGGTGCGCGGCGTGTGTGTGTTTCTTTCCTTGAGGTTCTTTCCATGCTTCGTCACCGTCTCGCCGCCATCGCCGTTCTGGCCTTCGCTTCCGCCCCCGTGCTTGCCGCCGAATGCACGGTCGAGATCGAAGGCAACGACGCCATGCAATTCAACAAGCCCGCGATCGAGGTGAGCCAGAGCTGCAAGGAGTTCACGGTCAAGCTCAAGCACAGCGGCAAGATGCCCAAGCAGGCCATGGGGCACAACTGGGTGCTGGCCAAGACCGCCGACGTGCAGGCCGTCGCCACCGACGGCATCGCCGCCGGCCTGCCGCAGGACTACGTCAAGGCCGGCGATGCGCGCGTCGTGGCCCACACGAAGATCGTCGGCGGCGGCGAAAGCGACAGCGTGACCTTCTCGCCGGCGAAGCTCGCCGCCGGCGGCAGCTACACCTACTTCTGCTCCTTCCCCGGGCACTCCTCGCTCATGAAGGGCACGCTCAAGCTCGTCAAGTGAGCGAAGGGCTTTCATGAAACGCCCCACTGGGCGTATCGTGGCAACCCCAACCTCAAATCTGGAGATACCGCACATGGCCACCAGCAAGTCGAGCACCACCGCCGCCAAGAAGACGCGCTCGGGGGGCATCCCCACGCCGGCCGACGTCCAGGAGGCTTTCGTCAAGCCGCTCAAGGGCATGGCCGAGCGGTTGCAGAACCTTCCGCTGGCGGGCGCCGCAGGCGCGATCGTCGAGAGCGGACGCAAGGACCTGCAGGCGCTGGTGAAGGCCAACGAGAAGTCCTACCAGGGACTGCAGGCCGTGGTGCAGCGCCAGACCGAGATGCTCAAGACGTCGATCGAGGAGTGGCAGGGTACCGTCAAGGGTCTGCCCGGCACCGATCCGCGCGAAGGGCTCGCCAAGCTCGATGCCATGGGCAAGGCCGCCTTCAAGCAGGCGCTGGACGACATCCGCGAGCTGTCGGAGATGGCGGCGAAGTCGCAGGCCGATGCCTTCGACGTGGTGCGCCAGCGGATCCGGGACAACGTGGACGAGGTCAGCAAGCTGCTGCAGCCGCGCAAGTAGGGCGAAGACGCCGCCCGGCGGGATCGGTGTTTGTCCTGCGCGATAACGAGAAAAAGGTCCGTGACTCGATCGACAGGAAGCGTACATTGGTACGGTTTCCTCAGCGATTGGATCGAATCAGCCATGGCATCGAATTCTCAGACGCGCATTTCAGCCAGGGAGGCCAGCGAAGCTGCGGCCCGCGAACGGCTGCGGCAGGCACTGCCCGCCACGGTCGACCACCTCCAGCAGCACCAGGCCGGCCGGATCGACGACAGCGACATCGAGGCCTACGTGAGACTGAACTGGCTCGAATGGCACGGTGGCGGGCTGCGGCTCACGATCACCGGCCGCAACGTCTGCGCGCAGCTCGCACCCTCCGCCGCCTGAGCCTGTCTATCGGCCGATGATGATCTGGGCGATCAGGCCGGTGGCCGCCGCGGCCAGCACGAAGTCCCCGCCCACGCCGACCCACTGGTAGCCGCGCGGCGGCTGCTGCAGCCGGCGCCCGCGCCAGTCGTCCACGACGTACTGGCGGCCCCGGTATTCGCTTGGCACGCGGCCGCCGTGGCGCCATTCGGCCTGCGGGTGGGGATGGCCCCGGTGGTCGAAGCGGCGACCCGGGAGGTCGTCGGGGCGGTCGTCGGGGCGGTCGTCGGGGCGGTAGTCGGAGCGGTCATCGGGGCGACCACGGTCGTAGCCCGGGCCGTCATGGCGCGGCTGCTGTTGCTGCGGCCCGAAACGGTCATTGCGGTCGGATCCGCGATCGAAACGGGTGTCCTGCGCGAAGGCGCTTCCCACCATGCCCATCGCGAGCGCTGCGGCGGCAACGGCCATGCGCTTTGACTTGATCATTGTCGGAACTCCTTCTGCGTTGATGAGGAGTCCAGTGTGGAAGGCGCGTGTGTCGCGCACCCCTCGCCCATGTAGAGGCGAAGTGAAGCAAGGTAAAGCCGGCCCGGCGCCGGTCAGGGCGAGTTGCCTTGCGGGCCGACCGCCGGGGCGGCCGGCCTGCTGCCGCCGTGCGGCGTGATCTTGCGGCCCAGGGCCTCGCCCCAGCGACGCACCGGCGCGCTGGCGCGCTCGGCCGTGTGGTCCACGCCGCGCCGGGTCGCATCGGCACCGCGCGCGATCCCGCGGCCTGTGGCGTCGGCGCCGCGTTCGATGCCGCCCAGCACCTTGCTGTCGTGGGCGGGCGCCCCGGCCGGTTGCTGCTTCGCCGGGGGGCTCTGCGCGCCGTGCGCGGCCCAGGGCAGCAAGAAGGCGGCCGCTCCCAGAACGGCGCAGGCGGCGCCAAGGCGGGTGGTTCGTGTCCGGATCGGGGGCATTCGTCGAATCTCCTTGTCGTTTCAGGCGGCGGGACCGCCCTCGCCTGCGGCCCGGGCCATGCGCTCGCTCTTCCAGTAGACGTCGTCGCCGCCATCGACACGGTTGAGCACGCGCGCGAGCACGAACAGCAGGTCGCTCAGGCGGTTCAGGTAGTGCCGCAGCGCGGCGTTGATCTCGGTCTGCGCGCCCAGGGCCACCACCGCGCGCTCGGCGCGCCGGGCCACCGTGCGGCAGACATGCGCCTGCGAGGCGGCGCGGGTGCCCGCGGGCAGGATGAACTCGGCCAGCCGCGGCAGCGCCGCGTTGTGTTCGGCCAGCGCGTTGTCCAGCTGCAGCAGCGCCTCGGCCTTGAGCAGCGTGTAGCCCGGCATCGAGAGCTCGCCGCCGAGGTTGAAGAGCTGGTGCTGCACATCGACCAGCAGCTCGCGCACGGCGGCCGGCATCGGCTCGCAGAGCAGCACGCCGATGTGCGAGTTGAGCTCGTCCACGTCGCCCATCGCGTGCACGCGCAGGTGGTCCTTGGGGACGCGCGTGTTGTCGCCAAGGCCGGTGCTGCCGTCGTCGCCGGTGCGCGTCGCGATCTGTGTCAGGCGGTTGCCCATGAGGTGCTTTCGGGTTCGGTTGAGAATGGGGTTCTTAGAATATTAGACCCTTCAGGAGACCGCGCCCCATGAATGCTCCCACCGCCCCCTCCCACCTGACCCCGGAGATCGCGCTGCGCGAGGTGCCTGACGCGCTGATCGCCGCCCTGAAGGCCCGCTTCGGCGACCGCTGCTCGACCGCGCTGGCGGTGCGCACGCAGCATGGCCGCGACGAATCGTCCTTCGATGCGCCGCCGCCCTCCGCAGTGGTCTTCGCCGAGAGCACCCAGGAGGTCGCCGACGCGGTGAAGCTCGCGAGCGAGCACAGCGTGCCGGTGATCCCCTTCGGTGTCGGCTCCTCGCTCGAAGGCCACCTGCTCGCGGTCCAGGGCGGCATCAGCATCGACGTCAGCCGCATGAACCGCGTGCTCTCCGTCAACGCCGACGACCTGACGGTGACGGTGCAGCCCGGCGTCACGCGCAAGCAGCTCAACGAGGAGATCAAGAGCACCGGCCTGTTCTTCCCGATCGACCCTGGCGCCGACGCCTCGATCGGCGGCATGGCGGCCACGCGCGCCAGCGGGACGAACGCGGTGCGCTACGGCACCATGCGCGAGAACGTGCTGGCGCTCGAACTGGTCACGGCCAGCGGCGAGGTGATCCGCACCGGCACGCGGGCCAAGAAGTCATCCGCCGGCTACGACCTGACGCGCTTGTTCGTCGGCAGCGAAGGCACGCTGGGCGTGATCACCGAGGTCACCCTTCGCATCTACCCGCTGCCCGAGGCGGTGTCGGCCGCGATCTGCTCGTTCCCGAGCATCGAGGCGGCGGTGCGCACCACGATCGAGATCATCCAGCTCGGCGTCCCGATCGCGCGCGTCGAGCTGATCGACGTCAACACGGTGCGCATGGTCAATGCCTACGCCAAGCTCGGCCTGCGCGAGGAACCGATGCTGCTGATGGAGTTCCACGGCTCCCCGGCCGGCGTCAAGGAGCAGGCCGAGACGGTGCAGGAGTTGGCCAGCGGCCATGGCGGCAAGGCCTTCGAATGGGCCAGCACGCCCGAGGAGCGCACCCGCCTCTGGACCGCGCGCCACAACAGCTACTTCGCGGCGGTGCAGTCGCGCCCGGGCTGCCGCGTGATCTCGACCGACACCTGCGTGCCGATTTCGCGGCTGGCCGATTGCCTGCTCGAGTCCGTGGCCGAGGCCGACGCCAGCGGCATCCCTTACTTCCTGGTCGGCCATGTGGGCGACGGCAACTTCCACTTCGGCTACCTGCTCGACCCCAACGTGCCCGAGGAGCGCGTGACCGCCGAGCAGCTGAACCACGCCCTCGTGAGCCGGGCGCTCGCCCTCGAAGGCACCTGCACCGGCGAGCACGGCGTCGGCCTGCACAAGATGGACTTCCTGGTGACCGAGGCCGGTGTCGGCGCGGTCGACATGATGCGCACGATCAAGCGCGCGCTGGACCCGAAGAACATCATGAACCCCGGCAAGATATTTAGTCTCTGACTCGCCCCCAGGTTGCCCCGCACTTCGTGTCGGGGCGCCCACCCCCTACCGGGGGCAACACCAGCGGCCCGGCGAAGCCGGTTCCGCGGTGTTCCACCAACGGGCCTGGCTGCGCCGGCCGGCCGCAAAGAGGCTGTCCTTGTTCTTCGGCTGCGCGCAGCGCACCTGCTCGTGGGCAGTCGCGGAACCGGCTTCGCCGGGCTGCTGACTGCGCCCCCGGTAGGGGATGGGCGCCCGGACACGAAGTGCCGGGCAACCTGGGGGCGAGCTACTACTTCTTTTTCGGCGCTGAGGTCTGCGACGGCGCGGCGCCGCCATCCACCCCCAGGCGGCCGCCGCCGCCCAGGCCCTGGCCCTGGACCGCCTGCGCCTTGTAGTTGCGCAGCGAGATGACCATCTGGTTGAAGGCGTCCATGAAGGCGGCGCTGATCACCTTGCCCTGGGCCGTGTTGGTGTAGCCGCCCAGGGCGCCCCCGGCGCTGCCGCCGAAGACCGAGCCGAAGGCGCCGAAATCGGTCTTCGAGGCGCTGCCTTCGGAGGCCGCGACCTGCACGCCCGAACGGTTGTCGATCAGCGTCAGCAATGCGCTGGCCTCCTTGGTCTGCATGCTGCCGCCGACCGCGGACAGCACGCCGCTGTAGCGGCCGCCGACAAGTCCGCCCAGGGCGCCGCCGACGCCGCCCGCGTTCTGGTTGCTGAAGACGATTTCGGGCGAGAGGCCGTAGTCGGACGCCACCATCTGGCCGGCGCCGAAGTTGCTGCCCTGGCGCATCTCGCCCGATTGCGACAGCTGGCGCTCGCGCGACATGGCGTTCATGCCGGCGGCGCCCCGCTCGACCACCACGAAGCAGTTCGATTGCTGGACCAGCAGCTTCAGCAGGTTGGCGGTGGGTGGCAGCTTGTATTCATTGCGCAGGATGGTGTACCAGCCGGCCGATTGGTTCTCGACCAGCGACACGGTGCCCAGCGGCGAGGCGCATTTCTCGAGCGCGCCGCTGGTGTTGGCGCTGGCGCTGCCCGCCGCGCTGCCGGTGGCGACCGTCTTCGCACCCTGGCTGCCCATCTGCATGTCGGTGGTTTCGCACCCGGCCAGCAGCAGCGCCGCCGCGGCAACCGCCGCCAACGGCCGTCTGTAGAGTCCCATTTGGATTTCCCCTTAGAACTTTAATATTAAAAAGTTGCATCAGGAGAATAGGACCCGTAACCGGTTGAATCAATCGACCGGAAGCGGGATGGCTTCGGCGCTGCGCTAGGCCGTTTGGCGGATGCGGTCGATCAGGCCGTTGAGCGCGTCCAGCGAGCCGAAGTGAATCGCGAGTTCGCCGGTCTCCTCGATCTTGCCGCCGCGCTTGGTGCGCTTCTTGACCCGGACCTCGACCTCGGCCGCCAGCAGGTCGGCGAGTTCCTCCTCGACCCGCAGCAGGTCGCGGGATTTTTCCGCCGCGCCGCGCCGCGGCGAGGGCGTGAGGCTGAACTCGGCCGCCAGCTTCTTGACCAGGGCCTCGGCCTCGCGGACCGACATCTTCCTGGCCGCGATCTGGTTGGCGGCGGTGATCTGCGTCCCCTTGTCGAGCGACAGCAGGGCCCGCGCATGGCCCATGTCGATGTCGCCCGCCATCAGCATGGCCTGGGCCGGTTCGGCCAGGTTCAGCAGGCGCAGCAAGTTGCTGGCGGCGCTGCGGGAGCGTCCGACGGCCTGCGCAGCCGATTCGTGAGTGAGCCCGAACTCTTGCACCAATCGTTGCAGGCCCTGGGCTTCTTCAAGCGGATTGAGGTCCTCGCGCTGGATGTTCTCGATCAGCGACATGGCCGCGGCGGCCTCGTCGGGCACGTCGCGCACCAGCACCGGCACGCTTTCGAGGCCGGCCAGGCCGGCCGCCCGGAAGCGCCGTTCGCCCGCGATGATCTCGAACTCGGCCTTCTTGTCGCGCGCCCCGTCGGCATCCAGCCGGCGCACCAGGATCGGCTGCATGATGCCTTGCGCCTTGATGCTCTCGGCCAACTCGTAGAGCGCGCCTTCGTCCATGCGCGTGCGCGGCTGGTAGACGCCGGGCACCATCTGGTCGAGCTGGAGCGTGGTCGGGTTCGGCGGCATCGCATCATCGAGAACCGCGCTGTCCGAGCCGTTGAAGGTCGGGCCCAGGAGGGCTTCGAGTCCGCGGCCGAGGCCCTTCGGTTTTTTGGTGGCCATGGAAGTCATTCTTCTTTCAGTAGGTCATTCAGCAGATTCCGGCCTTCGGGCCAGTCGCCCAGCCCGGATTCGCTGTTGAGATGTCCGCGGGCGCCGGCATCGACGAACCGGGCACCCCAGTTCCGCGCCATCTCGCGAGAGCGCGTGGCCTCGCAGTAGGGATCGTCCTGGGCCGCGATCATCAGCGCGGGAAACGGCAGGGGCTGGCGCACGATCGGTGCCCAGCCGGGAATCATCTGGCGGAGGTCTTCGCGCTCGACGTCGCCCGGGGCGACCAGCAGCGCCGCGCGGACCTTGGCCGTCCGGCGGGAGTGGGCGGCCCAGGCCGCCACCAGGATGCAGCCGAGGCTGTGCGCCACGAGCACGACCGGGCCAGGGGCAGCCAGCACCTCTTCCTCGAGCCGGGTGGACCAGTCGCCGCGCAGCGGCCGCATCCAGTCGTGCTGGTCGACGCGATGGTCGCGGTACTTCGTCTCCCAGCGGCTTTGCCAGTGGGCGGGGTCGCTGTTCTGCCAGCCCGGCAGCAGCAGGATCTTCGGAGCGGTCATCTGCGGGGCGATGGTCAAGGACCTTCGGGCGCGTGGACCGCCACCAGCGGGGCATCCATCGGCGCGGGCACCGGCGGCGCGGCGGCTTCGGACGCCAGCGCGCTGGCCGGCGGCATCTTCTCGACCAGTTCCTGCGCGAAGGCCACGAAGGCCTGGCTGCCCTTGGCCTGCGGGTCGAACACCACGCCCGGCAGTCCGTAGCTCGGCGCCTCGGCCAGCCGCACGTTGCGCGGAATCACGGTGTCGAACACCTTCTCTCCGAAATGGGCCTTGAGTTGCTCGCTCACTTGCTGCTGGAGGGTGATGCGCGGATCGAACATCACGCGCAGCAGGCCGATGATCTGCAGGTTCTTGTTGAGATTGGCGTGCACCTGCTTGATGGTGTTGACCAGGTCGGTCAGTCCTTCGAGGGCAAAGTACTCGCACTGCATCGGCACGATCACGCCGTGCGCGGCGCACAGCCCGTTGAGCGTGAGCAGGCTCAGGCTGGGCGGGCAGTCGATGAGGATGAAGTCGTACTCGGCGCCGACCGCGGCGAGCGCCGTGCGCAGGCGCTTTTCGCGCCGGTCGATGGCAACCATCTCGACCTCGGCGCCCGCCAGTTCGCGGTTGGCACCCAGGATGTCGTAGCCGCACTTCTCGGACTTCACGCGGGCTTCGGCCACCGATGCCGACTCCAGCAGGACGTCATACACGGTGGTTTCGAGCTGGCGCTTGTCGACGCCCGACCCCATGGTGGCGTTGCCCTGGGGATCGAGGTCGATCATCAGGACGCGCTGCCCGACCTTCGCCAGGCCCGCGGCCAGGTTCACCGTGGTGGTGGTCTTGCCGACGCCGCCCTTCTGGTTCGCGATGCAAAAGATCTTGGCCATGCTTACCTGGAAATGGCCAGCTTGAAGCCGAAGGCGATCAGGAAGACCCCCGCGAGCTTTCCGAGCATGCCGGAGACGCGGGGGTTGGCGCGCAGGCGCTCGGCCAGGAAATACGTCAGAAGCGTCACGATCAGGCCATACATGAAGGTCAGGAAGGCGATCGTGGCCGCCATCGCAGCAAAGGTCGGGAAGCCTTGATGCCGCGTCGGGTCGATGAACAACGGGAAGAAGGCCATGTAGAAGACGATGGCCTTCGGATTCAGCAGCGTGATCGTCAAGGCCTGCTGGAGGTACTGCCGCGGCCGGATATTGAGGATGGGGGCTGCACCCGGCCTGGCGCGGATCATCTTGAAGCCGAGCCACGCCAAATAGGCGGCGCCGACCCACTGCACCGCGCTGAATGCGGCCGGGTAGGCACTGAGCAAGGCGGCAACGCCCGCCACGGCGGCCCACATCAGCACCTGGTCACCCGCGATCACGCCCAGGGTCGCAGCCAGCCCGCCACGGATCCCACCTTTGCCGGTCGAGGTGATCAATGCGAGATTGCCAGGCCCGGGTATCGCCAGAAAGAGAATGATGGCGGCGACGAACGCGCCGTAGTCAGCGATGCCGAACATGGGAAATGGCCTGAAATGGGAGTGCGTCGAGTCTAAGCGAGGTCGGCGCAATGAGCGCCTGTCAGGCGGCGCGTTTTCGCATCCAGACGATGCACCGTTCGGCATCCAGGCCCGGAACCGACAGTTGTTCCACGTGAAACACTTCGCAATCCGCCGGAAGCTGGGCGATTTCGTCGTCCGGCGCCCTGCCCTTCATGGCCATCCAGACGCCGTCCGGCGCCAGCAGATGGCGAGAGCCTGCAACGAAGTCGGCCAGCGATGCGAAGGCCCGGGAACTGATCAGCTCGTAGCTTCCCGCCAGCATTTCGACCCGCGCATGCAGTCCGCGCAGATTCTTCAGCCCCAGCTCCGACGCCACTTGCTGGACGAAAGCCGCCTTCTTGGCCACGGCATCGAGGCAGGTGACCTGCATGTCGCCCCGAACGATCGCGATCACCGCCCCAGGCAGACCGGCGCCCGCCCCAACGTCCAGCAATCTCGCGTCGCCTGGACACTTCCTCTCCAGCGGCGGGATCACCGACAGGCTGTCGAGCAGATGGTGAGTCAGAACCGTCGCCGGGTCCCTCAACGCGGTGAGGTTGTACACCTTGTTCCACTTGAGGATCAGCGCACCGTAGGCCAGCAGGCGCTGGCATTGAAGATCGCTCAAGTTCAGTCCGAGCGCGGCCGAGCCTTCGCGTAGCAGTTGCTCCTGGTTCATTCGGCGACCGGTGTTGCTGTCGTGGCCGCATCCCGGGCAAAGGCCTGGTGCCCGCCCTTGCGAAGATGGATCATCAGCAGCGAGATCGCGGCCGGCGTGACGCCGGAGATGCGCGAAGCCATGCCCAGCGTCTCCGGGCGATGCTTTGACAGCTTCTGGCGAACTTCGTAGCTCAGCGCCTTGACCTGGCCATAGTCGAAGGTCTCGGGCAACTTGAGATTCTCGAAGTGCGCAGCCCGCTCCACCTCGTCATGCTGGCGATCGATGTAGCCCGAGTACTTGGCAGCGATCTCGATCTGTTCCACCTCGGTCGGGCCCAGCGTTTCTGCAGCCGCGTACTTTCCGCCATCCAGCGACATCAGCGACTCATAGCTGACGTTCGGCCGCCGCAGCAGGTCACCCAGGTTGTATTCGTGTTCGATGGCCTTGCCCAGGACGCGCTCCGATTCGACCGCCGGCAGGTTGCGCGGATTGACCCAGATCGATCGCAACCGCTGTGTTTCACGTGAAACAACATCACGCTTGCGCGAAAAAGCATCCCAGCGCGCATCGTCGACCAACCCGAGTTTCCGGCCGATCTCGGTCAGCCGCATATCGGCGTTGTCCTCGCGCAGCTGCAGCCTGAACTCGGCGCGGCTGGTGAACATCCGGTAAGGCTCCGTCACGCCCTTGGTGATCAGGTCATCGACCAGCACGCCCAGATAGGCCTCGTCGCGGCGCGGCAGCCAGGGGCCCTCCCCCCTGCATTGCAGTGCAGCATTGAGGCCGGCAAACAGTCCCTGGGCGGCAGCCTCCTCGTAGCCGGTGGTGCCGTTGATCTGTCCGGCAAAGAAGAGGCCCCGGATCGCACGCGTCTCGAAGTTGCTCTTGAGCTCACGCGGGTCGAAGTAGTCGTATTCGATCGCGTAGCCCGGCCGCAGGATGTGAGCGTTCTCCAGGCCGACCATCGAGCGCACCAGCTGGTACTGGATGTCGAAAGGCAGGCTGGTCGAGATCCCGTTCGGGTAGTACTCGTGGGTGGTCAGCCCTTCGGGCTCGAGGAAGATCTGGTGGCTTTCCTTGTCGGCGAAGCGGTTGATCTTGTCCTCGACGCTCGGGCAGTAGCGCGGCCCGATGCCGTCGATCTTGCCCATGAACATCGGACTGCGGTCGAAGCCCGAGCGGATGATGTCGTGCGTTCGGGCATTGGTGTTCGTGATCCAGCAGGGCATCTGCTGCGGATGCATGTCCTTGTGGCCCATGAAGCTGAAGACCGGCATCGGCCCGGCGCCGCCCGGCATGCCGTCGCCAGGCTGCTCGGTGCACTTCGAGAAATCGATGGTCCGGCCGTCGAGCCGCGGCGGCGTCCCGGTTTTCAGGCGGCCTTGCGGCAGCTTGAGTTCCTTGAGCCGCGCCGACAGGCTGATCGCGGGCGGGTCGCCGGCGCGCCCAGCCTGGTAGTTGTCCAATCCCACATGAATGCGGCCGTCCAGGAAAGTGCCGGCCGTGAGCACCACCGCCCGCGCCCGGAAGGCGATGCCCACCTGCGTGATCGCACCCACCACACGATCGCCTTCGATCATCAGATCGTCGACCGCCTGCTGAAACAGCGACAGATTGGGCTGATTCTCGAGGCGGCGACGGATTGCGGCCTTGTACAGGACCCGGTCGGCCTGCGCCCGGGTCGCTCGCACGGCCGGCCCCTTGCTCGAATTCAGGACACGGAACTGGATCCCGCCCTCGTCCGTCGCGATGGCCATGGCGCCGCCGAGGGCGTCGACTTCCTTCACGAGGTGGCCCTTGCCGATGCCGCCGATCGAGGGGTTGCAGCTCATCTGCCCCAAGGTCTCGATGTTGTGGGTGAGCAGCAGCGTGCGGGCGCCCATGCGCGCGGAAGCCAGCGCGGCTTCGGTGCCGGCATGGCCGCCGCCGACGACGATCACATCGAATTCTTCGGGGTACAGCATGGAAAGGGGCGCAGGAGGCATGCGCTCTCGGAAAGGGGGCGTCAATTTTAATCGCCGGCGCGCCTCCGTGCACCCTTTGGGGACAAGCACGCCAAGCCTGGCATCCGCGCCACGGGCCATCTGCGCTGGAAGTATTGCTATCATTTTAATAGCAACGTGGTTGGCAGGGCGCGAGGCCGGCGAAGCAAAAACGCGTCCATCGCCAAACCGCTAGCATCGGCCTCGCGTCGTCAAGAACGCGTTTCGCCTAATCACTGGAGTTTTTCGAATGAAGCTGTATTACTCGCCGGGCGCCTGCTCGTTGTCACCCCACATCGCGCTGCGCGAGGCCGGCCTGGCCTTCGAGCCGGTGCTCGCGAGCACCAAGAGCCACAAGCTGCAGGACGGTACCGACTATTACGGCATCAACCCGCTGGGCTACGTGCCGATGCTCGAACTCGACGACGGCACGCGCCTGCGCGAAGGCCCGGCCATCGTGCAGTACATCGCCGACCTGGCGCCGACCAAGAACCTGGCACCGGCCAACGGCACGATGCAGCGCTATCGCCTGCAGGAATGGCTGACCTTCGTCGGCACCGAAATGCACAAGGGCTTCTCGCCGCTGTTCAACCCGAACATGCCCGAGGAAGCCAAGACCCTCTCGAAGACCCGGCTACTGTCGCGCTACGAATGGCTCGACAGCGAGCTGGCCGACAAGGACTTCCTGATGGGCGAGCACTTCAGCGTCGCCGACGGCTACCTGTTCACGGTGACCAACTGGGCCAAGCCCACCGGCCTGGACATCTCGAAATTCGCGAACCTGAACGCCTGGCATGCGCGCGTCGCCGCCCGGCCCGCCGTGCAGGAGGCGCTGAAGGCCGAAGGCTTGAAGTAGGCTCGCCCCCAGGTTGGGCTCACTTCGTGTAGCCCGCCCACCCCCTACCGGGGGCAACACCAGCGGCCTGGCAGAGCCAGATCCGCGGTGTTTCACGAACGGGCTTCGCTTCGCTGGCCTGTGAACTGCAAATCACGCCAGCCTGGGTGAACACTAGCCAGGGCGCTGGCGCCAAGCCAGCAGGGCGCCGAGCCACAGCGTGAGGGCCGAGGCCAGCAGGCCTCCGGCCAGCCCGCCCTGGCCGTCGGAGATCCAGCCGGTCACGGTCGGGCCGACGATCTGGCCCAGCGCGAACACGATCGTGAAGGCGCTGATGCCCGTCGCCCATTGGGCCGGTGGCAGGTTGTGGCGCACCAGCGCCGTGGTCGAGGCCACCACCGACAGGAACACCGCGCCGAACATCAGGCCCGAGGCCAGGGTCACCGGCCAGGCCGGGCTCAGCACCGGCAGCAGGGTGGCCACGCCCAGCAGCGCGTTCAGCAGCGCCTGTGGGCCACCGCCGCGGAAGCGGTCCAGCAGCCCCGCCCAGAGCCGTGACGAAGCGACGCAGGCGACCCCGAGCAAGGCGTAGAACCAGGTGATCTCGCCCGGGCTCGCACCCTGCTCGCGCAGCAGCGCGATCACGAAGGTCATGTAGCCGATGTAGCCGGCACCGAAGAGTGC
Source organism: Variovorax sp. P1_G12 (assembly GCF_056405555.1). Taxonomy (NCBI): domain Bacteria; kingdom Pseudomonadati; phylum Pseudomonadota; class Betaproteobacteria; order Burkholderiales; family Comamonadaceae; genus Variovorax; species Variovorax sp. P1_G12. The sequence continues at coordinate 104,035 of NZ_JBFUBW010000015.1, read as the reverse complement.
ATAGCCCGCGAGGGCCCAGCCGAATCGCCGCACCGGCGAGTGGCCATCGGCCATGAGCGGCAGCCTCGACGCCGGACTCGCGACCACGCCCTCCCCCGGCATCGCACGCACCGCGAGCGCCAGCACGGCCGTCGCGGCGACGCTCGCCAGCGCCAGCGCCCACCAGGCCCAGGCCCAGCCATGCGGCGCGCCCGCCGCAGCCTGCAGCACGGCCGGCACCATCAGTGCCGACAGCGTGATGCCCAATCCGGTGCCGCCGTAATAGAGGCCCAGCAGGAACCCCGCGCGCGAGGGTTGCGAGACACCCAGCCGCGCCGCCAGCAGGCCGCCGGCGACGAACACCCAGGCGCTCGCGAGACCGGCCAGCAGCCGCTGCAGCAAGAGGGCCGGGGCCGAAGTGAAGAAGCCGCTGGCGGCCATGAAGACGCTGGCCGCGACCGCGCCGCCGACCAGCAGCCGGACAGGGCCGAAACGACGCATCAGGGCGGGCGTCAGCATGGCACCGAGCAGGTAGCCCGCGGCGTTGGCGGTGTTCATGCCGCCGGCCAGCGCATAGCTCCAGCCCAGGTCCGCGCGCATCGGCGGCAGCAGCAGGCCGTAGGAAAAACGGGTGATGCCGAGCGAGACCGCCGCCCCCAGCGACAGGGCCAGCGCGAGACGAAGGGCTTGGGCGGGCGAGAGCGTGGCGGCGGTCGAAGGCATGGGGCGGGCGCCCATTCTGCGGCATCGCTTAGCACCAAAGCGACAACCCCGCGACAGCAGGGTTGCGGTTCCGGGTTTACCCTGGCGCCGTCTTCTTCATTCACGTCACCACAAGGCACCCAGGCATGAGCACTCTTTTCGATCCCGTCCAGGCCGGCGATCTCGCACTCGGCAACCGCATCGTCATGGCGCCGCTGACGCGCAACCGCTCACCCAACGCGGTGCCGGGCGACATCACCGCCACCTACTACGCACAGCGCGCCTCGGCCGGCCTGCTGATCACCGAAGCCACGGCGATCAGCCAGCAGGGCCAGGGCTACGCCGACGTTCCCGGCCTCTACGGCACCGAGCAACTCGACGCCTGGAAGCGCGTGACCGACGCCGTGCATGCCGAGGGCGGCAAGATCGTGGTCCAGCTCTGGCATGTCGGGCGCGTCTCGCACACCGAGCTGCAGCCCGACAACGGCAAGCCGGTGGCCCCTTCCGCGATCACGGCCAGGACCAAGACCGTGCTGATCAAGGACGGCGTGCCGACCTTCGTCGACACCTCGGAGCCGCGCGCGCTCGACGCCGCCGAACTGCCGGGCATCGTGCACGCCTATGCGGCCGCGGCGCGCAACGCGGTCGAGACCGCCGGCTTCGACGGCGTCGAGATCCACGGCGCCAACGGCTACCTGCTCGACCAGTTCCTCAAGACCGGGAGCAACGAGCGCACCGACGACTACGGCGGCAGCATCCCCAACCGCGCCCGCCTGCTGCTGGAGGTGACGCGCGCGGTGGTCGATGCGGTGGGCGGCGGCCGCACCGGTATCCGCCTGTCGCCCGTCACGCCCGCCAACGACGTCCATGACGCCGACCCGCAGCCGCTGTTCGACTTCGTCGTCAGGCACCTGGCGCCGCTCGGCCTGGCCTACATCCACGTCATCGAAGGCGCCACCGGCGGCCCGCGCGAGCTCGACGATCGGCCCTTCGACTACGAGGCCCTCAAGGCGGCCTACCGCAAGGCCGGCGGCAAGGGCGCCTGGATGGTCAACAACGGCTACGACAAGCCGCTGGCCGAAGAGGCGCTGAAGGAAGGCGACGACCTCGTCGCCTTCGGCAAGCCCTTCATCTCCAACCCCGACCTGGTGCGCCGCCTGCGCGAAGGCGCGCCGCTGAATGCCTGGGACAAGAGCACGTTCTACGGCGGCGGCGAAGCCGGCTACATCGACTATCCCGCGCTGGCCTGAGGCGCCTCGAAGGCCACGCTGACGCGCAGCCCGCCGGCCTCCGAGGCGCGCGCGAAGCTGAGTTCCGCACCGAGCAGCTTCGCGTAGCGCGCCACGATCGCCAGGCCCAGTCCCGCCCCCTGCCCGAGCTTGCGCCCGGCCGGCCCCTGGGCCCAGCGCTGCAGCAGGTCGCGCTCGGCCTCGGGCGCAATGCCCGGGCCATCGTCGGCCACCCCGAGCGTGAGACCGGAGAGTTCCACGGTGATGGTGCGTCCGCCGTAGCGCAGCGCGTTGTCGATCAGGTTGTCGAGGATGCCCTCGACCAGCGCGGCATTGGCCTGCACCGTGACCGCCTCGTCCAGGCCCAGTGCGCCCAGGTCCACGCCCCGGGCGTCGGCGCGCGCCAGATGCCGCAGCACCGCCTGCTGCGCCAGCTGGTCCAGGCGCAGGGTCTCGCGTTGCAGGCCGGTGCGCCCCTCGTCGGCCAGCGCCAGCGCCAGCAACTGGTCGACCAGGCGGCTGGCGCGGGCCTGGCTCTGCGCGATCTGCTGCAGCTGCTCGCGCCAAACGGCCGGGCTCTGCTGGGCCAGGCCGTAGTCGGCCAGCGCGCGGATGCCCGCGAGCGGCGTGCGCAGCTCGTGCGCGACGTTGCCGGCGAACTCGCGCTGCGCGGAGGCGCTTTGGGCCAGCCGCTCGAGCAGCGCGTTGAGCGTGTCGCCAAGCTGCTCGAGTTCGCGCGAAGTGCGCGCCACCGGCACGGCCGCCAGGTCATGCGCGCTACGCTGCTCCAGCGTGCGCCTGAGTTCGCCCAGCGGGTGGAGCTCGCGCTCGATGCCGCGCCAGAGCCAGCCCGCGAGCAACGCGAGCAACACCAGCTGAGGCGCCAGCGAATAGATCAGGAGCTTCTCGATCAGCGTCGCGCGCGCGCGCGTGGTCTGGGCAATGATCACGCGATAGGCAGCCGGCGCTTCGTGGTCCAGCACGACCGCGCGCAAGGTCTGGCCCCGGTATTCGATGCGCGAGAAGCGGTGGCGCACGCCCTCCTCGGGTGCCGGTGCCACCAGCCCCCGGTCACCGGCGAGCAGCGAACCGTCGGGCCGCAGCACCGCGAAGAAGACCGTTTCCGACTGGTCGAACAGGACGTTGGTGATATCGCGCGGCGACAGCAGGAGGTCGAGACCGCTTTCGCCGGCGCGCACGCTGGCCGACACCGAATAAGCGTCGTCGAGGAGCGCGCGATCGAAGGCCTGCTCGGTGAAATAACTGGCAACCAGCAGCGCCACCGCCGTGCCCAGCAGCCACGTCAGGCCCAGCGGCGGCAGCACGCGGCGCAACACCCGCGCGGTCAGCGACGGCGCCGCCGCCGCGCCCGCACTCACGTCTCCGCTTCCATCAGGTAACCGATGCCGCGCAGGGTCCGGATGACGGCGCCGCTGGCGACCAGCTTCTTGCGCAGGCGGGAGATGAAGGCTTCGAGCGCGTTGTCGCCCAGGGACTCGTCGAAGGTCGACAGCTTGTCCGACAGCTCGCGCTTGCTGATCGTGCGGCCTGGCGGACTCATCAGCTCCCACAGCACCTCGAACTCGCGCGCCGGCAGGTCGAGCGGTACGCCGCCGACCGCGAAGCGGCGAGCCCGCCGATCGAGCCGCAGGTGCCCGAGCAGCGCGATGTCTTCGGTGCCCTGGGCCCGGCGCACCAGCGCCCGCAGCCGGGCCTCAACCTCGGCCAGATCGAAGGGTTTGCCGAGGTAGTCGTCCGCGCCCGCGTCCAGGCCCGCGATGCGCTCGTCGGTGCGGTCGCGTGCCGTCAGCACCAGCACCGGCGTGCGGTCGCCGCGGGCGCGCGCCTGCCGCAGCGCCACCAGCCCGCTGGCCAGGCCGCTGGTCGGGTTCGCAGTGGCCGGCAGGTTCAGGTCCAGCAGCACGGCATCGAAGGTCTGTACGCGCCACAGGTGGTCGGCGTCCTCGACGTTGGCCGCCACGTCGACGCGGTGGCCGGCATCGCCCAGGCTGCGCAGCACCACGCCGCGCAGGACTTCATCGTCTTCGACCAGTAGGATTCGCATGGCAAGGGAGTGAAAGATATCGGCTGTTTGTACAACACACAGCACCCCCATGCTGGACATTGGCATGCGGGAAAGGTTCAAACTCGTCATTCGTTCACATGAAGGAGCCAACACGATGAGCCAGAAGTTCCAGGTCACGGGCATGAGTTGCGGGCACTGCGCCGGTGTGGTGCAGAGCGCCGTCCAGACGATCGATCCCAGTGCGCAAGTCACGGTGGATCTCGAGACCGGCCACGTCGATGTGGTCAGCGAGCATCCTCGACGGGACATCATCGTGGCGATCGAGAACGCCGGCTACCAGGCCCAATAGCCCGCTTGCTTCGCGCCGAAGGACGCGCAGCGCGCCAAAACGAGAGAACAGTTGAATACTTTGTGTTTCAAAGTGCAAAATGCGTGCAGCAAAAACCCTGGACAGAAAGACGCTCCATGTTCTCGAGCCTGCTGCCTTCCTCCGTCCGCGAAGCTGCCTATCGGCGCAAGTTTCTGGAGAATCCCCAGAGCGAGGACCTGTTCATGGGTTCGTTCGAGAGCTTTACCGCTGCACACGCCAATGCGCCACCCGGCAAGGCGGTCGGCTACGACGACGCGGAGGCGGCCAAGGCGCTCTATAGCCACCAGATCTATTTCTACGACTACCCGGGCCTGTTCTGGCTCGGGCGCGCGCTCGACGGGGGCATGCGCAGCATCTTCGACCTGGGTGGCCACATCGGCATCAAGTACTACGCCTTCCGCCGCGTGCTTCCCTACCCTGCGAACCTGCGCTGGACTGTCTGCGACCTGCCCGGCGTCGTGCAGACGGGCCAGGAACTCGCCCTCCAGCGCGAAGTAACGTCCCAGCTCGACTTCACGACCGACTATCGCGACGCCAGCGGATACGACGTCCTGTACGCGTCGGGCAGCCTGCAATACCTGCCGTTGCGGATCTCGGAAATGCTCGCCCAGATGCCCGTGAAGCCGAAGCGCATCGTGATCAACACGGCAGCGACTCACCCCGACCGGACACTGTTCACGCTCAACAGCATCGGCTTCGCGGTCTGTCCCTGCCGCATCCAGCACCAGGACACCCTGCTGAACGAACTGATGGAGTGCGGCTACCAGCGCCGCGATGCGTGGCGCAACGAGGGCAAGCCGATCGAGGTGCCGTTCGTCGAGGGTGGCGACCAGGCCTTCTACTCCGGCTGCTGCTTCGATCTGCGTTGAGCCGCGCGCTCCCGGAGCGCGGGGCCCGCCCGAGGCGAGCGCCCCGCTACCATCCGCCCATGCCTTTTCACCCCCGGATCCTGATCGCCGAAGACGAGTCCGGCATCGCCGACACCCTGCAATACGTGCTGCGCACCGACGGCTTCGTGCCGGTCTGGTGCGCCACCGCGGAGCAGGCCATCGCGCAGTTCGCGGCCGAGCCGCCCGCGCTCGCGATCCTCGACGTCGGCCTGCCCGACATGAACGGCTTCGAGCTCTTCAAGCGGCTGCAGGCGCTGCCCGGCGGCGCGCAGGTGCCGATGATGTTCCTGACCGCGCGCAGCGACGAGATCGACCGCGTGGTCGGCCTCGAGCTGGGCGCCGACGACTACATCGCCAAGCCCTTTTCGCCGCGCGAGCTGGTGGCGCGGGTGCGGACCATCCTGCGCCGCAGCGGACGCGGCGCGCAGAGCGCGACAGCCCCCGCAGCGGCGCCCGCAGCCCCGACTCCGGCCCCGGAGGCGCCGGCCACGCCGTTTGCGCTCGACAGCGAACGCATGCAGATCCGCTACTACGGCCGCCTGCTGGAACTCTCGCGCTACGAGTACGGCCTGCTGCGGCTGCTGGTGCAGCGCCCCGGCCGCGTCTACACGCGCGACGACCTCCTGCGACTGGTCTGGGACGAAGCCAGCGACAGCTTCGACCGCACGGTGGATGCGCACGTGAAGACCCTGCGCGCCAAGCTCAAGGCGATCGCGCCCGCGGTCGATCCGATCCGCACGCTGCGCGGGACGGGCTACGCGTTGAACGAAGACCTGCCGCCCACCCCATGAGTACCAGGCCGGCGCCGGGCCGCCCCAAGGCGGCCTGCGGCCCCCTCGGGGGGCAGCGACCCACACGAAGTGGGCAAGCGTGGGGGCCATTCAGGCCGGCGCCGGGCCGCCCCAAGGCGGCCTGCAGCCCCCTCGGGGGGCAGCGACCCACACGAAGTGGGCAAGCGTGGGGGCCATTCAGGCCGGCGCCGGGCCGCCCCAAGGCGGCCTGCGGCCCCCTCGGGGGGCAGCGACCCACACGAAGTGGGGAAGCGTGGGGGCCATGAAATGACGAGCCGGACGCGCATCTTTCTCGGGATTCTGCTGATCTACACGGCGGGCATCGCCTTCCTGCTCTACCGCGTGGTGATCGACATCGACCCGCGCTACCGCGAGTCGGCCGAGGAGTCGCTGGTCGAAGCCTCGCAGCTGATGGCCAGCCTGGTCGAGCAGGACGTGATCGCCGGCGCGATCAACACCACGCGGCTCGAGCCGCTGTTCCGCTCGGTCTATGCGCGCCAGTTCTCGGCCCAGATCTACAACCTGCACAAGCGCCACGTCGAACTGCGCATGTATGTCACCGACCGCAACGGCCGCGTGCTGTTCGATTCGCTGGGCCGCAACCTGGGCGCCGACTTCTCGCAGTGGAGCGACGTCAAGCGCTCGCTGGCCGGCACCTACGGCGCCCGCACCACGCGCGACATCGCGGGCGATCCGCTGAGCTCGGTGATGTACGTGGGCGCGCCGGTGCGCTGGGGCAACGAGATCGTCGGCGTGGTCAGCGTCGGCAAGCCGGTGCAGAGCTTCGGCCAGTTCGTCGAGGACGCCCGGGCCCGCACGCTGGGCGTCGGCGTCGGCTCGGCGCTGGCGCTGCTGGTGGGCGCGGTGATCGTCTCGATCTGGCTGGTGCGGCCCTTCGGGCTGATCTCGGACTACGTGGGCTGGTTGCGCGCGCAGCGCAGCCCGAGCCTCGGGCGCATGCTGCGCCGGGCGGTCGACACGCTGCGCAGCGGCCTCGGCGAGCTGCGCGACGCCTTCACCGGCCGCAACTACGTCGCCGACTACGTCCAGACCTTCACGCACGAGATCAAGAGCCCGCTGTCGGCGATCCGCGGCGCCGCCGAGCTGATCCAGGAGCCGTCGATGCCGCAGGCCGAGCGCGAACGCTTCCTCGGCAACATCGCGCACGAGACCCAGCGCATCCAGGAGATCGTCGACCGCATGATGGAGCTCACCGCGCTCGAGACGCGGCGCGCGCTCGACCGCAGCGAACCGGTGGCGCTGGCCCCGCTGCTGCAGGACGTGGCCGCCGGCGCCCAGGCCGCGGCGGCCAGGCGCGAGGTCCGGGTGCAGGTGGCGATCCACGCCGAGGCCAGCGTCGAGGGCGACCCCTTCCTGCTGCGCCGAGCGATCAGCAACCTGCTCGACAACGCGATCGACTTCTCGCCCGCGGGCGCCGAAGTCCTGCTGGCACTGGAGGCCAGCTCGCGCCGCGCCGTCGTGAGCGTGCGCGACCGCGGCCAGGGCATCCCGGACTACGCCAAGGACAAGGTGTTCGAGAAGTTCTATTCGCTCGCCCGGCCGCACAGCCAGAAGAAGAGCACCGGCCTGGGCCTGGCCTTCGTGAAGGAGATCGCGGCGCTGCACCGCGGCCGGGTCGAGCTCGCCAACGCACCGCGCGGCGGCGCGCTGGCCACGCTCACGCTGCCGCTGCTGTCACATCACTGACCGGTGAGCTCTGCGTAGGCCTTGCGGGTCTCGGGGCTGACCGCATCGAGCACCTGCTCATAGGAGGTCTTGTGGCGCGCCAGCAGGCGCGCAGAAGCCACGGCCTTCGACTTGCAGTACCAGTGGCAGCTGTGCTGCATCAGGAACAGCTCGGCCGACATCATGAAGGCCTTGGCCTTCGATGGCCGGTGCCGCTCGTTGCGCATGACCGCGGCGATGCCGCGCGCATGGATCGCGAAGGCCTGGCGCAGATCGAAGGTCGCGGCCGGGAACAACTGCTGCGCGAAAGGCAGCGCGAGCGGCAGCTTGCTCACGCGCGCCTCCTTCTCGCCGACCCGGGCGAACTCGGCCGCGAAACTGTCGAACTGGGCCGACAGCTTTTCCTCGGTGGTGTCGAGCAGGCGCCAGATCTGCTCGCGGCGTTCGGGATCGTCCTCGCCCAGGCAGCGCAGGTAGCCCTCGGTGAGGTTCTCCATCAGCTTCTCGATCTGGTAGTGGCCCAGGTGGCTGCCCAGCAGCGCGATGCGCTGTCGCTGGTGCTGGGATTTGACGAGGTAGGCGCCGATGACGATGAGCGTCACCAGGGTGAGAGTTTCCATGGGGGGCGGCAAGAGAGGGCGTTGTGGCAGCCGCAAGTGTAGGAGCGACCCCGCCTCTGCGCGGCCGGCGCAGCCCGGCCCCTTCGTGAAACACCGCGGAACCGGCTTCGCCGGGCCGCTGGTGTTGCCCCCGGTAGGGGGTGGGCGCCCCGACACGAAGTGCGGGGCAACCTGGGGGCGAGCAACAGTGCCACCGCGGAACCGGCTTCGCCGGGCCGCTGGTGTTGCCCCCGGCGAGGGGGTGGGCGGCTACACGAAGTGAGCCAACCTGGGGGAGAGCCAACTACCGGAAGAAATCGAGGATGCGACTGCGCTCTTCGGGTGGCGCCGGCGGGCTCACGGGCACGCCGGCCAGGTCCTCGGCCGGCAGCGGCGCCAGCGCGGCGTCGAGGCCCAGGCTGGCCACGCCGCGGCCCGGCGCGTAGTCGTCGTAGTACCACTCGCCGTCGACCTGCACCACGCCGTCGGATGGCTTCAGCGCCGCCACCGGCACGCCCTTGAGCGCCGACTGCATGTAGCCGGTCCAGATCGGCAGGCTCAGGCTGCCGCCGGTCTCGCCGCGCACGCCGAGCTGGCGCGGCGTGTCGTAGCCGACCCAGGCGATGCCCACGCGCGTCGGCTGGAAGCCCGCGAACCAGGTGTCGAAGGAGTCGTTGGTGGTGCCGGTCTTGCCGTACAGGTCATCGCGCCGGAGCGCCTGGTAGGCCCTCGAGGCGGTGCCGCCCTTCACCACGCTCTGCAGCAGCGAATCCATCAGGAAGGCATTGCGTTCAGGGATCGCGCGCCGGGCCTCGTCCAGCACCGGCGGCTCGGTCTCCATCAGGACCTTGCCCCGGGCGTCGGCGACCCGCGTCACGAGGTAGGGATTGACGCGATAGCCGCCGTTGGCGAACACCGCGTAGCCGGCCGCCATCTGCATCGGCGTCACCGAGCCGGCGCCCAGCGCCATCGGCAGGTTGGCCGGCTGCTTCTCGCGCTCGAAGCCGAAGCGCGTGACCCAGTCCTGCGCATAGTCGGCGCCGATCGACTGCATGACCCGCAGCGTGACCAGGTTCTTCGACTGTTGGAGCGCGCGCCGCAGCGTGATCGGCCCGTCGTGGCCGCCGTCGTAGTTCTTCGGCTCCCACGCCGTGCCGTTGGCGCCCGCCTCGAAGGTCAGCGGGGCGTCGTTGACCACGGTGGCCGGCGTGAAGCCCTTCTCGAGCGCGGCCGAATAGATGAAGGGCTTGAAGCTCGAGCCGGGCTGGCGCCAGGCCTGCGTCGCGTGGTTGAACTTGTTCTTGCCGAAGTCGAAGCCGCCGACCAGCGCCTGGATGGCGCCGCTGCGCGGGTCGATGGCGACGAACGCGCCTTCGACCTCGGGCAGCTGCGTGATCTCCCAGCTGTTCTTCGGCGTGCGCGCGACCCGGATCACGGCACCGGGGCGGATGCGGATGTTGCGCGCCGCCTTCTCGGACAGGCCCGACTGCGCCGGTTTCAGGCCCTCGCCGCTGATCTGCAGCGTCTCGCCATTGGCGCGCACCGCCGTGACCTCCTTGGCGCTGGCCTGCAGCACCACGGCGGCGATCAGGTCGCCGTTGTCCGGATGCTCGGCCAGCGCGTCATCGACCGCGTCGTCGAGCGCCTTCGGATCGGCCGGCAGATCGATGACCGCCTCGGGCCCGCGATAGGCCTGGCGCCGCTCGTAGTCCATGATGCCGCGGCGCAGCGACCGATAGGCCGCCTGCTGCTCGGCCGCGATCAGCGAGGTCGTGACCTTGAGCCCGCTGGTGTAGATGCTGTCGCCGTACTGCGCATGCATCATCTGGCGCACGGTCTCGGCCACGTACTCGGCATGCAGCCGCGACGGATCGGCGGCGTCGCGCAACTGCAGCGGCTCACGGCGCGCGGCGTCGGCCTGCGCGGCGGTGATGAAGCCGGTCTCCTGCATTCGATCGATCACGTAGAGCTGGCGGGCGCGGGCGCGGCGCGGGTTGGCCACCGGGTTGTTGGTGCCCGGCGCCTTCGGCAGGCCGGCCAGCATCGCGGCCTCGGCGATCGTGATGTCCTGCAGCGGCTTGCCGAAATAGGTCTCGGCGGCGGTCGCGAAACCGTAGGCCCGGTTGCCCAGGTAGATCTGGTTCAGGTAGATCTCGAGGATCTGGTCCTTGGTGAGCTCGCGCTCCATGCGCAGCGCCAGCAGGATCTCCCAGGTCTTGCGCCGCACGGTGCGCTCCGAGCTCAGGTAGACGTTGCGCGCCACCTGCATCGTGATCGTCGAGGCGCCCTGCTTGCGCCCGCCCTGCAGGCTGGCCAGCGCGGCGCGCGCGAAGCCCTTGTAGTCGACGCCCCCGTGCTCGTAGAAGCGCGCGTCCTCCACCGCCAGCACCGCGTCCTTCATGACCTGGGGAATCTGCGCGAAGGGCGTCAGGTTGCGGCGCTCCTCGCCGAACTCGCCGATCAGCGTGCCCTCGGCCGAATAGACCCGCAGCGGCTGCTTGGGCTGGTAGTCCGACAGCTGCGCGACGTCGGGGAGCCGCGGGTAGATGGTGGCCACCGCGATGCCTCCGGCGATCGCCAGGACGACGACGGTGCCGGCCGACAGCGCGGCGATCCAGGCTGCCGGGCGGCGCCAGGTCGGCGCTCGGGAGGGAGTTGCGGAGGAAGGGGTCATGGCAGGGAGGGAGCAGGAACAGGCCCCGATGGTTCCCCATGGGCGCGATGTCCGTGTGAAGTGCCGACGCGCGGGACTTCACACGGACTTCACACAAACCTGCCCCGGGCGCGCCGACTTCAAGAAACCTTCGAACCCCCTTCTCACTCGCTCCCGACAGTGGGCACCGTGCAAGTTCGCACAAGAAGAAGGAGAAGGAACAACACCATGGACGCCCCTGCCACCCCCATCCGTCCCGGCCGCTGGCTCTGGCTCGTCACCGTGACGCTGGCCGCCGCGAGCTTTCTCGCACTGAGCGCACGCCCGCTGCATGCGCAGGAAGCGCCGGGCCCGCGGGCGAAGACCGAGAGCCCGTACTTCTTCGTCAAGAGCGACGATCCCGAGCTCGACCGCCTGCCGCTCAAGGGCACCGAGGTCGACGTGAAGATCTCGGGCGTGATCGCCGACGTCACCGTCACGCAGACCTACCGCAACGAGGGCCAGCGGGCGATCGAGGCGCGCTATGTGTTCCCGGGCTCGACCCGCGCCGCGGTCGGTGCCCTCCACGTGCGGATCGGCGACCGCCTCATCACGGCGCAGATCCGCGAGAAGGCGCAGGCCCGCATCGACTACGACGCCGCGAAGAAGGAAGGCAAGACCGCCGCGCTGCTGGAGCAGCACCTGCCCAACGTGTTCCAGATGAACGTCGCCAACATCCTGCCGGGCGACGAGGTCAAGGTGGCGCTGCGCTACACCGAGCTGCTGGTGCCTCAGGGCGGCAACTACCAGTTCGTCTATCCGACCGTGGTCGGGCCGCGCTACAACAGCCCGCAGTCGGAGAACGCGCAGGCCCGCTGGGTGGCGCAGCCGACGCTGCGCGCGGCGGTCGCATCGGGCACCGCCTTCAAGCTCAAGGTCGCGCTCGACGTGCCGATGGCGCTGCAGGAAGTGCGCTCGGCAAGCCATGCGATCGAGGTCGCCCGGCGCGATGGCGATGCCCATGCCGACGTCACGCTGGCCGGCAGCGCCGGGCCGGCCGACAACCGCGACTTCGTGCTCGCCTGGCGGCTCGCGGGCGAGCGGATCCAGTCCGGGCTGATGCTCTACCAGGGCCACGGCGACGGCGCCGAGAACTTCTTCCTCGCGATGGTCGAGCCGCCGAAGTCGGTGGCCGCGAACGCCGTTTCGCCGCGCGACTACATCTTCGTGGTCGACATCTCGGGCTCGATGCACGGCTTCCCGCTCGACACCGCCAAGGTCATGCTCGAGCGCCTGATCGGCGGACTGCGGCCCAGCGACACCTTCAACGTGCTGCTGTTCTCGGGCAGCAACAGGATGCTGTCGCCGCACTCGGTGCCGGCCACCCGCGCCAACATCACGCAGGCGCTGGCCACGATCCAGAACTACGGCGGCGGCGGCAGCACCGAGCTGATCCCGGCCTTGAAGCGCGCCTATGCCGAACCGAAGGCCGAGGGCGTCTCGCGCACCCTGGTGGTGGTCACCGACGGCTACGTCACGGTGGAGCGCGAGGCCTTCGAGCTGGTTCGCAGGAACCTCTCCAAGGCCAACCTGTTCGCCTTCGGCATCGGCTCCTCGGTCAACCGCCACCTGATGGAAGGCCTGGCGCGCGCCGGCATGGGCGAGCCCTTCGTGATCACCGATCCGGTCCAGGCGCCCGAGCAGGCCGCGCGCTTCCGCCGCATGGTCGAGTCGCCGGTGCTGACCCAGGTGAAGGCGCGCTTCGAGGGTCTCGATGTCTACGAGGTGGAGCCGATGACGCTCCCCGACGTGCTCGGCGAGCGCCCGGTGATCCTGTTCGGCAAGTGGCGCGGCGAGGCCAAGGGCCGGCTCGTGATCGAAGGCCGCAGCGCCGAGGGTCCGTACCAGCAGGTGCTGAAGGTGGACCCGCAGGCGCGCCGGGACGCGGCCGCGCTGCGCAGCCTGTGGGCACGGCATCGCATCGCGAGCCTCTCCGACCAGGAAGCGCTGGAGGGCGGCGACGAGCTGCGCCAGCGCATCACCGACCTGGGGCTTCGCTACGGCCTGCTCACGCAATACACCAGCTTCATCGCGATCGACCAGGTGGTGCGCAACGCGGCGCCCCAGAACGGCGCCAGCGTCGACCAGCCACTGCCGCTGCCGCAGGGCGTGAGCGAACTCGCGCTCGGCCAGAGCCTGGGCGCCGAGGTGCCGAGCACGCCGGAGCCCGAGACGCTGGGTGCGATCGCGGTGGTGCTCTCGATGCTGGCGATGCTGCGGCGCCGCGCCCGCCGCAACGACCGCCGGCGGCTGACCTCGTGAGACCTTGCGGGACTGTCCTCAACCGATCAGAAGAACCATGACGACGACTCTTGCCTCACTCGCAAGCCGCCACCCGCGCCTCGTCGAGGCCGGGATCCGGCTCGACCGCGCACCGGCCCCGGGCTGGCTCGCGCTGCAGGCCGCCGCGCTGGCGCCGACCTGGCTCTGGATGGGACAGCGGATGCTGGACCGCTCCGACGATCCGCTCGGCCTGCTGGCGCTCGCGGCCCTGGGCGTGCTGGTCGCCGCGCTGCGACGCGAGCTGCGCGCCGCGCCGCGCCTCGGCTGGCTGGCGCTGGCCGCGGGGGCCACGCTGGCCGCCACGCTGGGCCGCACCGGCGTCGGCCCGCTGCCCTCGCTGCCGCCCCTGGCCGCCGCGCTCATCGCCATGCTGGCGCTGGCCTGTGCCTTGCTGGCCTTCCTGCCCCGACAGGTCGCCTCGTGGCCGGTCGCCGGGCTGGCGGTGCTGGCGCTGCCGCTGCTGTCTTCCCTGCAGTTCTATGCCGGCTATCCGCTGCGCGTGATCACCGCCGAGGCCAGCCGTTGGCTGCTGGCACCGGGCTTCGAGGTGGCGCGCGAAGGCAGCAGCCTGTGGATCGAAGGCCAGCTGGTCATCGTCGACGCACCCTGCTCGGGCGTGCAGATGGTCTGGCTCGGCTATTTCACGGCCTGCGTGGTCGCGCTCTGGGCCCGGCGCGACGACCGGCGCTTCCTGGCACGGCTGCCGGCCGTCGGCCTGCTGGTGCTGGCCGGCAACATCGTGCGCAACAGCGTGCTGGTGGCGCTCGAAGCCACCGGCCATGCGCCCGCGGCCTGGCTGCACGATGCCTTCGGCCTGGTGCTGCTGGCCGGCGTCTGCGGCGGCATTGCATGGGTGATGACCACTTCCCGAGGAGACCGCCATGGCCGTCCCGCTGCTTGAGCGCTGCTTCGCCAACCGCTTCGTGCACCGCATCCTGCACAAGGCGGTGTTCGCGCTCGCGATGCTGCTCTGCCTGGCCTGGTCGGGCAGCTCGGCGCTGCATCGATCGACGCCGGGCGCTGCCGCCAGCGTCTTCCATGAATGGCCCAGCGAGTGGGACGGTGCGCCGCTGCGGCCGCTGGCGATGAGCGCCGTCGAACGCCGCTTCGCCGAACGCTTTCCAGGCGCCATCGCGCGCCTGACCGACGGCGAGCAGGTGCTGGTGCTGCGCCAGGTGAATGCCCCGACCCGCATGCTGCATCCGGCTGCCGACTGCTACCGCGCCCTGGGCTACGGCATCGCCCAGGCCCGTCTGGAGCGCGACCTGCACGAACGACTGTGGCGTTGTTTCGTCGCCGAACGCGGTGCCAGGCAAAAAATCCGGGTCTGCGAGCGCATCGTCGACGCCGCGGGCGATGCTTTCACCGACACTTCAGCCTGGTACTGGGCGGCGGCCAGCGGCCGCTCGAGCGGCCCGTGGCAAGCTGTGACCCTGGCGAGACCGATCGAATGATGCATGGAAACACCCCCGAAGCGCCTGCGGCGCCCCGAGTCGCTGCCAGAGGCAGCGGCTCTTCGGGTCCGTCCAAGCCTGCGCAGGCAGACTTGGAGCCGCGGACCTCAGCCCCTCGAGGGGGCGATACCAGCGGCCCGGCAAAGCCGGTTCCGCGGTATCCCTGGTGTCGGATTGCGCCGGTTTCAGGTGTCGCGGGTCACGCGATGGCGTGATGGAACATTGACAGAGTGAGAGTGATTTGCTGAAAAAAGCGCTGGTTTACCTGCTTTTCGCGACCCTGGCCCTGGTGCTGACTGCGGCGGTCGCGGTGTTCCTGATCCTCAGGCTGGCGCTGGCGCCCGGGCCCGACGAGTGGCCGGCACGCATCCAGGCCGGCCCGGTGGCGATCGATGTCGGCGTACCGACCGCGATCCGCCTGGCCACCTCGACCTGGTTCGCGCCCTGGCTGGCCGGCCGAACGCTGGACACCGCCCACGGCCCGGTCCGGTTCGGTTGGAACGCGGCGACCGAAACCCTGGAACTCCGCTGCGCGCCCTGCAGTGCCACGGTGCCGGCGCTGGGCAGCCAGCCGATCCGGCTCGACAGCCTGCGGGGCACGGTGCGCCGCGACGCCGGCACGCTCGGCGGCGTGCTCGAGGCCGCGCCGCCCGGACCGCTGGCGACGACGGCAGGCGCCAGCGACGACGGCATCCTGCATGCCCGCTGGAACGGCCGGCTGTCGCAGAAGGCCCTGACGATCGACATCCATGTGCCCGAAACGCCCATCGTGCGCTGGTACGCGGCGCTGGTGCCCGGCCTGGCGGAGCTGCAACGCGCCCGCATCGGCGGCACCCTGGCACTGAACGCCCAGGTGGTGCTGCCCGCCGGCACCTTCACGCTGCAGCCGCGCATCGCCGACTTCACGGTCGAAGGCCTGGGCACCGAGGCGATCGCCAACGCGCGCAGCAGCAGCTGCGGCGCACCGAGCCGGCTCGGCAACGAGAGCTGGCTGGCGCGCGCCGTGATCGCGGCCGAAGACCAGCGCTTCTTCACCCATCCGGGCTACGACATCGTCGAACTGACGGCCTCGCTCGAAATCAACCAGAAGGCCGCCAAGGCCGAGCGCGGCGGCAGCACCGTGACCCAGCAGCTCGCCAAGATGCTGGTGACGGGCGGCGAGCAAAGCGCCGACCGCAAGCTGCGCGAGCTGCTCTACGCGGTCGAGATGGAACAGACGCTGGGCAAGGCGCGCATCCTGCAGCTCTACCTCGACAACGCGCCCTGGGGCGCCCAGATCTGCGGCGCCGAAAAGGCGGCGCGCACCTATTTCAAGCGCTCCGCGCGCAATCTCGAGCCGGCGCAGGCGGTCTGGCTGGCCGCCATGCTGAACAACCCGGCCGCCGCGGTACGCAAGTGGCAGGCGGATGGAAACATCAACGTCGACCGCGCCAAGTGGGTGGCCGAAGGCGTGCGCGGCATCAGCAAGCCGCAGCGCGACGCCCTGCTGCGCAGCGTGGTCGCGGCCCGCTTCGCACCACCACCCTGACACGGCCCGCGGCACGCACCAACTCGGCGCGGCGACAGGCCGGCGGCACGCCGGTTCGCTGGCACATGTCTTGCGATGGCATCCGCAATGGATGCTGTCTCCGCCCCCCCGCCCGCAGCCGTTGAAATCGTCGCGCTGAGCAAGCGCTACGCCGCCGGCGCCCCGCCCGCGGTCGACCAGATCGACCTGCGCATCGCCAGCGGCAGCTACTGCTGCCTGCTGGGCCCCTCGGGCTGCGGCAAGAGCACCACGCTGCGCATGGTCGCGGGCCACGAGTCGGCCTCCGGCGGCGACATCCTGCTGGACAACCGCAACATCACGAACCTGCCGGCCGCGGCGCGCGGCACCGCGATGATGTTCCAGAGCTTCGCGCTGTTCCCGCACCTGTCGGCGCTCGACAACGTCGCCTTCAGCCTCAAGATGAAGGGCGTCTCGAAGACCGAACGCCACAAGCGCGCGGCCAACCTGCTCCAACGGGTCGCGATGGGGCACCTGGCCGAGCGCAAGCCGGGCGAGCTGTCGGGCGGCCAGCAGCAGCGCGTGGCGCTGGCGCGGGCCCTGATCACCGAACCCCGCGTGCTGCTGCTCGACGAGCCGCTGTCGGCGCTCGACCCCTTCCTGCGGATCCAGATGCGCGCGGAGCTGCGCCGCTGGCAGAAGGAGCTCGGCCTCACCTTCATCCACGTCACGCACTCGCAGGAGGAGGCCATGGCACTGGCCGACACCATGGTGGTGATGAACAACGGCCTGATCGAGCAGGTCGGCTCGCCGCACGAGGTCTACAACCATCCGGCCAGCGAATTCGTGGCCCGCTTCATGGGCGGCCACAACGTGTTCGCGCTCGACGACGGGCTGGTCGCGGTGCGCAACGACCACATGCGGATCGCGCCCGCGGGCGCCGTCGGCGGCGACACCGGCCTGCCCGCGCACGTGACCGATGTCGAGTACCAGGGCACCTACGTGCTGCTGGGCCTGCGCCTCACGGGCGTGCGCCCGGAGTTCAGCAGCGTTTCGGTGCTGCTGACCGAGAAGGACTTCGCCGCCCGCAACCACGGGGTCGGCGAGAGCGTGCGCCTCTCGTGGGCCGAGGCCGACGCGCGGACGCTGGGCCCCGGCGCCACGCGCCCCGAAGCACGTGGTGGCGGCACGCCGCCTGCCGGGCGCGCGCCGATGGCGGCCCTGGCGGCAATGGCGGCGTGACAGCGCCCGCCACGCACGCCCCCGCATTTCGGTTCCTTCACTTTCTTCACCACCGCCTTCCAGGAGACCTCCCATGTCCAAAAAGATCGAAACCCCCTCCACCGGCGTGCAGCGCCGCACGCTCCTGCAGGGCACCGCGGGCATCCTCGCGGCGGGCGTGTTCCCGGCCATCCATGCGCAGGAGAAGATCGTGCTGCGCTACCTCGGCACCGCGGTCAACCAGGACAAGGCGATCGCCGAGAAATTCAAGGCCGACACCGGCATTGAGATCCAGTACGTGGCCGTCACCACCGACGACGTCACCAAGCGCGCCGTGACCGCGCCGAACAGCTTCGACCTGATCGACACCGAATACTTCTCGCTGAAGAAGATCGTGCCCACCGGCAACCTCAAGGGCATCGACACGCGGCGCGTGAAGAACGCCGACAAGATCACCTCGCTGTTCACCAAGGGCGAGGTCGCGGGGAAAAAGGTCGGCGACCAGGGCACGGCGCCGATCAAGGTGATCTTCCTCGAGGGCGAGAAGAGCAAGGCCTTCTCGAAGACGCCGACGCAGTTCATGTCGCTGATCCCGACCACCTACAACGCCGACACGCTGGGCATCCGGCCCGACCTGATCAAGCGCCCGATCGGCTCCTGGGCCGAACTGCTGAACCCCGAGTTCAAGGGCAAGGCGGCGATCCTCAACATCCCCTCGATCGGCATCATGGACGCGGCGATGGTGGTGGAGGCCAAGGGCATCCACAAGTACGCCGACAAGGGCAACATGACCAAGGCCGAGATCGACCTGACGATCAAGACCCTGATCGAAGCGAAGAAGGCGGGCCAGTTCCGCGCGCTGTGGAAGGACTTCAACGAGTCGGTCAACCTGATGTCCTCGGGCGAGGTGGTGATCCAGTCGATGTGGTCGCCGGCCGTGACCGCGGTGCGCAGCAAGGGCATCGCCTGCACCTTCCAGCCGCTCAAGGAAGGCTATCGCGCCTGGGCTTCGGGCTTCGGCCTGCCGGCCACGCTGTCGGGCAAGAAACTCGACGGCGCGTACGAATTCATCAACTGGTTCCTCGACGGCTGGGCCGGTGCCTACCTGAACCGCCAGGGCTACTACAGCGCCGTGCTGGAAACCGCCAAGGCCAAGATGGAGCCCTACGAGTGGGCCTACTGGATGGAAGGCAAGCCCGCCACGCAGGACATCAAGAGCCCGCAGGGCGACGTCATCGCCAAGGCCGGCGCGCTGCGCGACGGCGGCAGCTACGAGGAGCGCATGGGCGGCATCGCGTGCTGGAACGCGGTGATGGACGAGAACGAGTACATGGTAAAGAAATGGAACGAGTTCGTGGCGGCATGAGCTCGCCCCCCAGGTTGGCTCACTGCGCGTAGCCGCCCACCCCCTGCCGGGGGCGACACCAGCGGCCCGGCAAAGCCGGTTCCGCGGTGTCCCACCAACGGGCTTCGCGTTGCTCGCCTGAGGAAACACTCCACCTTCCACTTCATTCATGAGTGCACCTGCCGCCATTGGCCGCGCCACATCGCCGCCCACCAAACCCATCAAGGCCTGGTGGCAGGCGGCGCCGTTCGGGCTCGTGTTCCTGCTGTTCTTCCTGATCCCGCTGGCGCTGATCGCGATGGTCAGCCTGTGGGACTTCAACGAGTACGAGCTGATCCCGGCGGTCTCGCCGCGCAACTACCTGAGCATCTTCGAAGGCTGCTCGCACCTCACCGACAACGGCGACTTCTGCGTCACCTTGTCGACCTACATCAGCACGCTCAAGTTCTGCCTGCTGGTCTGGGGCATCACGCTGCTGATCGGCTTCTCGGTGGCCTACTTCCTGGCCTTCCACGTGCGCTCGCCGGGCATGCAGACGCTGCTGTTCGTGCTGTGCACCGTGCCGTTCTGGACCTCCAACGTCATCCGCATGATCTCGTGGGTGCCGCTGCTGGGGCGCAACGGGCTGGTGAACCAGGGACTCATGGGCATGGGCCTGGTCGACACGCCGGTCGAGTGGCTGCTGTTCTCGGACTTTTCGGTGGTGCTGGCCTTCGTGCACCTCTACACGATGTTCATGATCGTGCCGATCTTCAACTCGATGATGCGCATCGACCGCTCGCTGCTCGAAGCCGCCAGCGACTCGGGCGCTTCGGGCTGGCAGACGCTGTGGAACGTGATCGTGCCGCTGTCGCGCACCGGCATCCTGATCGGCTCGATCTTCGTCATCACGATCGTGATGGGCGACTTCGTCACCATCGGCGTGATGGGCGGCCAGCAGATCGCCTCGGTCGGCAAGATCATCCAGGTCCAGACCTCCTACCTGCAGTTCCCGCTGGCGGCGGCCAACGCGATGATCCTGCTGGCGGTGGTGCTGATGATCATCTGGGGACTCATGCGCCTCGTCGACATCCGCAAAGAACTATGAAACACCCCCAGGTTGGCTCACTTCGTGTAGCCGCCCACCCCCTTGCAGGGGGCGTCGCCTGCGGCCCGGCAAAGCCGGTTCCACGGCAACTCTGGACCAGGGGCGCGCCGGGGGAGCGAAAATGATCGGTGAGCAGCGCAGCCCCGGATACTGGCCCCTGGCGATCATCTTCGCGCTGTTCGTGGTCTTCCTCTACGGCCCGATGATCACGATCTTCGTGCTGAGCTTCCAGGGCCCCGAGGGCGGCCTCACCTTTCCGCTGCGCGGCGTCTCGCTGCACTGGTTCCGCAAGCTCGCCGAAGGCTTGGGCACCGTCGACATCGGCGCCGCCTTCGGGCGCTCGCTGATGCTCGGTGCGGTGGTGATGCTGTGCACCGTGCTGCTGTCGGTCCTGGCCGGCCTGGCCTTCCGCAAGCGGCTCAAGGGCGGCAACGCGTTGTTCTTCGTCACCGTGGCGAGCCTGATCATGCCGTCGATCATCGTGTCGCTGGGCATCGGCCTGCAGTTCCGGCTGCTCGACAGTGGCCTCAAGGGCGCACTCGGCGCCTTGGGTGCCACCGGCACGCTCGAGAACTACGGCACCGCGCTCGGGCTCCTCACCTCGGCGCTCGGCGCCCACCTGACCTGGACGCTGCCCTTCGGTCTCCTGATCATGTTCGCGGTCTTCAACCGCTTCAATCCCGCCTACGAGGAAGCCGCGTGCGACCTCGGCGCGACGCCGTGGCAGAGCTTTCTGCACGTCGTTCTGCCGCTGATCGGGCCATCGGTGGTCGGCATCGGCATGTTCGGTTTCACGCTGAGCTGGGACGAGATCGCGCGCACTTCGCAAGCCATCGGCGATGTCAACACGCTGCCGCTCGAGCTGCAGGCGCTGACCTCCACCGTGACCACGCCATCGATCTACGCGCTCGGCACGGTGACCACCGTCGTGTCCTTCGCCGTGATGGCGCTCGCGCTGGGAACCGCCGCCTTGCTGCGCCCACGCGCGAAGCGCGCACGCTGATGCAGGCCCGCCCATGACCCGTCTGCTGGTGATCAACCCGAACACCTCCGCCGCGGTGAGCGTCCTCCTGCAGCAGCATCTGCAGGCGCAACTCGGCAGCGCGGCGAGCGTCCGTACGGTCACCGCCCGCTTCGGCGCCCCCTACATCGCCAGCGAGGCCACCTACGCGGTGGCGCAGCACGCGGTGCTCGACGCCTGGGCCGCGGCACACGCGCACGGCGAGCGGCCCGATGCCATCCTGATCGGCTGCTTCGGCGACCCGGGGCTGTTCGCATTGCGCGACGGCGCCGGCGTGCCGGTCGGCGGCCTGGCCGAAGCCGCCTTCGCGGCGGCGACACGGCACGGCCGTTTCGCCATCGTGACCGGCGGCGAACGCTGGCGGCCGATGCTCGGGCGGCTGGCATCCTCGCTCGGCTGCTCGGCCTCGCTGGCCGGCATCCACACGGTGGCGCCGACCGGCGCCCAACTCGCCGAGGACCCCGCCGGCGCCCGCGCCCTGCTGGCCGAGGCCTGCCGCGAGGCCGCGCTGCGCTTCCAGGCGCGGGCCGTGATCCTCGGCGGCGCCGCCCTGGCCGGCATCGCCGCCGACATCGCCGGTTCGGTTCCGGTGCCACTGATCGACAGCGTGAGCGCAGGCGGCGCGTGGGCGCTCGAGGCCATCCGGACCGGCACGGCGCCCGCCGCCGCCGCGGGATTCGGCGTGGCCTGGCAGAGCGTGTCCTGGGAACTCGAGGCGCTGGGCTGACCGGCCGGTGTCTGTCTGCTACAGCCCCACCAGCGGCGCGGTCGCCTCAACCGTGCCACCATGCCGCCATGAGCCACCCCTCCCACGCCCACCCCACCCACGCGGTCGAACCGGCGTCGCTCGCCCGGCCGCGAGGCATCGACCAGATCGTCGCCGGCGTCTCGACCAGCGACGGCGATGGCGTCAAGCTCACGCGGGTGCTGCACCAACCCTTGCAGCAGCGGCTCGATCCCTACCTGATGCTCGATGCCTTCGGCAGCGACAACGCCGGGGACTACATCGGCGGCTTCCCGAGCCACCCGCACCGCGGCTTCGAAACCGTGACCTACATGATCTCGGGGCGCATGCGCCACCGCGACAGCGCGGGCCATGAAGGCCTGCTCTCGAACGGCGGCGTGCAATGGATGACCGCCGGCCGCGGACTGGTGCACAGCGAACTGCCCGAGCAGGAAGAAGGCCTCATGGAAGGCTTCCAGCTCTGGCTCAACCTGCCGGCCAGGGACAAGATGCGGGAGCCCTGGTATCGCGACATCCAGAGCCCCGAGATCCCCGAATTCATCACCCCGTCCGGTGCGCACGTGCGTGTCATCGCGGGCCACAGCCACGGCGTCAAGGGTGCGATGCAGCGCGAACATACCGAGCCGCTCTACCTCGACATCGAACTGCCTCCCGGTGCCGAATTCGCCCAGCCGCTGCCGGACGACCACAACGCGCTGGTCTATGTCTTTCGCGAGTCGCTCTACATCGGCAACAGCGAGATCCCGACCAAGCGCATGGCGATCCTCGCCAACGAGCCGGGCTGCGACGGCGCCGTACTGCGTGCGCCGGCGTCCAACCACAGTCCGGCACGCGCCCTGCTGATCGCCGGCAAGCCGCTGCACGAACCGATCGCCCAGTACGGCCCCTTCGTGATGAACACGCGCGAGCAGGTCACCCAGGCGATGCACGACTTCCAGAGCGGCAAGCTGGGCTGAGGCGCGCCGAAACGCACGCGCCCTGGACCGCCGCCGCCGCTGGCAACGCGGCGCAGCGCCTTCATCTATCTTTACCCGCGCTAACCCCGGGCTCACGGTCGCGATACATGCGGTCGCCACACTTGGCTTCACCTGCTGCCCATCGGCGGCGGGCTTCTTCGAAAGGAAGCACTGTCATGATCCCGTCCCGCAAGAAATTCCTCCTGGCCGGCTTGCTGGCCTCCGCCACCTTCGCCTGCTCGGGTGCCTTCGCCCAGGCCCCGGTGACGCCGCCGCCGGCCGCCGAGGCGCAGACCGGCGCACAAGCCCCGGCCAAGCCGACCCACGACCGCGCCGACCACGCCCAGCGCCTGGAGCGCATGCAGGCGCAGCACGCCAAGCGCCTCGCGGCGCTGAAGGAAAAGCTGAAGCTCACGCCGGCCCAGGAAGGCGGCTGGAGCAGCTTCACGGCGGCCCAGCAGCGGCCGGCCCGTCCCATGGGTCAAGCCGATGCCGAACGCGCCGAGTTCGCCAAGCTGACGACACCGCAGCGCCTCGACCGCATGCAGGCGCGCCAGGCCGAGCGCAGCGCGATGTTCGCCAAGCGGGCCGATGCGACGCGCAGCTTCTACGCGACGCTGACGCCGGAGCAGCAGAAGACCTTCGATGCGGAATCGATGCCTCGCTTCGGTGCGCACGAGGGTCACGGCGGCCCTGGCGGGCATCGCCATCATTCCGCCCCGCCGCCCGCCAAGAGCTGATACGGCCCCATGCGGAACCAAGCCCCCGGCGCTCGCGCGCCGGGGGCTTTTACCTAGGGTCGCCGCAGACGTCGACGGCGAAGCGGTCAGGACGCTGCCCGTCCCGCACAAGCCGGCGAAGAAGGTGGTGCGTTCCTACAGCCGCGGCACAGCCTCGGGCTTACAACGAAGGCTGTGAAGCCCACCTCCCATTCGGCCGTCGCGGCGGCCTCTTCGACCTCGCTCAAGGTCATGACCGTGAACACCCACAAGGGCTTCACGGCGCTGAATCGCAAGTTCATCCTGCCGGAACTGCGCGAGGCGGTACGCACGGTGGGCGCCGATGTGGTGTTCCTGCAGGAAGTGCTGGGCACCCACTCGCGCCATTCGCGCAAAATCGACAACTGGCCCGAGGCGCCGCACTACGAGTTCCTGGCCGACACCATGTGGCCGCAGTTCGCCTATGGCCGCAACGCGGTGTACCCCAGGGGGCACCACGGCAACGCCGTGCTGTCGAAGTTTCCGATCGTCCACTACCGCAACCATGACATTTCGATCGCCGGTCCGGAGAAGCGCGGCCTGCTGCATTGCGTGCTGCGGCTGCCGGCACGGCCGATCGACGTCCACGCGATCTGCGCCCACCTCGGGCTGGCCGAAGCGCACCGCACGCAGCAGCTTGAGCTGCTGTGCCATATCGTGCGCGACGAGGTGCCGCCGGATGCGCCGCTGATCGTGGCCGGCGACTTCAACGACTGGCGCGGCCGCGCGCACGAAATCCTCGCGCAGGGCGCATTGCTGCGCGAAGTGTTCGTGCAGGCCAACGGCAGCGCCGCGAGGACCTTTCCCGCGCGCTTTCCGATGCTGCCGCTGGACCGAATCTACGTGCGCAACGCGAGCGCGCATTCGCCGGTCGTGCTGCCGCGCAAGCCCTGGTCTCACCTGTCGGACCATACGCCGCTGGTGGCGGAGATCGCGCTGTGAGCGGCTACGCCGAAGACACCCGGGCCGCCGGCCGACGCTGGACCGAAGGCAACCGCGTCGCACTGCTGGAGAACGGCGAGCAGTTCTTCCCGCGCGTGTTCGAAGCCATCCGCGAGGCCCGGCGCGAGGTCGTCGTCGAGACTTTCATCCTGTTCGAGGACAAGGTCGGCGAGCAACTGCACGCCGCCCTGCGCGCGGCGGCTGCGCGCGGCGTGAAAGTCGACCTGATGATCGACGGCTTCGGCTCGCCCTCGCTGTCGCCCGGCTTCATCCGCGGGCTGACCTCCGCGGGTGTCCAGGTGCGGGTGTTCGATCCGGGCCGGCGCTTCTTCGGCCAGCGGTTCAACGTCCTGCGGCGCATGCACCGCAAGATCGCGGTCATCGACGGCGCGCTCGCCTTCGTCGGAGGGATCAACTATTCGGCCGATCACCTGCTCGACTTCGGCCCCAAGGCCAAGCAGGACTACGCGGTCGAGCTCGCCGGTCCGATCGTCTCGGAGATCCATCGCTTCGTGCTGCAAGCGATCGCGATCGGCGGCAAGGGCCCGGGCTGGTACCGGCGCCGGCTCAAGGCCGCCGTGCACGACAACACCGCGCCGGCGGGAGAGGCCGCAGCGCAGTTCGTGACCCGCGACAACCGCCGCCACACGAACGGCATCGAGCGCCACTACCTCGCCACCATCCGCAGTGCGCGGCATCGCATCGTGATCGCCAATGCCTACTTCTTCCCCGGCTACCGGATGATCAAGGAAATGCGCCGCGCCGCGCGGCGCGGGGTCGATGTCCGGCTGATCCTGCAGGGCGAGCCCGACATGCCGATCGCGAAGGCGGCAGCCCGCCTGCTCTACCACCACCTGCTGCACGCCGGCGTGCGCATCTACGAGTACTGCGAGCGCCCGCTGCACGGCAAGGTGGCGCTGGCGGACGACGATTGGAGCACCGTCGGCTCGAGCAACCTGGACCCGCTGAGCCTGTCGCTGAACCTCGAAGCGAACGTGATCGTTCGCGACCGATCCTTCAACCAGGCGCTGTGGGAGCGGCTCGATACGCTGATGCGGAACAAGTGCAAGCGGGTCCAGGCCTCGGACCTGGGCGAATGGAGCGGCTGGCGGCTGGTGCGCAGCTTCTTCGTCTTCCACCTGCTGCGCTGGTATCCCTCCTGGGTCGGCTGGCTGCCGCGCCATGCGCCGCGGCTGGAGCCGCTCGAGACGCCCGAGCCGAAAGACGCCAGCGCCACCCGGACGGACAGGGCATGATGGCCCGCCGGCCCGCTGCGGGCGACGCCGCGCCACCGTGGCCGAAGGCAGCCGGACCCTGGGCGCGCCTGCGGCGGATCGCCGCCTGGCTCTTCTTCGCGGTCGTGCTCGTACTCATCGTGCGCCAGGCCCGCACGATCGACTGGGGCGAGGTGCTCGACGCGCTGCACGACATCCCGCTACCCGCGCTGCTCGCAGCCGGCGCACTCGCAGGCTGCAGCCACCTGCTCTACAGCACCTTCGACCTCCTCGGCCGACGCATGACCGGCCACCGGCTCGGCACTCGCGTGGTGATGCGCGTCACCTTCATCAGCTACGCCTTCAACCTCAACCTCGGCGCGCTGATCGGCGGCGTCGCTTTCAGGTACCGGCTCTACTCGCGCCTCGGCCTGGACAACGCCACGATCACGCGCTTGCTCGGCTTCAGCATGCTGACCAACTGGATCGGCTACCTGGTGCTCGCCGGCGCGGTGTTCTGCTTCTGGCCGATGACGCTGCCGCCCGAATGGCGACTGGACGGCGAGGGGCTGCGCATCCTGGGCGCCCTGCTGCTGGTCGCGGGCATCGCCTACCTGGGCCTTTGCGCCATCGCGCGCGAGCACACCTGGCGCATCCGCGGCCACGAGCTCGACACGCCGTCGCTGCGCATGGCGCTGCTTCAACTCCTGCTCTCGGCCGCCAACTGGTCGCTGATGGGCGGCGTCGTCTGGCTGCTGCTGCTGCACCAGTTGCCCTACCCGGAAGTGCTCGCGGTGTTCCTGGTCGCCGCGGTGGCGGGTGTCATCACCCACGTGCCGGGCGGACTGGGTGTGCTGGAGGCGGTCTTCCTGGCGCTGCTCGGGCACCGGCTGCCGCAGGGCACGCTGCTGGGCGCCCTGCTCGCGTACCGGGCGATCTACTACCTCGTGCCACTGACTCTCGCCGCGCTGGCCGTCGTGGCCACCGAGTGGCGTGTCAGAAAGCTGCGCCGCGCCGGTGCAGCGACTGACGGTGATCAGAAGCGATAGAGGTAGCGCACCCGCACGAAGGTCTCGCCCGGGTTCGGCGACTTGATGGCGGCATTCGAGAAATGCTGCAGCCGCAGCGACAGCTCGTGCTCGCCCTGGCCGCCGAAGCTGCGCCCGACGCCGAACTGTTCCGTGAACTGGAAGGTGGTGCTGAACTCCCGGTCGACGGTGCGGTAGAGCTGGTCCATCACAGTCCCGCCGATGCCGGCCTCGACGAACCAGGGCGAATCGCCCTGGTCGAAGCGATAGCGCCAGTTGGCGATCACGCCGAGCTGGGTGTAGTTGCGCTTGTCCCCGCCGTGCGGGCGCGGGGCGCGCCACTGGCTCACGAAGAAATCCCAATAGAACGACACGGCGCCGCCCTGGATCTGCGGCCAATGCGTCCACGGCACCACCGCCCCGAGCGTCAGCGAATCGGTGTTGTCATTGCTATGGACACCCTGCCCGAGATCGATGTAGATGCCCGGCGCGCTGTCCTGCGGCGCCGCTGTGGCAGCGAGGGAAAGCGACAGGCATCCTGCACACGGCAGCAGCTTGAGGCAGCGCAGCATGTTGGTCATAGGTCTAGGCTTGCGTTTTAAAAGCGAATGTAACAAGCATCGCAAAGCTTGTGTGCGACATGTCTCGAGATTTCACCCAGCCGAGGGGTAGGACGGGAACCCCTATTCGATGCTGCAGTGCAGCAAAAAGCGGCCTGGAGGTCTATAGTCGGATCAGCCCCACGAATACCGTCCAAAGACCTCCATGACTCCCAGCTTCTCTTCGCCGCGCTTCTTCAACCCGCTCATGCTGTGGGTCGACGTGGCCTTGAAGACCCACGAGATGCTGCTGTCGTCCGGCTCGGTGATCCAGATGCGCACCGAGCGCATGGCGAAGGCCGGGCTCCTGCCGAGCGAGGTCGATCTCGCCGAATTCCAGCTCATGAGCCACGAAAAGCTCGCGGCGGCGAGCGAATCGGGGGCCGCCATGGCCAACCAGCTGCACACCACCCAGTTCGCGCTGGTGAATCGCGCCGTGAAGCACTGGTTGAGCAGCGGCGCGGCCCTGTTTTCCTTGGCCACCAGCACCACCACGGCCCAAGCCGTGGGCCATGCCGAAGCCTTCGGCAGCGCCGCTGCCCGTTCGGCCGAGGCGGTGAGCCAACTGTCCAGCGCGAGCGCGCGCATCGCGCAACGCGGTCTCAAGCCGATCCACGCCAAGGCGACCTCCAATGCGCGCCGGCTCTTCGCCGAGCAGGCCTGAGAGAGCCCCCGACACGCCGACACTTCGGGTCCTCGCGGCCGGCGCCGAACCCTGAAGCGACGCCGGGCCGAGAATAAATCCGGCCGCCCCAAGCTTCGTGCAACGCGAGGCTTGCTAGCCTTCGCACATGCGGATTTCCGAACTCGCCCAACGCGCCGGCGTCACGGTGCATGCGCTTCGCCACTACGAGCGGATGGGCCTGCTGCTGCCGGCACGCACGGCGTCGGGCTACCGCGACTATCCGGAATCGATGCGCCGCGAAGTCGTGTTCATCGCCATGTCGCGGCGCATCGGCTTCTCGCTGCAGGCCATCGGAGAGCTGCTGCCGGCCTATCGCGCCGGCCGCCTGAGCATCGCCACCATGACCGAGGCGCTGCAGGACCGCGCCAACGCGCTGGAGCGCCAGATCACCGAACTGCAGGCGCAGCGCAGCCAGGTTCTCGAACACGCATCCTGGTTGCGCGAGCAGGACCGCCGGCAACGCGCCCGGACCCGGCCCCCCACCCCCTGGCCGAAGACGGCCGCTCGAAAGGACAGGAAATGACCCCCTCCCACCTCCAGCAGCTCGAACGCGCCGTGCTCGCGATGCCGATGGCGCGCACGCTGGGCCTGCGTTTCATCCGACTCGCCCGCGGCGAGGTCGAGCTCGAGATCCCGATCGCCGAAGCCTTCACCTTCCGCCCCGGCCAGCTCCAGGCCACGCCGGTCTTCGCCGTGGCCGATTTCGCCGCGGTCGGTGCTGCCGGCAGCATGCTGCCCGAGGGCTGGATCAACGCGACCGTCGACGCCACGCTGAAGCTGGTGGCGCCCGCCGTCGGCGCGGCCTTGCGCGCCAGGGGCCGCGTGGTCAGCGCCGGCAAGCTGCTCACCGTCTGCGCGGCCGACGTGTTCGCGGTCGATGCCGACGGCAACGAAACGCTCTGCGCCACGCTGCTCGGCAGCGCGCGCAACATCAAGCCGGCAGCAGCCTGAAGGTCAGGCCGGCGCCGGGCCGCCAGCGCGGCGAAGTCCGCGCTTCGCACGGACGGGCGGCCTGCTGCTTCCCCCTTGGGGGGCAGCGAGTACACGAAGTGACGGAGCGTGGGGGCTCAAGCCTGCACCAGCCGCAACAAGGTGATCTCCGACGGGGCGCCGAAGCGTTTGGGCGGGCCCCAGTAACCGGTGCCGCGGCTGGTGTAGACCCACATCTCCTGCAGCTTGTGCAGGCCGGCCGTGAAAGGCTGCTGCAACGGCACGAACAGGTTCCATGGGAAGAACTGGCCGCCGTGCGTGTGACCGGAGAGCTGCAGGTGGTAGCCGGCGCCCGCGGCGTCCGGCGCGCTGCGCGGCTGGTGGGCCAGCAGCACCCGCGTGTGCACCAGCGGCGGCGCGTCGAACAGGGCGCCATAGGGGTCGCTCGCATGCGCCGCATCGAAATGCCCCGCCGTGTAGTCGGTCACGCCCGCCACCAGCAGCGCGCTTTCGTGCACTTCCTCGTCGGTCTGGGCGCCCTTCACGTTGCGCGTCTGCAGCACCACGTGCTCGTTGAGCAGCACGCGCAGGCCGAGCCGGCGCAACTCCTCGATCCAGGCATGCGCGCCGGCGTAGTACTCGTGGTTGCCGGTCACCACGAAGGTGCCGTGCCGTGCCTTGAGTTGCTGCAGCGGTGCGATATGGTCGCGCAGTTCGGCCACCGTGCCGTCGACCAGGTCGCCGGTGATCGCGACCATGTCGGCACCCAGCGCGTTGACCGCATTCACGATGCGCTGGATGTAGCCGCGCTTGATCGTCGGCCCGACGTGAATGTCGCTGAGCTGCGCGATCGTGAAACCGTTCAGCGCCGAAGGCAGGTCGCGGATCGGCACGTCGACCCGCACCACACCCGCCGTGCGCCGCGCGTTCAGCAAGCCGACCAGAGAGGTCGCACTCGCCACCAGCGGCACGGCCGCGGCGCTCCAGACACCCCAACGCGCCCAGTCGACGGTCGCACCCGAAGCGGCCGCGCCGAGCCAACCGAGCAGCAGACCCGCATCGCGCAACAGCGTGAGCAGGATCATCGACGAGAACCAGCCCATGCTGATGAGTCCGATCCACTTCCAGACGTCGCCGAACTGCGGTCTGTCGGAACGCATGCCGACAAAAGGCAGCGGCATGGTCGAGGCCGACACGAACAGCGCCGCCAGCAGCGCAGGCTGCGCGAACGGCAGGCCCGCCAGCGCCGGCCACAGCCGCAGCCCGATGTAGACGTGCAACAGCGTGGTGAGAAGAATGAGGGGGCGAAACGGCATCGGGGCCCAGAAAGACGGGCAGAGCCCGGCCTCTTCATGTGGGAGCGATCGCTCCGCGTTCAAGGCCCCTTGCCGGGGGCGCCAGCCGCAGGTCCGGTTTACCTGACGGAGGCTTGTTGTTCGGCGCGGGGGAGACCCATCGCGGCGGCGAAATCGACGTTCGAGGGCCAGACGAACACGGCCTTCGTGCTCAAGCCGTTGAACACGGTCAGCGGCTGCTGCAGCGTGATCCCGGCCAGCGTGGCCTCGACCTCGTAGGCGCCGGGGTCGAGCCGTGCCAGCATGATCGGTGCGCCGGTGGCCGCCTCCATCACCAGCCGGCCGGAATAGCGCTCGCGAACCACGACCTTCACGTCGCTCGGAAACTGGCCCGGCTTGCCGCGGCTGACCGCGAACTCCAGGGTCGCGGCCCAGCGCGGCGCCACCGTCTCCATGAAGCTCGCCTCGGCGCTGCTCTTGCCGCCGCACATGTATTCGATGCCCTGGGCAATTCGGATCGGCGGATTCGTCAACGCCTGCGCCGAAGTGAATGCACCGAGGATCGCCAGGGCCGCTGCGGGCCGCCAAAACCGGATCGGGGTCATTGCTCTGCTGTCCTTGCTCATGAATGGCGATTGCTCGCCGGCAATTCTCCTTAGCAAGAGTCGGGCTAGGAATAGCGTTTACACGCAGTGGCGCCGCCGAGACGCACAAAGAACGAAAAACGCATGACAACCGACGGTTTTCATTGTTGGCGAACCGGAAATTGAGATGTTCCGCGCGACGCTTCGGGGCCTGCGATCCACGGCCAGACTCGATGACCTCGCAACAAAGCTCCGGAAGCCGCGCCCAAGCCGCTTTCTGTCGCCCTCATGAACGCACCCTGCTCCCCCTGCGCGGATACGTCGGCCCCCGTCGCCGATTCGTCGCGCGCCGCCTGGCTCGCGGTTGGCTCCATCGCCGTCGGCACTTTCGCGATGGTCACGACCGAATTCCTGCCGATCGGCCTGCTCACCGACATCGGCGCCGGCCTGCAGGTCAGCGACGGCACGGCCGGCCTGATGGTCACGATGCCGGGGGTGCTCGCCGCCTTCGCCGGACCGGCGCTGATCGTCGCTTCCGGCCGCCTCGACCGCCGCACCGTCATGGTGGCGCTCACGGCGCTGCTGGTCGCTTCCAACCTGCTGGCCGCCTTCGCGCCCGACTTCACGACCATGCTGGTGGCCCGGCTGATGCTGGGCCTGTGCGTCGGCGGCTTCTGGACCTTCGCGCCGAGCGCCGCCACGCAACTGGTGGCGCCGGGCTCCCAGGCGCGCGCCATGTCGCTGGTGCTCGCCGGCGTTTCGGTGGCCACCGTGCTCGGCGTGCCGGCCGGGGCGCTGGTCGGCACGCTGGCCGGCTGGCGCGCGGCCTTCGGTGTCACGGGCGGGTTGGCGGCGATCGTGCTCGCGGTGCAGATCTGGCTGCTGCCCGCGATGCCGCCGGCCCGCGCCATCCGGCCGCGCGACCTGCTCACGCCGCTGACCCGGCGCATGGCGCAGGTCGGATTGCTGGCCGTGCTGTTCCTGGTCGCCGGGCACTTCGCGGCCTACACCTACCTCAAGCCGTTGTTGCAGCAGGTCTTCGGACTGGGCTCGGGCCCGGTCACGGCCTTGCTGCTGGCCTACGGCGCGGTCGGCTTCGTCGGCACCTTCATCGGCGGCAGCCTGGTCGCGCGCAACGTGCGCTCCGCCGCGCTGCTGGCGGCCGTGCTGCTGGCCACCGCGCTGCTGCTGTCGACGGTGGTGGGCAGCGGCTTCGTGGCCGGCGCTGCGGTGGTCATCACCTGGGGCGTCGCCTTCGGCATGATCCCGGTCGCACTGACCGGCTGGATGATGGAA
This sequence comes from Variovorax sp. P1_G12, assembly GCF_056405555.1. Taxonomy (NCBI): domain Bacteria; kingdom Pseudomonadati; phylum Pseudomonadota; class Betaproteobacteria; order Burkholderiales; family Comamonadaceae; genus Variovorax; species Variovorax sp. P1_G12. The sequence goes on along the minus strand of NZ_JBFUBW010000015.1, from coordinate 72,142 downwards.
GCCGTGCCCGATGCACCCGAAGCCGGCCAGGCGCTGCTGGTCAGCGGCTTCCAGGTGGCGATCGCCTCCGGCGCCCTGCTCGGTGGCCTCGCGGTCGACGGCTGGGGCATCTCGACCGCGATGCTGCTGAGCGGCGCGCTGGTGCTGGTGGCTGCGGGGGTCGTGGGCGGACTCGGGCGGACGCCCGGCCGGGTGGCGCTGACCGCCTCGGCCGAACGCCGCAGCTGAACGCTCAAACGTCGATGTTCGCGGCCCTGAGCGCGTTCTGCTCGATGAACGCGCGCCGCGGTTCGACCTCGTCGCCCATCAGCATCGTGAACACGCGGTCGGCCTCGATCGCGTCGTCGATCTGCACCCGCAGCAGCCGGCGCACCGCCGGGTCCATCGTCGTTTCCCACAGCTGCTCGGGGTTCATCTCGCCCAACCCCTTGTAGCGCTGGCGCGCGGTCGCGTTCTCGGCCTGGCCGATCAGCCAGCGCATCGCTTCGCGGAAATCGTTGACCTTTTCCTCCTTGGCGCGCTCGCCTTCGCCGCGCTTGACCACGGCGCCCTCGCCCAGCAGGTCGCGGAAGGTCTTGGCGGCCTCGGCCAGCGCCGCGTAGTCGGCGCCATGGACGAAGTCCTGCGTCAGCACGCTGCTCTTGATGTTGCCGTGATGGCGGCGGCTGATGCGCAGGAGCGGCTTGTCGGTACGGGTGTCGAATTCGCTCGACACGTCGGCCGGCGCGCCGGTGGTGTTGAGTTCGCGCAGCTTGTTCTGCAGCGCCACGGCCGAGGCCTCGGCGCTGGCGGTGGTGTCGAGGTCGAGCGAGACGCCGTCGGCGATGGCGCGCAGCGCTGCCGCATCGAGGAACACGCCGAGCCGCGCGATCACGGCCTCGGCGAGCTGGTGCTTGCGCGCCAGTTCAGCCAGCGTGTCGCCGCTGAGGGTCGTCGGGCTCGCGCCGCCGGTGGCGACGCTGGCGTCCTTCAGCGCCACCTTGAGCAGGAAGGCGTCGAGCGCCGGCCCGTCCTTGAGGTACTGCTCTTCCTTGCCGACCTTGACCTTGTACAGCGGCGGCTGGGCGATGTAGATGTGGCCGCGCTCGACCAACTCGGGCATCTGCCGATAGAAGAAGGTCAGCAGCAGCGTGCGGATGTGGGCGCCGTCGACGTCGGCGTCGGTCATGATGATGATGCGGTGGTAGCGCAGCTTGGCGACATTGAAGTCGTCGGCGCCGCCGCCCGAGGTCGTCGCGCCGGCCCGGCCGATGCCGGTGCCGAGCGCCGTGATCATGGTCAGGATTTCGTTGCTGGTGAGCAGCTTCTCGTAGCGCGCCTTCTCGACGTTCAGGATCTTGCCGCGCAGCGGCAGGATGGCCTGGAACTTCCGGTCGCGGCCCTGCTTGGCGGAACCGCCGGCGGAATCGCCCTCCACCAGGTAGACCTCGCACAGCGCCGGGTCCTTTTCCTGGCAGTCGGCCAGCTTGCCCGGCAGGCCCATGCCGTCGAGCACGCCCTTGCGGCGCGTCATCTCGCGCGCCTTGCGCGCCGCTTCGCGCGCCCGCGCCGCCTCGACGATCTTGCCGCAGATGATCTTGGCGTCGTTCGGACGCTCCTGCAGGTAGTCGGACAGCAGCCGGCCGACGATGTCTTCCACCGGCGCGCGCACCTCGCTCGACACCAGCTTGTCCTTGGTCTGGCTCGAGAACTTGGGTTCGGGCACCTTCACGCTCAGCACGCAGCACAGGCCCTCGCGCATGTCGTCGCCGGTGACCTCGACCTTGGCCTTCTTGGCCAGCTCGGTTTCTTCGATGTACTTGTTGATGACCCGGGTCATCGCGGCGCGCAGGCCGGTCAGATGGGTGCCGCCGTCACGCTGCGGAATGTTGTTGGTGAAGCACAGCACCTGCTCGTTGTAGCCGCTGTTCCACTGCATCGCGACTTCGACGCCGATGTGGGTGCCGGGGATGCCGCCGTAGGTCTCGGCGGGCTTCTCGCCGGCGGCGTAGAACACGTTCGGGTGCAGGACGGTCTTGCCCTTGTTGATGAACTCGACGAAGCCCTTGACGCCGCCGGCGCCCGAGAAATCGTCCGACTTGCCGGTACGCTCGTCGAGCAGGCGGATCCGCACGCCGTTGTTCAGGAAGCTCAGCTCGCGCAGCCGCTTGCTGAGGATCTCGTAGTGGAAATCCGCGTTTTCCTTGAAGATCTCCGAGTCGGGCAGGAAGTGCACCTCGGTGCCGCGCTTCTCGGTCTCGCCCGTGACTTTCATCGGCGAGACCTCGACGCCGTTGACGACGTCGACGATGCGGTTCTGCACGAAGCCCTTGCTGAACTCCAGCGTGTGGACCTTGCCCTCGCGCCGCACCGTCAGGCGCAGCATCTTGCTCAGCGCGTTGACGCAGCTCACGCCCACGCCGTGCAAGCCGCCCGAGACCTTGTAGCTGTTCTGGTTGAACTTGCCGCCTGCGTGCAGTTCGGTCAACGCGATCTCGGCTGCCGAGCGCTTGGGCTCGTGCTTGTCGTCCATCTTGACGCCGGTCGGGATGCCACGGCCGTTGTCGGTGACCGAGACCGAGTTGTCGGTGTGGATGGTCACGACGATGTCATCGCAATACCCCGCCAGTGCCTCGTCGATCGAGTTGTCGACCACCTCGAACACCAGGTGGTGCAGCCCGGTGCCGTCGGAGGTATCCCCGATGTACATGCCCGGGCGCTTGCGCACGGCCTCCAGCCCTTCGAGGATCGTGATGGAGCCTTCACCGTAGGTCGTGTCGGCCGGGATCACCTCGATCGGAATCGCGCTGTCGATTTCAGGGGTGTAAACCGGCTCGGTGTGCGGCACTTCCGGCTTGTTTTCTTCGCTCATCACTGTCTTTCTGTCTGGCGCCTGGCTGGGCACCGTCTGTTCGGGAGATACCGCGGAACCGGCTTCGCCGGGCCGCTGGTATCGCCCCCTGCAAGGGGGTGGGCGGCTACACGAAGTGAGCCAACCTGGGGGTGTGCTAAATCCTCATTGGCATGACGACGTACTTGAACGACGCATTCTCGGGAATCGTCATCAGCACCGAGCTGTTGGAGTCGGCCAGGTCCAGCTTCACCATGTCCTGGCTCATGTTGGCCAGCGCATCGATCAGGTAGGTGACGTTGAAGCCGATCTCGATCGTGTCGCCGCCGTAGTCGATGTCGAGCTCGTCCTGCGCCTCTTCCTGCTCGGCGTTGTTCGAGGCAATGCGCAGGGTGCCGGGCTCGATGTTGAGCCGCACGCCCTTGAACTTCTCGCTGGTCAGGATCGCGGTGCGCTGCAGGCTGGCCAGCAGCGGCGCGCGGCCCAGCGTGACCGTGTTCTTGTGGGTCTTCGGAATCACGCGGTTGTAGTCGGGGAACTTGCCCTCGACCAGCTTGGTGACGAATTCCATGCCGCCGAAGCTGAACTTGGCCTGGTTGTTCGCGAACTGCATCTCGATCGCGCCTTCGGCGTCGGACAAGAGGCGCTGCATCTCAAGCACGGTCTTGCGCGGCAGGATCACTTCCTGGCGCGGCACTTCGACGTCGAGCATGGCCGAGGCGAAGGCCAGCCGGTGGCCGTCGGTCGCCACCAGGCTCAGCTGCTTGCCCTCGGCGACGAACAGGATGCCGTTGAGGTAGTAGCGGATGTCATGCACCGCCATCGCGAACGACACCTGGCCGAGCAGGTCCTTGAGCGTCTTTTGCGGCACGCTGAAGACCGGGCCGAAATTGGCCGCTTCCTGGACCAGCGGAAAGTCCTCGGCCGGCAGCGACTGCAGCGTGAAACGGCTCTTGCCGCCCTTGAGCACCAGCTTGCTGGCGCTGGATTCGAGGCTCACGGTCTGGTCGGCCGGCATGGTGCGCAGGATGTCGATCAGCTTGCGCGCGCCGATGGTGGTCGTGAAGTTGCCCTCGTCGCCGCCAAGCTCGGCCTGGGTCCGGATCTGGATCTCGAGGTCGCTGGTGGTCAGCTGGATCTGGCCGCCGGTCTTGCGGATCAGCACGTTGGCCAGGATGGGCAGCGTGTGGCGCCGCTCCACGATCCCCGCCACCGATTGCAGCGCCGCGAGGACTTTGTCTTGTGTAGCCTTCAAAACGATCATTGTCTTACCTCTTCTTTATTTCTTTAATTCAAATTAGTAGTAGTAGATAAGGGACGCGCTGCGCTGTGGACAGGAGCATTTTCCGCTTTCGTGACAGGCACTTGCGGCAGCCGGCCGGCTGTGCGCAGCCGTGCTTTTTTGCTGTCGCGCCAAAGCGCACAACTTCGGGCCGTATCTCCAGCCTGTGGACAAGTGCCTTTTTGCACCGGAACTGTCCACAGAGTTGTCCTTTGACAGGCCGCAGCGCTTCTGTACAGGGCGCTCACCGGTCAGCCTTTGAGGGTTTGTTCCAGCACGTGCAACTGCTGGTTGAGCTCGGTGAGCTGCTGGCGCTCGCCCGAGATCTTGCGCACCGCGTGCAGCACCGTCGTGTGGTCGCGGCCACCGAACAGCTCGCCGATCTCGGGCAGGCTTTTCTGCGTGAGTTCCTTGGCCAGGTACATCGCGATCTGGCGCGGCCGGGCGATCGAGGCCGGCCGCTTCTTCGAGTACATGTCGGCGACCTTGATCTTGTAGTAGTCGGCCACCGTCTTCTGGATGTTCTCGACCGAGATCTGCCGGTTCTGGATCGACAGCAGGTCGCGCAGCGCCTCCCGCGCCAGCGCGATCGAGATCTCTTTCTGGTTGAAGCGCGAGTAGGCCAGGATCTTGCGCAGCGCGCCTTCGAGCTCACGCACGTTGGAGCGCACGTTCTTGGCAACGAAGAAGGCCACCTCTTCAGGCATCTCGGCGCTCTCGGCACGCGCCTTGTTGATCAGGATCGCGACGCGCATCTCGAGCTCGGGCGGCTCGATCGCGACTGTCAGACCCGAATCGAAGCGCGAAACCAGCCGCTCGTGAATATCCGCCAGACCCTTGGGATAGGTGTCGCTGGTCATCACGATGTGCGACTTCTTGGCCAGCAAGGCTTCGAAGGCGTTGAAGAACTCTTCCTGCGTCCGATCCTTGTTGGCGAAGAACTGGACGTCGTCGATCAGCAGCAGATCGAGCGAGTGGTAGCGCTCCTTGAACTCGTCGAAAGTCTTGCGCTGATAGGCTTTGACCACATCCGAAACGAATTGCTCCGCATGGATGTAGAGAACTTTGGAGTCCGGCCGGTCGGCGAGCAAGCGGTTACCCACCGCGTGCATCAGGTGGGTCTTGCCCAGGCCGACGCCGCCATAGATGAAAAGCGGGTTGTAGAGGTGGCCCGGCATGCCGGCCACGTGCATGGCGGCGGCGCGCGCCATGCGGTTCGCCGTGCCTTCCACCAGGGTGTCGAAAGTAAGGCCGGAGTTCAGCCGGTTCTTGAAAGCCGCAGCCGCCGGATCCTCGCCCGGCGCGGGCAGGTCGCGCGGCACGTCGGTTTCGGAAATCACGGCCATCGATACAGGCCTGACAACGATTTCCCGAGGAGCGAGCGCTAACTCGATAATCACAGGCTGACCGTAGAGCTTCTCCGCCATGGCGGCGATCTTGCCGGCGTACTGGGCCCGGATCCAGTCGAGTTTGAAGCGGTTGGCCACGAAGATCGTGACCCGCGAAAGATCGTCCGCGACCCGTGCGGTCAGTGGCTTGATCCAGGTGTTGAATTGCTGTTCGGACAGCTCCTGTGCGAGCTGGTCGACACAGGCCTGCCAGAGGCTGTCGCCGATGCCGTCACTCGGCATGGGTGCTCTGAAAAGTGGTTTGTCCCTCAGCCATCTCTCGTCTTGATATTGTGGATAGTCGCACCCGCGATGCGCCGTCGATTCTAACTTGTCAAAACCTTATCCACACCGTTTCGGCGGTCGTCGAAGAGGCCCGGATCGGCGCCGGTGATTGTGGCGCGGACGAAACTTTGCGATAATCGCGGGTTTCCCTCAAAACCTCTTTGTGTGTTTCGGGGTATGTCCGTGTATCTGGGGGCCTCAGGGGGGGCCTCAGGGGCCTCTCCGGCCAAGGACTAATTAAGAAACTTAGGAATCGCGCCGACGGCCTTCGGGACCCGGAGGCTCACACGCCGGCCTTGCCGGTGAATCAGGAAAATCATCATGAAACGCACTTATCAAGCTTCCAAAGTCCGCCGCGCCCGTACCCACGGTTTCCTGGTCCGCATGAAGACCCGCGGTGGCCGCGCCGTGATCAACGCACGCCGCGCCAAGGGCCGCAAGCGCCTGGCCGTCTAAGGCGCGCCGGCACCGTTGCCAGTCGACCCGCTGCCGCCCTCACCGTCCGACGGCGTCCCGCGGTTGGCTTCCATGCAGCGGCTCAAGACCCGCGCGCAGTTCCAGGCCGTCCTCGCAGGTGCCACCGTGGCGCGCACAGCCCACTTCGCACTGCACCGCTGCGCGCTCGCCGCGCCGGACGGGGTCGAGCCGCTGTTCGCCATCGAGGACGTATGGCTCGGCGCGATGGTTCCCAAGCGCTGGGCCCGCCGCGCGGTCACCCGCAACGCGATCAAACGCCAGATCTACACCGTGAGCGCTGCCGTCGCTGAATCGCTGCCGCGCGCGGCGCACGTGGTGCGCCTGCGCGCAGCCTTCGATCGCCAGAAATTCGTCAGCGCGGCATCCGACAAGCTCAAGGCCGCCGTCCGGGCCGAACTCCAGCAACTGCTGGAGCGGGCCGCGACGGCGCGCGCATGATGCGGCGCCTCCTGATCGGTCTCGTCAAGGGCTATCGGCTGCTGCTGAGCCCGTGGCTCGGCCAGTCCTGCCGCTTCGAGCCGACCTGCTCCATCTATGCCATCGGCGCCCTCGAGCAGCACGGTGCGGTCAAGGGCAGCTACCTCACGCTGCACCGCATCGCCCGCTGCCAGCCCTGGTGCCAAGGTGGCCACGATCCGGTTCCCCCGAAGGCACAGCGACCGACGCCCAGGCGTGGGTCGCTGTTCGCCTTTCTCTCTTCCGACGACAAGAAGTCTTCTTCATGAACGATATCCGCCGCACCATCCTGTGGGTGATTTTTGGTTTCTCGCTGGTGCTGCTGTGGGACCAATGGCAGGTCTACAACGGACACAAGCCGACGTTCCTGCCCTCGACCAAGACCGCCGCCCCTGCCGATCCGTCGGCGACGCCGGCCGCCGCGAATGCCAACGGCGTCCCGGCCGCGGCCGCACCGGCGGCCGGCGCGGTGCCGGTCCAGGGCTCAGCGCCCGCCATCGGCGAGAAGGTCACGGTCTCCACCGATGTCTTCAAGGCGACCATTGACGGTGAGGGCGGCACGCTGTCCGAACTGCAGCTGCTGCAGTTCCTCGACCAGACCAACCACGGCGGCCTGGTCGAGTGGTTCCGCCGCCTGGTCGGCCTGCCGGTGCCGCAGAACGAGGTCCGGCCCGTGATGCTGATGGAGAACGGTTCGCCCGCCACCCGCTACGTGGCCCAGACCGGCCTCTTGAACACGGTGGACACCGGCGACCGCTTCCCGAATCACCTGAGCCTGATGACGGCGCGCCCCGGTCCGCGCGAGCTGGCCGCAGGCCAGAACACGCTCGAAGTGGCCTTCGAGTCGCAGCCCGTGGGCGGCCTCAAGTACGTCAAGACCTACGTGTTCCAGCGTGGCGACTACTCGATCCGCGTCAAGCACCAGATCGTCAACGTCAGCGACAAGCCGCGCGATGCGCAGCTCTACCTGCAGTTCACGCGCCATGGCACGGTGGCGGCCGGCACCATGTTCGGCACCAACACCTTCACCGGCCCGGCCATCTACACCGAGCAGAAGAAGTTCCAGAAGATCGACTTCAGCGCCATCACCAAGGGCAAGGTCGAGTTACCGGCCCCCGCCAACGACGGCTGGGTGGCGATGGTGCAGCACTATTTCGTCTCGGCCTGGCTGCTGAACGTGCCGGGCAGCGACGCCATCAAGCGCGAATTCCGCGTCGCCGACCTCGGCAACAACCTGTTTTCGGTCGCCATGGTGCTGCAGGTGCCCCAGCTCGCGCCAGGCGCGGCGCAGACCATCGACAGCAACCTGTTCGCCGGCCCCGAAGAAGAAAAGAAGCTCGAGGCGATCGCGCCCGGCCTCGACCTGGTCAAGGACTACGGCATCTTCGCGATCATTTCCAAGCCGCTCTACTGGCTGCTGAACCAGCTGCACGGCATCCTCGGCAACTGGGGCTGGTCGATCGTCGCGCTGGTGGTGCTGCTGAAGGCGGCCTTCTACTGGCTCAACGCCAAGGCCTACGCGAGCATGGCCAAGATGAAGGCCATCAATCCGAAGATCATGGAGATGCGCGAGCGGCTGAAGGACAAGCCGCAGGAGATGCAGCAGGAGATGATGCGCATCTACCGCGAGGAAAAGGTCAACCCGATGGGCGGCTGCTTCCCGATCGTGATCCAGATCCCGGTGTTCATCGCGCTCTACTGGGTGCTGCTGTCGTCGGTCGAGATGCGCCATGCGCCGTGGATTCTCTGGATCCATGACCTGTCGGCACCGGACCCCTGGTTCATCCTGCCGGTGGTGATGACCGCCACCTCGCTGTTCCAGACCTGGCTCAACCCGACGCCGCCGGACCCGATGCAGGCCAAGCTGATGTGGATCATGCCGCTGGCCTTCAGCGTGATGTTCATCTTCTTCCCGGCCGGCCTGGTGCTCTACTGGATCACCAACAACGTGCTTTCGATCGCGCAGCAGTGGTTCATCAACAAGCGCCTCGGCGTGCTGGGCAATCCGTCGAAGGCGTCCAAGGCGCCGAAGCTGGCGAAGCCGGGCAAGTAGGCTTCGGCATCCCCGACCCGAGGGCCGCGAAAGCGGCCCTTTTTGCTGGAAGAATCGTTCCCATGCTCTCGCGCACCGCCGATCCCATCGTCGCCATCGCCACCGCCCCAGGCCGCGGCTCGGTCGGGATCGTTCGCGTTTCCGGGCGGGAACTGGCGCCCCTGGTCGCCGCGCTCTGCGGCCGGGACCTGAAACCGCGCGAAGCGACCTACCTGCCCTTTCGCGACGTCGACGGTTCCGCGATCGACCGCGGCCTGGCCCTGCACTTTCCGGCGCCACACTCCTTCACCGGGGAAGACGTGTTCGAACTCCAGGCCCACGGCGGCATGGTGGTGCTGCAGCTGCTGGTCGCCCGTTGCCTCGCGGCCGCGGCTGAAACCGATCCGGCGTCCGGCCGGCCGCGCCTGGCCGGACTGCGCGTGGCCGAGCCGGGCGAGTTCAGTCAGCGCGCCTTCCTCAACGGCAAGATCGACCTGGCGCAGGCCGAGGCGATCGCCGACCTGATCGACGCCAGCACCGAGGCTGCCGCACGCAGCGCCAGCCGGTCGCTGTCGGGCGCCTTCTCGGAGGAAATCCACACGCTGCTCGAGGCGCTGGTGCGGCTGCGCATGCTGGTCGAGGCCACGCTCGATTTTCCCGACGAAGAGATCGATTTTCTCCAGGAGGCCGACGCCCAGGGCCAGTTGGCTGCGCTGCAGGTTCAGCTGGCGGCGGTCCAGCAGCGTGCCCGCCAGGGCGCCCTGCTGCGCGAGGGCATCAAGGTCGTGATCGCGGGCCAGCCCAATGCCGGCAAGAGCTCACTGCTCAATGCGCTCGCCGGGGCCGAACTGGCGATCGTCAGCGCGGTCGCAGGCACCACCCGCGACGTGGTGTCGCAGACCATCCAGATCCAGGGCGTGCCGCTGCATGTGATCGATACCGCCGGCCTGCGCGACAGCACCGACGAGGTCGAGCAGATCGGCATCGCGCGCGCCTGGGGCCAGATCGAAGGCGCCGATGCCGTGCTGTTCCTGCACGACCTGACGCGAAGCACGTCTCCCGCGTACGCGCTGGCCGATGCGCAGATCGCGAGCCGGCTGCCCGGCAGCGTGCCGGTGATCGATGTCTGGAGCAAGCTGGACGCCGTCGCGTCGGCGCCGAGCGCACTGTCGGCCACCGGTGTCAGCCTGTCCGCACGAACCGGCGCCGGCATCGAAACCCTGCGGCGCCGCCTGCTCGAAGTGGCGGGTTGGCAAGCGGTGCCCGAGGGCGTCTACCTCGCGCGGGCCCGCCACGTGCAGGCGCTTTCGCGCGTCGAGGAGCACATCGCCCTGGCGTCCGGCCATCTGGCGGCGCAGGCGCAGTTCCTGGATCTGCTGGCCGAAGAACTCCGGCTGGCGCAGAACGCGCTGAACGAGATCACCGGCGAATTCGGCGCCGACGATCTGCTGGGCGTGATCTTTTCCCGTTTTTGCATCGGCAAGTAACTGGAAGTGTGAGTTTGTGTGACATCTGTCACCACGCATTTGAGGTTTCGCGGATACTTCCGACGCACAGCAGGGTATACATCGATGTCATCCAGCATTCAGGATCTTTGCCGCGCCATCGCGCAGAACACCAGCTACGACGCCTTCGCTCCGGCGCTGAATGCTCACCAATGGGAAACCTTGGGGGGCTATCTGCAAGCCTTCGACCTCGCGGCCGGCCAGGTGCTGATCGATCAGGGCACGATCGACCGCACGGTCTTCTTCATCGAAAGCGGCGCGCTCAGCGTGCACCTGATCGGCGACAAGGGCCAGATGCAGCTCGCGATCCTGAATCCGGGCTCCGTGGTGGGCGAAGGGTCCTTCTTTTCGCGCGCGCCCCGATCGGCCAATGTGGTCGCCACGGGCGCGGCGCGCGTCTGGCGGCTCACGGCGATCCGCTTCGCCGAACTGTCGAACCGCCAACCCGATCTCGCCCTCGAAATCACGCTGGGGCTCGGCGCGGTCATCGCCAGGCGGATGGTGAACAAGCCCAAGCGGGTGGCCGTGACCTGAAGCCCGCCGATGACCCAGGCATGCGGGAATTGCCACACGGACAACCGTGACGGCGCCAAGTTCTGCAAGGGTTGCGGCAAGAGGCTGGATTCGCCGACGCCGGTGCGGCCTGCGGCCGTGACCGGCAGCGGCGAGGAGCGGCACGCCCCACAGCGCATGCCGATGCACTCGAACCTGCCGCCGCCACCAGCGCCAGACCCGCGCCGATCGGTTCCGGCACCTGCAGCGGCATCCCTGCGTCGCGTCGAGCCGGCCAAGCCAAAAAGCTCGATCCGAAGCACCGACGCCGAGCGCCCGAACCCGTGGCGCTCAGCGGTGATCGGCCTGCTGATCGTTGCCGGGCCGGTCGCGATCGCCGCCTGGTTCTTCTCCGAGCCGCCAGGCCCTGCGATACCGCCTGTGCCGGCCCTGGCGGCTCCCCCTCCGACGCCGTCGGCGCCTGTACTTGCGGAGCCCCCGGTGCCCCTCGCGACGCCGCCGCAGGACGAACCATCGGTCCCGACCCCGACCCCGACGTCAACCCCGGCACCCGCCCCCGCCCCCGCGGCGCCCATGCCCGCATCCGTGCCCACGACCAGCGCCCAGCCCGAACCAGCCATGACGCCGCCGGCCGCCCCGAAGAAGCCGGTGCCGCCTCTGGCGCCGAAGACTCGCAAGCCGGCACCGGCACCCGCGCCCGTCGCCGCGCTGCCGGCGGCGGCGCCCGAAGAACCGGCGCCGCCGCCGCTGGCGACGCCACCCAGCCCGCAGTCGCAATGCGCGGGCCTGAATTTCTTTGCGCGCGCCCAATGCCTGGCCGCACAGTGCGCCAAGCCGGAACTCAAGTCGGACGCCCAGTGCGAAGCGGTGCGGCGGCAGCAGCGGATCGAGGAAGAAAGACGCAATCCGACGCTGCTGAACTGAGAGCCCGGCCGAGCCGGTCGACTTCAGCCCTTTTGCAGCTTGTCGATCGCTACCGCCAGCGCGCCAGGCTTGCCTGACAGCACCAGGGTGTCGCCGTCGGCCAGCACCGTATCGTCGTCGGCATCGGCGGCCTTGCCGTCGCGCCGCCGCAGGCTCGCGACCCGCACCCCCAACCCCGCCAGCGCCAGCCGCGCGAGCGGCTGGCCGATGGCGCGGGCGCCGGTCGTCAACGTGAAGCTGTTGAGCCGCTCGTGGTCGACCTCGTCCGCGGTGTCGTCGTCGGCGCCGTGGAAGTAGCCGCGCAGCAGGTTGTAGCGGGCGTCGCGCTGATCCTGAACCACGCGGATCACGCGCCGCATCGGCACCCCGACCAGCGCCAGCGCATGGCTCGCGAGCATCAGCGAGCCCTCGATCGCCTCCGGCACCACCTCGGTGGCGCCCGCCGCCTGCAGCTTCTCGAGATCGCGATCATCCTGCGTGCGCACGATCACCGGCACCTGCGGTGCATGGGCGCGGGCATTGGCCAGCACCTTGAGCGCACCCGGCACGTCCTGGTAGGTCACGACCAGCGCGCTGGCCCGCGCCAGGCCGGCCGCCATCAGCGCCTGCATGCGCGAGGCATCGCCGAACACCACCGAATCGCCGGCCGCCGCCGCCTGGCGCACGCGGTCCGGGTCCAGGTCCAGCGCCAGATACGGAATGCCTTCGCGCTCCAGCACTCGCGCCAGGTTCTGGCCGCAGCGCCCGTAGCCGCAGATGATCACATGGCGCGCCGTGTTGATGGTCTTGCGAGCGATCGTGGTCATCTGCAGCGACTGCTGCAGCCAGTCGCTGGCAACCAGTTTGCGCACGATGCTGTTGCTGTACATGATGATGAAGGGCGTCGACAGCATCGACAGCACCATCGAGGCCAGCACCGGGTTCGCCAGCCAGGCCGGCAGCAGGTCCTGGCCCTGGGCCAGCGCCAGCAGCACGAAGCCGAACTCACCGGCCTGCGCCAGGTAGAGGCCGGTGCGCAGCGACACGCCGGCGGTGGCGCCGAGCCCGCGCGCCAGCGCCGTCACCAGCGCCAGCTTGAAGGCCAGCGGCAGCAGCAGCAACGCTGCGACCAGCGCCCAGCGCTCGACCACCACGTGCCAGTCGAGCGACATCCCGATGGTGATGAAGAAAAGGCCCAGCAGCACGTCGTGAAAGGGCCGGATGTCGGTTTCGACCTGGTGCTTGAATTCGGTTTCCGACACCAGCATGCCGGCCACGAAGGCGCCCAGCGCCAGGCTCAGGCCGGCGAGCTCGGTCAGCCAGGCCAGGCCCAGTGTGATCAGCAGCAGGTTGAGCATGAAGAGCTCCTCGCTGCGCCGGCGCGCCACCAGCGTGAGCCACCAGCGCATCACGCGCGGGCCGCCATACATCAGCACGGCGATCAGGAAGCCGGCCTTCAGCAGTGCCAGGCCAAGCGCCTTCAGCAGCGCTTCCGGCGGTGCGCCCAACGCGGGGATCAGCACCAGCAGCGGCACCACCGCGAGATCCTGGAACAGCAGCACGCCCATCACGCGCTTGCCGTGCTCGCTGTCGATTTCGAGGCGCTCGGCCATCAGCTTGACCACGATCGCCGTGCTGCTCATCGTGAGCGCGCCCGAGAACACCAGCGCGGCCTGCCAGTCCAGCCGCCATGCGGCCGGCAGCCAGGAGGAAATCAGCAACGCACCGCCGGTGGCGACCGCGATGGTCAGCATCACCTGCAGCAACCCGAGGCCGAAGACATGCAGACGCATCGCGCGCAGCTTGGGCAGGCTGAACTCCAGGCCGATCACGAACATCAGGAAGACGACGCCGAACTCGCCCAGGTGCCGGATGCCTTCCGAGTTCTGGGCCAGCGCCAGCGCGTGCGGACCGATCAGGACGCCGGCCGACAGATAGCCGAGCATCGGCGGCAGCCTGAGCGAGCGGCAGATCACCACGCCGATCACCGCAGCGAGCAAATACATCAGCGTGAGATCGAGCGAGGACATGGCCTGCATGCTAGCAACACGCTTGCCTGCATCCGGGGCGAATTCGTCCTCGCGGCCGCCATGGCATGCCCGGCCGATAAAATCCGCCGATGAGCTCCCGCCCTCCCGTGATCCCCGTGACCGACCCCGAAGCGCTGCTGGCGCGCGCCCGGACGACCTTCGACATCGAAGCGGCGGCGGTGCTCGGCCTCAAGGACCGACTCGGGCCGTCCTTTCCTGCGGCGGTGCAGAAGATCCTCGAGGTGCGCGGCCGCGTGGTCGTCATGGGCATGGGCAAGAGCGGCCATGTCGGCCGCAAGATCGCGGCCACGCTCGCTTCGACCGGCACGCCGGCGATGTTCGTGCACCCGGCCGAGGCCAGCCATGGCGACCTCGGCATGATCAAGGCGGTCGACCTGGTGCTGGCCATCTCCAACAGCGGCGAAGTGGAGGAACTCACCACCATCCTGCCGGTGGTCAAGCGCCAGGGCGTACCCCTGATCGCGATGACCGGCCGGCGCGACTCGACGCTGGCGCGCCATGCCGACATCGTGCTGGACAGCGGCGTCGAGAAGGAAGCCTGCCCGCTCAACCTGGCGCCGACCGCGAGCACCACCGCGCAGATGGCGCTGGGCGATGCGCTGGCGGTGGCGCTGCTCGATGCGCGCGGCTTCGGCACCGAGGACTTCGCCCGCTCGCACCCCGGCGGTGCCCTGGGCCGCAAGCTCCTGACCCACGTCAGCGATGTCATGCGTTCGGACGAGGAGGTGCCGCGCGTCGGTCCTGAAGCCAGCCTGAGCGAAATCATGCGTGAAATGAGTTCCAAGGGGCTTGGTGCGACCGCGGTGGTCGGACCCGACGGCCGCGCGATCGGCATCTTCACGGACGGCGACCTGCGCCGCAAGGTCGAGACCGGCGCCGACCTGCGCGCCCTCACGGCGGCCGACGTGATGCACGCCGGTCCTCGTACGCTGCGCGCCGATGCGCTGGCCGCCGAAGCGGCCGATCTGATGGAGCAGCATCGCATCACGAGCGTGCTGGTGGTCGACGCCGCAGGTGTCCTCATCGGCGCGCTCAGCATCAACGATCTGATGCGCGCGAAAGTCATCTGATGGGCATCGACTTCAAGCCCGAGACCCTGCTCGCCGCCCAGGACATCCGCATCGCCTTCTTCGACATCGACGGCGTGCTGACCGATGGCGGCGTCTACTTCACAGAGCATGGCGAAACGCTCAAGCGCTTCAGCATCCTGGACGGCTACGGCCTCAAGTTGCTGCGCACGGCCGGCATCACACCGGCCGTGATCACGGGCCGGGACTCGAAGCCGCTGCGCGTGCGCCTGCAGGCGCTGGGCATCGATCACGTGCGCTACGGCACCGAGGACAAGCTGCCGGCCGCCGAGGCCATGCTGGCGCAACTCGGCTTCGACTGGTCCCAGGCCGCCGCGATCGGCGACGACTGGCCCGACCTGCCGGTGCTCTCGCGCGTCGCTTTCCCGGCCGCGCCGGCCAACGCCCATGCCGAGGTGCGCGCCATTGCGCGCCACGTGACCGCGGCGCGCGGCGGCGAAGGCGCGGCGCGCGAATTCTGCGACCTGCTCCTGACTGCTGGCGGTCACTACCGGCGGCTGCTGGACCAGGCGCGGGGCTTCACCGAATGAAGTCGACCTGGAGCGTTCTGCGCGATGCCTTCGACCGCCTGACGATCTACCTGCCGATCATCCTGGCCGCGGTGCTCGCGCTGGGTACCTACTGGCTGGTGCGCAATGCGCCGGAATTCCTCGCGCCCGTGCCCAAGGAGGCGCCGACGCACGAACCCGACTATTTCATGCGCGGCTTCTCGGTGAAGAACTTCCTCCCCAACGGCGACCTGCGCAGCGAGGTGTTCGGCAAAGAGGGGCGGCACTACCCGGACACCGACACCCTCGAGGTGGATCAGGTGCGCTGGCGCTCCATTTCGCTCGAGGGGCTGGTCACGCACGGCTCGGCCGATCGCGGCGTGTCGAACGGCGACGGGAGCGAGATCCAGCTCTTCGGCAATGCGATCATCATCCGCGACGCGGCCAAGTCGCAAGACGGAACGCTGCTGCCCCGGCTCGAGTTTCGCGGTGAGTTCCTGCACGCCTTCCTGGACACCGAGCGGGTCAAGTCGAACCAGCCCGTCACCTTGATGCGCGGAACGGACCATTTCACGGCCGATTCGATGGATTACGACAGCCTCACCGGCGTCGCCAATCTGCACGGTCGCGTGCGCGGTCTCCTGATTCCGGCACAGGCCGCACAGCCAGGGCCGAAGCGCTGACGCCATGGACGCGTCAGCCCATCCCCTGCTGTTCGTCACCGGAGCCTCCAGCGGCATCGGCCAGGCGCTGGCGGCGCGCTTCTATCGGGACGGATACCGCCTGGCCCTGGTGGCGCGGCGCACCTCGGAACTCGAGGCCTGGGCGACAGCACGTGGATTGGACGCTGCCCGTTTCAGGATCTATGGCGCGGACGTGGCGAATGTCGACAGCATCGTGGCGGCCGGCACCGCCTGCATCGCGCAGCAGGGTGTGCCCGACGTGGTGATCGCCAACGCCGGCATCAGCATCGGCATGGACACCGCCGAACGCGGCGATCTCGATGTGATGGCCCGGACTTTCGCGACCAACAACCT
Organism: Variovorax sp. P1_G12; assembly: GCF_056405555.1. Classification (NCBI taxonomy): domain Bacteria; kingdom Pseudomonadati; phylum Pseudomonadota; class Betaproteobacteria; order Burkholderiales; family Comamonadaceae; genus Variovorax; species Variovorax sp. P1_G12. Next base: position 55,807 of record NZ_JBFUBW010000015.1, on the reverse strand, counting down.
TGGCCTGGCCGGAACCTTCCACCCCTTCGTCGCCGCCATGGCGGCGCGAGGCAGCGGTCGCCTCGTGGGCATTGCCAGCGTGGCGGCCATCCGCGGGTTGCCCGGGCACGGCGCCTACTGTGCCAGCAAGGCGGGCGTGGTGGCCTATTGCGAAAGCCTGCGCGGCGAGATGCGCGCCAGCGGCGTCAAGGTGGTCACGCTGTGTCCCGGCTATGTCGACACGCCGCTGACGCAGGGAAACCGCTACGGCATGCCCTTCCTGCTGCCGCCGGAGGCGTTCGCCGACCGTGCCTTCCGTGCGATCGAGGCCGGCACCAGCTACCGCGTGATCCCCTGGCAGATGGGCGTGGTCGCCAAGCTCATGCGGATGCTGCCAAATCCCTTGTTCGATCGCGTGGTCCAGGGCCGCGGCCGCAAGCGCCGGGAGGGATAGCTCGCCCCCAGGTTGGCTCACTGCGTGTAGCCGCCCACCCCCTGCCGGGGGCAACACCGGCGGCCCGGCGAAGCCGGTTCCGCGGTGTTTCACCAGCGGGCCTGGCTGCGCCGGCCGGGCCCACAGATCCGTTGCATCCATGAAAAAAGGCTCCCTCGGGAGCCTTCTTGCTGGGTGTCGCGTTCGCCGCGATCAATAGCCGCTGTTGCCGCCACCGCCGCCGCCGTAGCCGCCGCGACCACCACCGCCACCACCACCACCACGGGGACCGGCGCCGTAGGGACTGCGGAAGCCGCCATCGCCGCCACCACCACCACTGCGGCCGCCACCACCGCCGCCATAGCCGCCGCCACCGCCGCTGCGGCCACCGCCACCGCCGCCATAACCGCCGCCACCACCACCGTAGCCGCCGCCACCGCCGCCATAACCGCCGCCGCCACCGCCGTAGCCGCCCCCGCCGCTGCGGGGCGGACGGGCTTCCATCGGGCGCGCTTCGTTGACGACCACGCTGCGGCCACCGAGCGGTTGGCCGTTCATGCCGTTGATGGCTGCCTGTGCTTCTGCATCGCTGCCCATCTCGACGAAACCGAAGCCCTTGGAACGGCCGGTATCGCGTTCCATCATGACTTTGGCGCTCGTCACGGCACCGAATTGCCCGAAGGCCTGCTCGAGATCACCGTCGCGTACCGAGTAAGGCAGGTTGCCGACGTACAGTTTGTTGCCCATCAAGGGACTCCTATAAACACATCAAGAAAAGCGATGGAGTCCCGAGAGCAGCAATCCGACGGAACATCCGCCGAGTTGCGCGAAACTGACCGATCACCGTTTTGCCCCCTGAATTTTGAAGGAAGGCTTGTGCATTATGGGTGAAATGAGTCGAATGCAAGTAGGAATTTGCACTCATCCCCGCACCCCATGACCGGCGTTGGTGTGAGTGCTTGCATACATAGATGCTCGCGGACACGCTACAATCTGCGGGTCATTGGGGAGTAGCCGCCTTCCATCGCGAGAAGGGTTTGCGTCAACAGACTTGTCCTGCCCCGTGCAGGACATGGCGCAAGCAGCGTGCAGCCTGGCGAGACCTTTGACCGTGCGACTTCGGGATTCGGCCGAAGGCGTTGCACGGTCAATTGCGTCTTTCGGCCGTCGGAGTCCCTTTTTCTCATGGAAGCTTTTTTCGTTGCGACCGGTGTGGTCGCGCTCGCCGAGATGGGCGACAAGACCCAGTTGCTCGCCCTCATCCTGGCGGCGCGATTTCGCAAGCCCTGGCCGATCGTGCTGGGCATCTTCACTGCCACCGTGCTGAACCATGCGCTCGCCGGCGCGGTGGGCAACTGGGTCACCCATTTCCTCGGCGCCGACGTCCTTCGTTGGATCCTCGGCGGCTCCTTCATCGCGATGGCGCTGTGGATGCTGATTCCCGACAAGATCGACGAAGRCGACGTGCCCAAGTCATCGCAGTTCGGCGTTTTCGGCACCACGGTGCTCGCCTTCTTCCTCGCCGAAATGGGAGACAAGACGCAGATCGCCACCGTGATGCTCGCGGCCCGCTACGTGGACGCCTATGCATGGGTGGTGATGGGCACCACGCTGGGCATGATGCTGGCCAATGCGCCGGTCGTCTGGCTCGGCGAGCGGATCGTCAAGCGCGTGCCGATCAAGTTCGTCCACGGTATCTCCGCCGCCATCTTCCTGGTCCTCGGTGTCGTCGCGTTGATCGGCTGGAGTTGAGCGGCATATACTTCCGCCACGCGCCGATTTGCTCCAGCTTGCGGGCGCTTAACAAATGCAGCTAAAGACGGATGCCGGACCCGGCTCGTTTTTGGCGAGGCCGGGTCTTTTTCATCATGTCGTTCGTCGTCACTCCGCAATCGATGCAGTTCGCCGGCCCGCTGGCCTTGCGAAGCGGTGCATCGATCAGCCACTACACGCTGGCCTACGAAACCTACGGCCAACTCAACGCCGATCGCAGCAACGCAGTGCTGGTCTGCCATGCGCTCAATGCGTCCCACCACGTCGCCGGCGTCTATGCGGGCCAGCCGAAATCCGAAGGCTGGTGGGACAACATGATCGGGCCGGGCAAGCCGGTCGACACCGACCGCTTCTTCGTCATCGGCATCAACAACCTGGGCTCCTGCTTCGGCTCCACCGGACCGATGCACGACAACCCCGCAACCGGCCGCGCCTACGGCGCCGACTTCCCGGTGATGACGGTGGAGGACTGGGTCACTGCCCAGGCCTCGCTGCTCGATGCGCTCGGCATCGGCCGGCTGGCGGCGGTGATGGGCGGCAGCCTCGGCGGCATGCAGGCGCTGTCGTGGACGCTCCAGTACCCCGAACGGGTGCAGCACGCGGTGGTGGTCGCCAGCGCGCCGAGCCTCACGGCGCAGAACATCGCGTTCAACGAAGTCGCGCGCCGCGCGATCGTGACCGATCCCGACTTCAATGGCGGCCACTTCTACGAGCATGGCGTGATTCCGCGGCGCGGCCTGCGCATCGCCCGCATGATCGGCCATATCACCTACCAGAGCGACGACGTGATGAACGAGAAGTTCGGCCGCGCCCTACGCAGCGCGGTCGAGGGCAGCGCCGCGAACACCGAGTTCCTCTATTCGACGCAGGAGGTGGAGTTCCAGATCGAGAGCTATCTGCGCTACAACGGCGACAAGTTCAGCGAGTACTTCGACGCCAACACCTACCTGCTGATCACCCGTGCGCTCGACTACTTCGATCCGGCGCGCGCCTTCGGCGGCGACCTGCGCGCGGCACTTGCCCAGGCCAGCGCCAAGTTCCTGTTGGTGAGCTTCAGCACCGACTGGCGCTTCTCGCCGGCGCGCAGCCGCGAGATCGTGAAGGCCCTGCTCGACAACCGCCGCAACGTGAGCTACGCGGAGATCGACGCCCCCCATGGGCATGACGCGTTCCTGCTCGACGACGTGCGCTACATGAGCGTGGTGCGTTCCTACTTCGATCGCATCGCGAGCGCACCGAATGGAGTCGCAGCCCCATGAGCGCCGCGCCGGACCGCTCCAAGCGAGCTCGCACCGCAGTGCGCAGCACGGAGGTTGACCTATGAGCGATACCGAAACCCAGAAACTGATCGCCCGCCTCGTTCCCGAAGGTGCACGCGTGCTCGACCTCGGCTGCGGTGACGGCGCGCTGCTCGACCTGCTGCAGCGTGAGCGCGGCTGCAGCGGCTACGGCGTCGAGATCGCCGACGGCAACGTGCTGCAATGCGTGCGGCGCGGCGTCGACGTGATCCAGCTCAACCTCGACGAAGGGCTCGCGATGTTCGACGACGCCTCCTTCGACGTGGTGCTGCAGATCGACACGCTCCAACATCTGCGCAATGCCGAAGTGATGCTGCGCGAGACCGCGCGCGTGGGACGCATCGGCATCGTCGCCTTCCCCAACTTCGCGCACTGGCCGAACCGCATCAGCATCGCGCGCGGTCGCATGCCGGTGACGCGCCGGCTGCCCTACCAGTGGTACGACACGCCCAACATCCGCGTCGGCACCTTCAAGGATTTCCAGGTGCTGGCACGCAAGAACCGCTTGCGCGTGCTCGATGCCTTCGGCTTGCAGGACGGGCAGGAGGTGCGCTGGCTGCCCAATGCGCGCGCCAGCACCGCCGTCTTCAAGTTCGAGAGAGGGTAGGGCTCCCCCCCAGGTTGGGCTCACTTCGTGTAGCCCGCCCACCCCCTACCGGGGGCAACACCAGCGGCCCGGCGAAGCCGGTTCCGCGGTGTTCCTGGACTGGGGCATATTTCGAAGCCATGCCATTCACTCTCGACGCTGTGCGCCACAGCGAGCTGATCATCAAGAAGAGCCGCTTCATCGGCTGCGTCCAGCCGGTGGCCGACCGCGCCGCTGCGCAGGCGGTGGTCGATTCGCTGCGGCGCGAGCACCCCGCGGCGGCGCATGTCTGCTGGGCCCTGATGGCGGGCGGACAGTCAGCAGCCAACGACGACGGCGAGCCGGGCGGCACCGCCGGGCGACCGATGCTCGAAGTGCTCCGGCATCACGATCTCGAAGGGGTGCTGGCGACGGTGGTTCGCTATTTCGGCGGCGTCAAGCTCGGCGCCGGCGGGCTGGTGCGCGCCTACACCGACAGCATCGCCCAGACGCTGATCGATGCCCCGCTCGTGCCCCTGGTGCGCCAGCGCTCGCTGCACTGCGAGGTGCCCTATGCGCTCGAGGGCCTGCTGCGGCGCGAGATCGCGGCGGTCGGTGCCACGCTCGACGGGGTACGCCACGAGACCATGGTCCATTTCGACTTCAGCCTGCCCGAGCCGGCGGCGGACGCGTTCGTCGCCAGGGTCGGCGATGCGGCCCAAGGGCGCGTCGCCTGGCTGCAAGATTGAGCCCCGCGCCCCGGCACAATGGCAGCCGGATCTGCAAAGAGAGAGCGAAAGTTCGCAAATGGCGCCCCCGCCAGATTTATTCAGTTACGCCTCTTGCGCAATGAAGTGCCCTGGGGCGAAATGGGGTTCTTACGATAGACGTTTTGAGGAGTTCCCCATTGGCCACACAGTCCCCCTTCTTCGGCAAGCGCGATCGCGAAGCTGAAAATCTCACCTCCCGTCCCGCGCCGTTGATGGGTTCGAGCACCAATCTGTCGGGCACTCCCGTCAATCCGTCGAGTCTCACGACCCAGGCCGCCAACGCGGCGGCCAGCGTCGCCAAGGAAGGCGGCAGCAAGCTCACCGTCGGTCCCAACATCAAGCTGAAGGGCGTCGAGATCACGGACTGCGACACGCTGGTGGTCGAAGGCCTGGTGGAAGCGACGATGGATTCGCGCGTCATGCAGATCGCCGAGCAGGGCGCCTTCAAGGGCTCGGCCGAGATCGACATCGCCGAAATCCGCGGCCTGTTCGACGGCAACCTGACCGTGCGCGAGAAGCTCGTGATCCATTCGACCGGCAAGGTCACCGGCAAGATCCGCTACGGCAAGATCATCGTCGAGGAAGGCGGCCAGCTGTCGGGCGAGATCAGCTTCGGCACCTCCGCTTCCGGCAGCCCGGCCAAGCCGACGCTGCAAGCCGCAGCTTGATTGTTGCTCGCCCCCAGGTTGGGCTCACTTCGTGTAGCCCGCCTCGAGTCGCTGCCAGAGGCAGCGGCTCTTCGGGGCCGTCCAAGCCTGCGCAGGCAGGCTTGGAGCCGCGGCTCCTCAGCCCCCTGCCGGGGGCAACACCTGCGGCCCGGCGAAGCCGGTTCCGCGGTGTTTCACCAACGAAAGCCCGTCCTGGACGGGCTTTTTTCATTAGGATTGAGGGCGGCGCGTCGGCTCAGCCCAGCCGTTCGATCAGGGCACGGGCAGCCGCGGGTGCCCTTTCCTTCGCGCCGTTGATGAAGAAGATAAAGACATCGCGCGGGCCGCCTGTCTTCGATGGACTTGCCTCGACGAGAGGCAGCGAGGCCGGCGTCTTGCCCTCCGCCCAGAGGCGGGCGTTCTCCGCCCACGCATCGAGCGCCTTCGGCGCATAGCCGCTCTCGAGCGTCGCGTCGCTGTTCATGAGCCGCGCGTAGGCGAAGTCGGCGCTCTGGTCGGCGAACGACGGGTACTTGTCGGAATCGGTGAACACCGTGGCCACCCGATGTTTGCGTGCGAGCGCGAGGTACTCCGGTGTCTTGAAGCTCTCGTGGCGTACGTCCAGCACGTGACGCAGTGCGCGGCCTCCCGCTTTCTCCGGCAGCAGCTCCAGGAAAGCGGCCATGTCCTCCGGATCGAAGGCCTTGGTCGGCATGAACTGCCACACGATCGGGCCGAGCTTGCTGCCGAGCTCTTCAATGCCGCTGTCGACGAAGCGCGCGATCGATTCGCCGGCGCTCGCGAGCAGCTTCCGGTTGGTGGCGAAGCGCGAGGCCTTCAGGGAGAACACGAAGCTCTCCGGCGTCTCGTCGTGCCACTTCTTGAAGCTGGCCGGCTTCATGGTGCTGTAGTAGGTGCCGTTGACCTCGATCGCCGTGAGCTGCCGGCTCGCATAGCCGAGTTCCTGCGCATGGGGGAGCTTGGCCGGATAGAAATTGTCACGCCAGGGCTCATAGGTCCAGCCGCCGATGCCGACACGGATGCGCGGCGTCGCGGAACTGGAGTCCTTGTCAGTGCGTGCAGTCATGGGCTTCCTCGGGTCGCGGTGGCGAAGCCCGCCTTTTTATCGCATCCCGCAACCCGGCGCCAATCCGGGCACGTCGCCCCAAGACGCACTAACATCGTTGTCCCCACCCCCGCGGAGATCTCAATGAACGCCCCCCTCCACCGCGAAATGCCTGCTGGTCTGCTCGATGCCGGCCGCGCGCTGGCCGACGTTTCGTCCCAATGGGACCACGACATCGTCAAGCAGCTCACCGACTACATCGCCATTCCTGCCAAGTCGCCGGGCTTCGACAAGGACTGGTCGCAGAACGGCTACCTCGAAACCGTGCTGCGCAATGCGGCCGCCTGGGTCGAGGCCCAGAAGGTCGAGGGCCTGAAGCTCGAGATCGTGCGTCTCGAAGGTCGCACGCCGGTGCTGTTCTTCGAAGTGCCGGCAACAGGCACCGACATGACCGAAACCGTGCTGATGTACGGCCATCTCGACAAGCAGCCGGAATTCACCGGCTGGCGCAGCGACCTGGGCCCGTGGACGCCGAAGTACGAGAACGGCCTGCTCTACGGGCGCGGCGGGGCCGACGACGGCTACGCGGTGTACGCCAGCATCGCGGCGCTGCAGGCGCTCAAGGCCCAGGACGCGGCCCATCCGCGCATCGTCGGCCTGATCGAGACCTGCGAGGAATCGGGCTCCTACGACCTGCTGCCCTACGTCGACGCGCTGCGGCCGCGCCTGGGCGAGGTGTCGCTCGTCATCTGCCTCGACTCGGGCGCCGGCAACTACGACCAGCTCTGGCTCACCACCTCGCTGCGCGGCATGGCCAGCGGCACCCTGAAGGTCGAGATCCTGACCGAAGGCATCCACTCGGGCGACGCCTCCGGCCTGGTGCCGTCGAGTTTCCGCATCATGCGGCAGGTGCTCGACCGCCTGGAAGACAGCAAGACCGGTCGCCTGCTTCCCGAGAGCTTCCATTGCGAAGTACCGGCCGAGCGGCTGGCCCAGGCACGTGCCACCGCCGCGATCCTCGGCGAGGAGCTTTACAAGCGCTTTCCCTGGGCCCACTACGACTGCGGGGGCTCGACCACCTTCGCGCTGCCGACCACCACCGACCCGGTGGAGGCGCTGCTCAACCGCACCTGGAAGCCGACGCTGTCGGTGACCGGTGCCGAAGGCTTTCCGGCCTTGAAAGACGCCGGCAACGTGCTGCGTCCCTACACCGCCTTCAAGCTCTCGCTGCGCCTGCCTCCGCTGGTCGATGCCGATCAGGCGGTGCAGCAGCTCAAGCAGCTGCTGGAGGACAACGCGCCCTATCAGGCCAAGGTCACCTTCGACGGCGGCGGCGGCGCCACCGGATGGAACGCGCCCGACACCGCCTCCTGGTTCGAACGCGCCCTCAACGCCGCCTCGCAGGCCCATTTCGGCGCCGATTGCGGCTACATCGGCCAAGGCGGCACCATTCCGCTCATGAGCATGCTGAGCCGGGGCTTTCCGAAGGCGCAGATGATGGTCTGCGGCGTGCTGGGCCCGAAGAGCAACGCGCATGGCCCGAACGAGTTCCTGCACGTGCCCTATGCGAAGAAGCTGACGGCCGCGGTGGCTGAGGTGATCGCCGCGCTGCCGGCAGCCCGCGCCGCCGCTTGAAGACCCTGCGCACGCCCGACGGCGAGACGCTGGTGCTGCACGACTGGCCGCTCGGGGCCGGTGCGGCCAGGGCCGTCATCCTGCTTGTCCATGGCCTCGGCGAACATGCGGGACGTTACCGCGCCGTGGCCGCGCGGCTCAACGACTGGGGCTTCGCGGTGCGTGCCGCGGACCATCGGGGACACGGGGCGTCCAGCGGCGGGCGCGGCGCCTTGCCGACCTCGCGCCACCTGGTCGAGGACCTGGCGCTGGTGATCGACGACACGCGGTGCGACTTTCCCGGATTGCCGCTGGTACTGCTGGGTCACAGCCTCGGCGGCCTGGTGGCGGCCAGCGCCGTCGCGCGCGGGGCGCGCGTGGTCGACGCCCTGGTGCTGTCCTCGCCGGCGCTCGATGCCGGCCTCAGCCCGATGCAGAAGCTGCTCCTCGCCACGCTGTCGCGCCTGGCGCCCGGGCTGCGCGTGGGCAACGGGCTCGATGCCGACTTTCTGTCGCACGAACCGGCGGTGGCCGAGGCCTACCGCGCCGATCCGCTGTGTCATGACCGCATCGGTGCCCGCCTTGCGCGCTTCCTGGCCGACGAGGGTGCGAACATCCTGGCCGAGGCGCCTGCATGGCGGGTGCCCACGCTGCTGCTCTATGCCGGTGACGACCGCCTGGTGAATCCCGCCGGCAGCCGCGCCTTCGCCGAAGCCGCCGCGGACTCGATGGTCAGCAGCACCTGTTTCCCGGCGCTGTACCACGAGATCTTCAACGAGCGCGACGCGCAGCCCGTGTTCGACGCCCTGCGAGGCTGGCTGGACGCGCGCTTTCCTCCGCCCTAGGCCGCAGCGGCGGCGGCGCTCCGGCGTTGCCGGCGCGCCAGCCACAACAATGCAACGCCGGTCAGCACGACGGGAACCAGCGAGCCGAGGTTCAGCAGCCGCCAGCCCTGCGTCGTGACCAGCACGCCGGATGCGAAGGAGCTCAGCGCCAGCGTCGCGAAAACGCAGAAGTTGAGCGCCCCTTGCGCGCGATCCCTTTCTTCAGGCGTGTAGGCCGCGAGCGAGAGCGTGGTGCTGCCTGTGAAGAGGAAGTTCCAGCCGACACCGAGCAGGAACAGCGCGATCAGGAACTGGTGCAGGTCGACGCCGGACAGCGCCACCGCGATGCAACCCGCATTGAGCGCCAACCCGACCGCCATCACCGGCAGCACGCCGACCCGGCGGATCAGGTGGCCGGTGAAGAAGCCGGGCGCGAACATGCCGATCACATGCCATTCGAGCACCCAGGCAATGTCGCTGAATGGCAGGCTGCAGACCTGCATCGCGATCGGCGTCGCGGCCATCAGCAGGTTCATGACGCCGAAGCCGAGCGCGCCCGAGACGGCGGCGACGATGAACACCGGCTGGCGCGCAATCTCGGCCAGGGAACGCCCGGCGGCCGTGGCGCTGCGGGGTGGTGGTGCCGGGAAGTCGATGAAGTTCATGACCGCCATCGACAGCAGCGCGACGGCGGCCAGCGCGAGGTAGGCGCCCGCGAAGGGCACCGCGAACCAGTCGCGCGTGACGGCGGCCAGGTTCGGTCCGGCGACCGCACCGATCAGGCCGCCGGCCATCACCAGCGAGACCGCCTTTTCGCGCCAGTCGGGTCCGGTGAGTTCGGCGGCGGCAAAACGGTAGAGGCCAGCATTGGCGTTGTAGTACCCGGCCACCACGGTGGCGAAGCAAAGCAGCCAGAAGTTCTGCCAGAGCGCCGCCTGCGCGCACAGCAGCGCCGAGCCCAGTGCCACCGCGATGCCGATCTGGAACGAGCGCCTGCGCCCGAAGCGCCGCTGCGTGCGCGCCACGAGCCCGGTGGCCAGCGCACCGCCGACAACGTAGCCCATCACCGGCAGGGTCGCCATCCAGCCACGCGGCGCCAGCGCCAACCCGACCAGACCGTTGATCGCCATGAAGGTGACGTTGTTCGTCAGGAACAGGCCTTGGCAGATGGCGAGCAGCCAGAGATTGCGATTCATGGGTTGGAATGGGGATGGAGGGGCGGTTCTATCACGGCGCGCCCGCGACGAACGCATGAAAAAGGGCGCCCTGCAGCGCCCTGCTTCCCGAATCCGCAAGCCAAGGGCGCGCCTGCTAGCCCTTCTGCTGCAGCAGCCCGCTGAGCGATGACAACAGCTCGTCCTGATTGCCCAGCCCTTCGGCGGGCACCTGGCCCTTGGGCGTGAGGTGGTCGATCAGCGTCGGCAGCAGTGCGGCCAACATCGGCAGCAGCGTCGCGCTGTTGATGCCGAGCTTCTGGGCGATCCCGGCGATCGCGTCGCTGCCGAGCACATCCTGCAGTTGCCCGCCCGAGATCGGCGCGTTGTCGCCCTTGCCGACCCAGGAGCCGACGACGTCGCCCATGCCGGCTTGCTCGAACTTGGAGACGAGTCCGCCAAGACCGCCGACCTCGCCGTTGTTCGCGAGCAGTCCGCCGAGCGCACCGGCGAGTCCGCCGAGATGGTCCACGGAGCCTCCCGCACCGCCGAGCAGGCCGCCGAGATCTCCCAGGCCGCCCCCAGCCTGGGGTTGCTGCTGGGCGCCGCCGAGCACTTGACCGAGTACCGAATCGAGCAATCCCATGATGGGCTCCTGAGGTATGAGTGTGAACAGCCCGCGCGCGGGGCACTGGGCATTTTGCGCGCCCTGCCGGGCTTCTGTCACGTTGGCCCGTGCGACATCAGCCGCCGGCCAGCCAGACGAGCGCAGCCAGCGCCGCGGTTTCGGCGCGGAGCACGCGCGGACCGAGCGTCAGCGGCGCGAAGCCCCGTGCGATGGCGGCCTGTTCCTCGGCGAGACTGAGGCCGCCCTCCGGTCCGCTCAGCACCCGGGCATCGATGTGAGCGCCCTGCCGGTCCTGCCACTCGGCGGCCACGTCGATGGCGCGCCGCGTGCCCGGCGCCAGGCTCAGCACGAAGCGCTCGCCATCGTCCTCGGGCGCCTCCAGCCATCCGGCCAGGCTTCGCACCGGATGGATCTGCGGGACGCGGTTGCGCCCGCATTGTTCGCAGGAGGCAATCGCGATCGCTTCCCAGTGGGCCCGCTTCTTGTCCGCGCGCTCGCCGTTGAGCCTCAGCACGCCGTGGGCGGTCATCAGGGGTTGGATGCTGGCCACGCCAAGCTCGGTGGCCTTCTCGACCAGCCAGTCCATGCGTTCGTTGGCCGGCATGCCGACCGCCAGGTGGACCGCACGCGGCGCCTCGCGCTCGTCCGCCGTGTGGGCGCCCACCCGCACGGCGACTTCGCTGCGGCCCATGCGCTCGACGGTGGCGGCGTATTGCCCACCGTGGCCATCGAACAGCGTCAACGCGTCGCCGGGCTGCATCCTCAGCACCTGCACATGGCGCGCGGCGCCGGGCGGAAGCACGAGCGCGCTGTCGGCGACGAGCGCAACGGCGCAATGGAAGCGCGCCGTCACATCCGTCCGTAGGCGAAGCCGCTCAAGGCCTGCGTGCCTTCGACCTCGTCGATCACGCGCACCAGCGGAGTCAGCTCGCGATAGCGGCCCGCGGTCGCCCGGATGTAGGCAATGAAGCGCGGCGTGTCGGCCAGGTACTTCGGCTTGCCGTCGCGCAGGGTCAGACGCGCGAAGATGCCGGCCACCTTCAGGTGGCGCTGCAGCCCCATCCACTCGACCGAGCGATAGAAGGCGCCGAAATCCTCGTCCACCGGCAGCCCGGCCTTGCGCGCGCGTTCCCAGTAGCGCACCGTGACGTCGAGCACGACATCCTCGTCCCAGCTCAGGAAGGCGTCGCGCATCAGGCTCGCGATGTCGTAGGTGATGGGCCCGAAGACCGCATCCTGGAAGTCCAGCACGCCGAGCGCGGCGCCATCGCCGACCATGAGGTTGCGCGGCATGAAGTCGCGGTGCACGTAGACCTGCGCGGCGGACAGATTGTTCTCGACGATGGCTCGGAAACTTCGCTCCAGCCGCTCCTTCAGCTGGCCTTCGACCGCCACGCCGCGATGGCGCGCGATGTACCACTCGGGGAAAAGCGCCAGTTCGCGCTCCAGGAGTGCCCGGTCGTAGGGCGGCAGCACATCGGGCTTCGAGGCCAGCTGCCATCGGATCAAGGCATCGATGGCCTGGTCGTAGAGCGGCCGCGCGGCGTTGGCGTCGGCCGGGTCGATGACATCCAGCATGGTCTGGCGGCCCAGGTCGTCGAGCAGCAGGAAGCCGGCGGTCTCGTCCCATTCGAGCACCTGCGGCACGCGCACGCCGGCCTCGGCCATCAGTTTCGCGACCTGGACGAATGGAGCGCTGTTTTCCTGCGCGGGCGGCGCGTCCATCACGATCCGGGTCGGCGCGCCCGCCGCATCCACGCGGAAGTAGCGCCGGAAGCTGGCGTCGGCCGAAGCCAGGCGCACGCTCGCGGGCAGCAGATGGTGGCGGTCGGCAATGCGCTCCATCCATTGCTGGAAAGCCCGGGCGCGGGCCGGGTCGCTCCAGGCCGGTGCTTCGGGAAGGGGGGCGGCGGCGCTGGACGATGGCTGAGGGGCTGTCATGGATAATCGATTCTACAAATCCGCCTGGCGCGGAGCTTCGCAACCCGATGGCCCCTGGCGCCGTCTCCCCCTCCAGACGATATTTGTCCCGTACCGATGCCTGACCTGAACCGAGCCGCTTGGCGCCGGTGCCGCCCCCCTTTGCCCTTGGCGCTCCTGTCGCTTGCGCTGCTGCACGCGCAGGGCGCGTGGGCGCAGGACGCGGACCTGGGCGAGCCTCTCGTGCTCAAGCGCTCGCCGCAACTCGCGGAGATCATCCCGGCGCCCCTGCGCGGCCAACTGCCGAGCTTCGTGGACGGCGACAAGATCTCCGGCCGGCCTGACCTCGAGACCGTGGTCGAAGGCAACGCCACCCTGCGCCGCGGCGACCTCTCCCTCAGGGCCGACCGGCTCGAGTATTACCAGCCCGACGATCGCGCCCGCGCCACCGGCAACGTGCGCATCAACCAGGCGGGCAACGTCTACGAGGGCCCCGAGCTCGAGCTCAAGATCGAGACCTTCGAGGGCTTCTTCAACAAGGTCCGCTACCGATTCCTTGCCAGCGGCGGCCGCGGAGATGCCGAACGCATCGACTTCGTCGACAGCAACGTGTCGGTCGCCCGCGTGGCCACCTACACCACCTGCCGGCCCGAGGACTATCCCGGCTGGATGCCGGCCTGGCTCCTGAGCGCCGCCACACTGACGACCGACACGGAGGACAACGTCGGCGTCGCGACCCAGGCGCGCCTGACCTTCATGGGCATCACCACGCCGCCCTTCCCCTCGCTGAGCTTCCCGCTCAGCAACGACCGCAAGAGCGGCATGCTGCCGCCCGTGATCGGCCTCGACAACGTCAACGGCGTCGACATCACGACACCCTATTACTGGAACATCGCGCCGAACCGCGACGCCACGCTGTACCCGACGCTGATGAGCAAGCGCGGCATCAACCTGGGCACCGAGTTCCGCTACCTCGAAGAAAAGTACAGCGGTGAAGTCCGGGCCGACTACATGCCCTACGATCGCCTGCGCGACCGCGACCGCTGGGGCATCTGGACCCATCACTCGCAAACCTTCGACGCCCGGTACTTCGGCCTCGACTCGCTGGTCGGCACGCTGAACATCAACCGCGTCAGCGACAACAACTATTGGCGCGATTTCACCAACACGCCCTCGCTCACGCAGCGCCTGCTGGCCAACGACGGCTCGCTCAACTGGTCCAAGGGCGACTGGAGCGGCACCGCGCGGGCGCTGAGCTACCAGACCCTGCAGTACGCGCCGGCGCCGATCGTGCCGCCCTACGACCGGATGCCGCAGATCACGGCGAACTACAACAAGTTCGACTGGAACGGTTTCGACTTCTCGGTCATCAACGACTACACGCGCTTCGAGGCCAAGAATCCGTTCGTGCAGGGCCAGCCCAACGGCGAACGCGTGTTCTCCCTGGCCTCGCTGAGCCGTCCTTTCCTGACGCCGGGCACCTTCGTGGTCCCGAAGGTGATGCTGAACGCGACGGCCTACCAGTTCGATGGCCCGCTGCTGACCAACGGTGCGACCTCGGCAGACCGCGTGGTGCCGACCTTCAGCCTGGACAGCGGCCTGATCTTCGAGCGCGATGCGAACTATTTCGGCCGTTCCTTCCGCCAGACGCTGGAGCCGCGCGCGTTCTACGTCTACACGCCCTTTCGCAACCAGAACTACCTGCCGGTCTACGACACGGCGCAGAACGACTTCAACTTCGCCACTGTCTATACCGAGAACGCGTTTTCCGGCAATGACCGCATTTCCGACAGCAACCTGCTGACCCTCGGCGTGACCACCCGGCTGATCGACCCCGAAACCGGTGCCGAGGCGGCCCGCTTCGGTGTTGCCCAGCGCCTGCGCTTCGCGGACCAGCTGGTCACGATGCCGGGCGCCTTGCCGGTCACCGACCGGGTGAGCGACCTGCTGCTCGGCGCCCAGATCAACTGGACATCGAAATGGGCCATGGACGGCACCGTCCAGTACAACCCGGACACCCAGACTTCCGCGCGCACCGCGCTGAGCGCGCGCTACAACCCCGGCCCCTATCGCACTGTGAGCGCCGCCTACCGCTACCAGGCTGACACCACGCCCACCTCCAACGACGCCAACCGTGCGCTCGACGTCAGCTGGCAGTGGCCCCTGAACGATCTCTGGGGCGACAAAGGCCAGGATCTGGGCCCCGGGAGGGGTCAAGGCGGCGGTCGCTGGTACGCAGTAGGCCGATTGAACTACAGTCTGGAATCCAGCAAACTGACGGATGGCGTGCTCGGCTTCGAATACGACGGCTGCTGCTGGATCGGGCGCGTGGTGCTGGAACGTGTCACGACCGGACAGGTCACAGCCAATACTCGAATCATGTTCCAGATCGAGCTGGTCGGCTTCGCAAGCATCGGTTCGAGCCCGAGGCGCACGCTGACACAGAACATCCAGCGCTATACGCCGATGCGCCAGCCGAGCATCGGCGCGAGCCGCTTCACCAATTACGACTGAGATCGCGCTTCGCCATGAAACATTTCCGATCCATCCTCACCGTGGCCTGCCTTGCCACCCTCGCCACCGCTGCCGGCGCGCAGGGAGCGGGCATTACCGACATCATGCGGTCCGGACCGCGGCTGGGGCCGGCGCCCACGGAGCCCCGCGCACCGGCGCCTGCCGTGCGCCGCTCGGCCGAATACATCGTCGCGCTGGTCAATTCCGAGCCGGTCACCAACACCGAAGTGCAGTCGCGCGTGCTGCGAGTGCTGAAGGAAAACCCCGAAGCCGAGCGCGTTCCGCGCGCCGAGCTGACGCGGATGGTGCTCGAGCGTCTCATCAACGAGCGGGCCCAACTGCAGATGGGAAAAGAATACGGCATCAAGGTCGATGAACTGGCGGTCGACCAGGCCGAGCAGACCGTGGCCCGACAAAACCAGATCAGCCTCCCCGAACTGCACCGGCGGGTCGCGGCCGAAGGCCTGTCGCGGGAGCAGTTCCGCCGCGACTTGCGCGACCAGCTCATCCTCACGCGGCTGCGCGATCGCGAGATCGAGGCCAAAGCCAAGATCAGCGATGCCGAGGTCGACCAGTTCATCAAGGAACAGCGCGCTGGGGCCAATGCCGCTTTCGCGCCGAACATCAACATCGCCCAGTTGCTGGTCCTGGTGCCCGAAAACGCCAGCGAGGCCGATGTGGCGAAGCTGCAGCAGCGCGCGCAGGGCCTGGCACAACGCGCCCGCGCCGGCGAGGACTTCACCAAGCTGGTGCAGGAGAATTCCGACTCGCCTGACCGCGTCTCCGGCGGCGCCATCGGCATGCGCAGCGCAGACCGATATCCGGGGATCTTCATCGAGGCCACGCAATCGACGCCGATCAACGGCATTGCCGGGCCGATCCGTTCCAGCGCTGGTTTCCACGTGCTCAAGCTGTTGGCCAAGTCCCAGCCTGGCGCCAGCGAAGCGGTCGTCACGCAGACCCAGGTACGCCACATCCTGCTGCGCAACGATCCCAAGCGCAGCACCTCGGAGGCCGTCGCCCAACTGGCCGAGTTCAAGAAGCGCATGCAGGCCGGCACCGCCGATTTCGCCGGCCTGGCGCGCGACAATTCGCAAGATGGCAGCGCCAAGCAGGGCGGTGACCTGGGCTGGGGACGTCCTGGCCAGTTCGTGCCCGAGTTCGAGGAAGCGATGAACCGTTTGGGGCCCGGCGAAATCAGCGATCCGGTGGTCTCGCGCTTCGGCGTTCACCTGATCCAGGTCGTCGCCCGGCGCGATGCCAAGTTGAGCCAGGCCGAGCAGCGCGAAGCCGCCCGCGCCGTGCTGCGCGAGAAGAAGGTCGAGCAGGCCACGGAGACCTGGGCCCAGGAAGTCCGCGCCCGCGCCTACGTCGAGTACCGCGAGCCGCCGCAGACATGACTCGCCCCCAGGTTGGCTCACTTCGTGTAGCCGCCCACCCCCTGCCGGGGGCAACACCAGCGGCCCGGCGAAGCCGGTTCCGCGGTGTTTCACGAGGGGGCCAGCGGCCTGCGGCCGCGGCCGGGGGCGCTGCTTGAAGCACATTGCGCGGAAGCGGTTCGGGCAGCACTTTCTGACCGACGGGGGAATCATTGACGCCATCGTGCGCGAGATCGCGCCGAAGGCGGGAGATGCGATGGTCGAGATCGGGCCGGGGCTGGCGGCGCTGACGCAGCCGCTGGTGGAGCGGCTCGGGCGGCTGACCGTGATCGAGCTCGATCGCGACCTGGCGCAGCGCCTGCGCGGCCATGGGCAGCTGGACGTGATCGAGTCCGATGTCCTCAAGGTGGATTTCGCCACGCTGGCTGCGAAATTCTCGCCGGCGCCACTGCGCGTCGTCGGCAACCTGCCCTACAACATCTCGACCCCGATCCTGTTCCATCTGCTCGGCTTCGCGCACCTGATCGCCGACCAGCACTTCATGCTGCAGAAGGAAGTCATCGACCGCATGGTCGCCCGTCCGGCCACGTCCGACTACAGCCGCCTGAGCGTGATGCTGCAGTGGCGTTACGCCATGGACAACGTGCTGTTCGTGCCGCCCGAGAGCTTTGACCCGCCGCCGCGCGTCGACAGTGCCGTGGTGCGCATGGTGCCCCTGGCCGAGCCGCCCGCAGTGAACGCCGCGCGCCTCGGCGAGATCGTTCAGGTCGCTTTCAGCCAGCGCCGCAAGCTGCTGCGCCACACCCTCGGCAAATGGCTCGACCAGCACGCCTT
Source organism: Variovorax sp. P1_G12 (assembly GCF_056405555.1). NCBI lineage: Bacteria > Pseudomonadati > Pseudomonadota > Betaproteobacteria > Burkholderiales > Comamonadaceae > Variovorax > Variovorax sp. P1_G12. The sequence continues at coordinate 38,409 of NZ_JBFUBW010000015.1, read as the reverse complement.
TGCCGGCACCTTCGACACCCAGCGCCGCGCAGAGGAAGTGCCGGTCGCCGAATTCGTCGCGCTGGCCCAATCCGTCCCCGCATAAAAAAAGCCCGCCGAAGGCTGGGCTTTGTTCGTGAAACACCGCGGAACCGGCTTTGCCGGGCCGCTGGTGTTGCCCCCGGCAGGGGGTGGGCGCCCGGACACGAAGTGCCGGGCAACCTGGGGGCGAGCAACAGTCAGGCTGCTGCCAGCCAGTAGCCCGCGTTGAAGGGGCTGCTCATGCGCAAGGCCAATGGCGACACGTCGACCAGTTTGTCGGTCGGCATCTTTTCTGCTGCCGGGTCGGAATTCGGAAGGTCGATGCCTGGAGCCGGAGCGGCGGCATTGTCCTGCGAAGCCTCATTCGCCCGTTCTGCTTGGCTGGTGTGTGCAGAACGGGCTACAGAAAAGAATAGAAGCACCTGAACGGTATCTTCCGGTCTCCCCAGTAGTCGGAGGCGTCTCGGAAGATGTCGAGCAGTTGCTCGCGTGCTTCCTTGTCGAACTTGGCGTTGGCCGGGATCTGCTCGAGCACGATGACGAAACCCGGCTGCGGGCCCGATTTGTGCAAGGGATCGGTCATGCAGTCGTACAACGCATCGAAATTCTTGCCGAAGTGCTGCGGAAAAGTGAATTGCTGGGCAATCAGATCAAGCACGTCCTGCTTGGTCTGGGCGTTGCCCAGGTTGGCGTAAAGGAAGTGCTGACCGGCCGCATGCGCCGCTTCCTGCAGGTCGTTCACGCGGAAGGCGCGAATCGACTGCACGATGTTGGGTCGCACTGCACGAAGGGATAAGGTCATCTCCGCTGGTCTTTCCATGGTTGTCGTCATCATTTCTTCGGTGCGCCTCACGGCGCCGCTCCAATCCAGTTGCTCGCTCATGGCACGATCCGCCTGAAGCTCGCGTAGTGGTCTGCCGTATACCAGCACACCGATGGCGCCGTGCGCTCGCCTCCACAGACGATGCGCTTGGCACCACGATCACGCGAACCGGGCGTATCGACCGTGTATTCTCGGTAGTGGCCTCGCCGTTCCTGCGGCAGCAGGCGTTCGCGATTGCCGAACACCGTGCCGTCTTTTTCGTGCCGGAAAGGGCCACCGTTCAAAATGGCCCCATAGGTACGCTGGCCCTGAACCGGCAGTTCGGCCAACGCGACCGTTTCCTGCGCCGGGGTGCCGGTGCCGGGGCCGAACCATTCGCGAGCCTGGACTCCCGCCATCAGGGTCGCCAGCAACACGCCAGTGAGCGCTAACTTTGAGACCGGGGACGAGATCGAGGCGTAAGCCGCCATGGGGCACCAGAAGGAAAAGAGCGAGAACCGAACCGGCGGATCAACTTGGGGTTAACCCGCGAATTCAAGGCCGCAAGTGTGCACCAGGGACGCGCAAATAGCAAGCGCCTGCTCAATCTTTGAGCAGGTGAAAGGGGGATGCCGCGCTCTAGAAGTTAGCGATCGCTGTCGCTTTTTTGCTTATCGCTCGGCGTTGGCATCCGCCACGGTCAGCGCTGTCATGTTCACGATGCGGCGCACGGTGGCGCTCGGCGTGAGAATGTGCACAGGTTTGGCCGCTCCGAGCAGCACCGGACCGATCGCGATGTTGCCACCGGCCGCCGTCTTGAGCAGGTTGTAGGAAATATTGGCCGAATCGATGTTCGGGAATACCAGCAGATTGGCATTGCCCGCCAGGGCGCTGTGCGGCATGACGGCAGCGCGCTGCTTGCCGTCGAGCGCCATGTCGCCGTGCATCTCGCCGTCGACTTCCAGCCAGGGTGCCTGAACCCGCAGCAGGTCGAGCGTGCGGCGCATCTTGACCGCGCTGGGCTGGTTGCTGCTGCCGAAGTTGGAGTGCGACAGCAGCGCCGCCTTGGGCTTGAGGCCGAAGCGCATCATTTCCTCGGCCGCCATGGTCGTGATTTCGGTCAGTTCCTCGGGCGTCGGGTCGTAGTTGACGTGCGTGTCGACCAGGAACACCTGACGATCCGGCAGCAGCAGGCCATTCATGCAGGCGTAGATCGGCACATCCTGCGGCGTGCTGGCGCAGCCGCCCGGGCGCCGGCCGATCACCTGGTCGATGTAGTGCAGGTGCAGCGCGGTGGTGCCCCAGGTGCCGCAGATCAGGCCGTCGACGTCGCCCTTGTGCAGCAGCATCGCGCCGATCAGGGTCAGGCGGCGGCGCATCTCGATCTTGGCGGTCTGCACCGTCGTGCCCTTGCGCTCGGTCATGCGGTGGTAGGTCTGCCAGAAATCGCGGTAGCGATGGTCCTGCTCGACATTGACGATGTCGTAGTCGAGTTCTTCCTTCAGGCGCAGGCCGAACTTCTCGATCCGCTGCGCGATGATGGCCGGACGGCCGATCAGCGTGGGCCGCGCGATGCCTTCGTCGACCACGATCTGCGCCGCGCGCAGTACCCGTTCTTCCTCGCCCTCGCTGTACGCGACCCGCTTCTTCGGCGCACGCTTGGCGGCGTCGAAGATCGGTTTCATCATGGTGCCCGAGGTGTAAACGAAGGTCTGCAGCTTGTCGCGGTAGGCGTCGAGGTCGGTGATCGGACGCAGCGCCACGCCGCTTTCGGCCGCAGCCTTCGCGACCGCGGGCGCGATCTTCATCATCAGCCGGGGGTCGAAGGGCTTCGGGATCAGGTACTCGGGCCCGAAGCTCAGCTTCTCGCCTGCGTAGGCGGCCGCAACACGCTCGCTTTGTTCCGCCTGCGCCAGGTCGGCGATCGCGTGCACCGCCGCCACTTCCATCTCATCGGTGATGGTGGTGGCGCCGCAGTCCAGCGCACCGCGAAAGATGTAGGGGAAGCACAGGACGTTGTTGACCTGGTTCGGGTAGTCGGTGCGGCCGGTCGCCATGACGATGTCGTCGCGCACCGCATGCGCGTCTTCCGGCGAAATCTCGGGGCTCGGATTGGCCAGCGCGAAGATCACCGGCTTGGCCGCCATCTTGGCGACCATCGCGGGCTTCAGCACACCGCCGGCCGACAGGCCGAGGAACACGTCCGCGCCCTCGATGATGTCATTGAGCGTGCGCGACTCGGTCTTCTGCATGTACTGGCGCTTGTCGTCGTCCATCAGCTCGGTGCGGCCTTCGTAGACCACGCCGGCCAGGTCGGTCACGTAGACGTTCTCGCGCTTCAGGCCCACCTTGAGCAGCAGGTTCAGGCAGGCCAGCGCCGCAGCGCCCGCGCCCGAGGTCACGAGCTTGACCTGGCCGATGTCCTTGCCGACCACTTTCAGCCCGTTGAGCATCGCGGCTGCCACGGTGATGGCAGTGCCGTGCTGGTCGTCGTGGAAGACCGGGATCTTCATGCGCTTGCGCAGCTCGCGCTCGACGTAGAAGCAGTCGGGGGCCTTGATGTCCTCGAGGTTGATCGCACCGAAGGTCGGCTCGAGGGCGGCGATGACCTCGACCAGCTTGACCGGGTCCTTCTCGTCGATCTCGATGTCGAAGACGTCGACGCCGGCGAACTTCTTGAACAGCACGCCCTTGCCCTCCATCACCGGCTTGGAAGCCAGCGGGCCGATGTCGCCGAGGCCCAGCACCGCGGTGCCGTTGGTGATCACGCCGACCAAGTTGCCGCGCGCCGTGTACTTGAAGGCGTTGACCGGGTCCCTGACGATTTCTTCGCAAGGCGCCGCGACGCCGGGTGAGTAGGCCAGCGCCAGGTCGCGCTGGTTGACCATCTGCTTGGTGGCGGCGATCGAGATCTTGCCCGGAACCGGATGCTCGTGGTACTCGAGCGCGGCGCGGCGCAGCTCGGCGCGCTTGTCTTCGGGCGTAGGGATCTGCGAAGTCGAATCGGACATTGGGCCGTGCCTCCTGTGACGCTTCTTGTAAAGGGCGCCGATTGTAGACCTCGATCTGCATGCTGGCCGGGCGCGGGTCGCCGACCCGGATATTTGGGCGGAAAGTGGCTATTGCTATCTCTTCTACTTAGTCTTCCTATTTAGATTAGTAGTAGTAGTAAGGGGCGCGCTTCGCTGTGGACAGGGTCATTTTTCCCTTTTGCGACAAGGACTTGCCGCAGCCCGCTGGCTGTGTGCAGCCGCGCTTCCGTGCTGTCGCGGCGAGGCGAACAACTTCGGGCGAAGCGACTTGCCTGTGGACAAGTACTGTCTTGTGCCGGAACTGTCCCCAGGGTTGTCCTTGGCGGGCACTGTGGCAATATGCCCGGCTCAGAAGACCCCCGCAACGAGGAGCAACCATGGCGCTGATGGATTTCATCAAGAAGCAGTTCATCGACATCATTCAGTGGACCGAGACCGGCGACGGCACGCTGGCCTGGCGTTTCCCGATGGCGGAGATGGAAATCCAGAACGGCGCGTCGCTGACGGTGCGCGAGTCGCAGGTCGCGGTGTTCGTCAACGAAGGCCAGGTCGCCGACGTGTTCGGCCCGGGCATGTACAAGCTCACGACCCAGACGCTGCCGGTCCTGACCTATCTCAAGAACTGGGACAAGCTCTTCGAGTCGCCATTCAAGAGCGACGTCTACTTCTTCAGCACGCGCCAGCAGGTCGACCAGAAATGGGGAACGCCGCAGCCGATCACGGTGCGCGACAAGGACTTCGGCGCGGTGCGGCTGCGCGCCTTCGGCAACTTCAGCTTCCGCGTCGGCGACGCCAAGCTGTTCCACACCGAGATCTCGGGTACGCGCGACATCTACACGGTGGCCGACCTCGATGGCCAGCTCCGCGGCCTCCTGCTGCAGAACATCAGCAACGCGATCGCGGCCAGCGGCGTTCCTTTTCTCGACCTGGCAGCCAACCAGATCCAGTTCGCCGAGGCGCTGGCCAAGCAGTTGGTGCCCGAGTTCGCCAAGATCGGGATTCAGCTCGAGAACATCACGGTCCAGAACGTCTCGCTGCCGGAAGAGCTGCAGAAGATCCTCGATCAGAAGATTGGCATGGGCATGGTCGGCAACGACATGGGCAAGTTCATGCAATACCAGACCGCGCAGGCGATCCCGAAGTTCGCCGAGGGCGCGGGCGGTGGCGGCGGCATCGCGGGCGATGCCATGGGGCTCGGCGCCGGCGTCGCGCTGGGGCAGGTGCTGGCGCAGAACCTGGCCCAGGGGCTGCAGGCGCAGCCCGCGGCACCGCAGCAGCAGCCCGCGGTCGCGGTGGTGAATCCGGCCGATGTGATGACCACGCTCGAGAAGCTCGGTGAGCTGAAGTCCAAGGGCATCCTCACGCAGGAAGAATTCGACGCCAAGAAGGCGGAGCTGCTGAAAAAACTCGTGTGACGGACCGCGGTAGCCAGCGCTACTACCGCGCGCCCTGTCCCGGCTGCGGCGCGCCGGTCGAATTCCGTTCGGCGCAATCGACGCACGCGGTCTGCCCCTATTGCCAGAGCACCGTGGTGCGCCAAGGCGAGACGCTGGCGCGCACCGGCAAGATGGCCGAGCTGTTCGACGACTTCAGTCCGCTGCAGCTGTTCGCCGCCGGCCGCATCGAGGGCCAGCCTTTCACTTTGGTGGGCCGGCTGCAGTACAGCTACCCGGGCGGCCGCTGGACCGAGTGGATCGCCACGCTCGATGGCGAGCGTACCGGCATCCTGAGCGAGGACAACGGCGCCTTCGTCTTCGCCTTGGCTTTCGAACTGCAGCGCGCGACGCCGCCGGCGGTCGAACAGCGCGTCGGCGCGACCACCGCCTTCAACGGCCAGAACTACACGGTGGCCTCGAACGAGCAGGTGGCGCTGGTCTCGGCGCAAGGCGAGCTGCCGCGGCTGCCCGAACTCGGCCGTCCCTTCGCGGTGGTCGAGCTGCGCAGCGACCAGGGACAGGTGCTCAGCCTCGACTACGACACCGATCCGCCCGGCGCCTACCTCGGCCGCGCGGTGCGGCTCGAGGACCTGCAGCTCACCGGCTTGCGCGACGAATCGGCCAAGGACGAAAAGGGCCGCAGCTTCAACTGCCCGAACTGCGGCTCGCCGGTGACGGTCAACCTGGCCGACAGCAAGAGCATCACCTGTCCGTCCTGCAACGCGATCATCGATCTTTCGCAGGGCATCGGGGGCGAACTTCGGCATGCGGCCCAGAACGAGCCGATCCAGCCGCTGATCGCGCTCGGCAGCATCGGCCAGCTGCAGGGCGTCGACTGGCAGGTGGTCGGCTTCCAGCACCGCATGGGCGTGGCGCCCGGCGACGACGAGCACTTCGGCTGGAGCGAGTACCTGCTCTACAACAAGAAGCGCGGCTTCAGCTTCCTGGTCGATGCCGAAGACGGCTGGAGCATGGTGAAGCCGACCACCGGCGCCCCGAGCATGGCCGAGAGCGGGGCCCGCGCCACGTACCTGGGCAAGGTCTACCTGCAGCAGTACGCCTACAACGCCGAGACCGGCTATGTGGCGGGCGAGTTCTACTGGCAGGTCGAGCGCGGGCAGAAGACCTTCAATCGCGATTTCGCCAACGGCAGCGCACTGCTGTCGATGGAACGCTCGGCCAACGAGCTGACCTGGTCGTCCGGCAACCGGATCGACAGCGCGGCGGTGGCGGCGGCGTTCAAGCTCGATCGCCGGAAGGACATGTTCAAGCGCAACGACGTGCTGCCGGTGAGCGCGGCGTCCAGCCTGGGCTGCGGCACCATCGTGCTGATCGTGGTGGTGATCGTCGTGCTGCTGATCATCCTGAGCACCTGCAGCAGCGGGGGCGGCTCGCGCAGTGCGGGCGGCTCCTATGGCGGCTATTCGAGTGGCGGCGGCCACAAATGAAGTCTTTTTTTGGAGGTTCTCATCATGGGAATTGAATGGTTGAAGCCGGACGTGATCCTTGGGTCGCTGGTTTATGCGGTGATCGGCGTGGCGCTCTTCTGGCTGGCCTTCCGGATCATCGACAAGGTCACGCCCTATGACCTGTGGCAGGAGATCGTCGAGAAGCAGAACATGGCGCTGGGGCTGGTGGTGGCCGCGATGAGCCTGGGCATCTGCATCATCGTCGCCGCGGCCATCCATTGAGCGAAGCGGCCTCGTCCGCGCGCCCGCTCGAGCGCAGCGGCCCGCAACCGGTCGAGATCGCGCTGCTCGCCAGCGTCTTCGTGGTCGCCGCCTGCGGGCTGGTCTATGAGCTCAGCGCAGCGGCGCTGAGTTCCTACCTGCTGGGCGACTCGGTGCTGCAGTTCAGCACGATCATCGGCACCTACCTGTTCGCGATGGGCGTGGGCTCCTGGCTGTCGCGCTACTTCGAGCGCCAGCTGCCGGCGCATTTCCTGCGCATCGAGCTCATGGTGGCGCTGGTCGGCGGTGCGCTGCCGGCACTGCTCTTCATTGCCAATGCCTACGTTCCGGGCGCCTTCCGGTTGCTGCTTTACGGGCTCGTGATGGTGGTCGGCACGCTGGTGGGGCTCGAGATCCCGCTGGTGATGCGGATCCTGCGGCGCAACGTCGCGCTCAAGGACCTGGTGTCGCAGGTGCTGACCTTCGACTACCTGGGCGCGCTCGCCGTCTCGATCGCCTTCCCCCTGCTGCTGGTGCCGCAGCTCGGCATGATTCGCACCGGGCTTCTGTTCGGGTTCATGAATGCGGCGGTCGCGGTCTGGGCGTTGTGGCTGTTCCGGCACGAGCTGCGCCGTGTCGGCATGCATGCGCTGGCCTGCGGGCTGGCGCTGGCCGCGTTGCTGGTGGCCTTCGTGTTCGCCGATCACCTCACGACGCTGGCCGAGGACAAGTTCTACCAGGACCGCATCGTCTTCAGCGAAAGCTCCCCCTACCAGCGCATCGTGGTCACGCGAGGCGCCGCCGGGCACCGGCTGTTCCTGAACGGCAACCTGCAGTTCGCCGAGCGCGACGAGTACCGCTATCACGAGGCGCTGGTGCACCCGGTGATGGCGGCCCACGGCGCGCCGCGCAAGGTGGCAGTGCTCGGTGGCGGCGACGGCATGGCGGTGCGCGAGATCCTCAAGTACCCGTCGGTCGAGAGCGTGACGCTGGTGGAGCTCGACCCGAACATGACCCGGCTCTTCAGCGAGCACGAGACGCTGGCCGCACTGAACGGCCACGCGCTGAATTCCCCGAAGCTGCGCGTGGTCAACACCGATGCCTTCCAGTGGCTGCAGCAGCAGGGCGAGGTCTTCGACGTCATCGTGGTCGACTTTCCGGACCCCACCAATTTCGCGATCGGCAAGCTCTACACAAGCTCCTTCTATGCGCTGCTCGACCAGCGGCTGGCGGCCAGCGGCTATGCCGTTGTCCAGACCACCTCGCCGCTGGTGGCGCGCAAGAGCTTCTGGACCGTGGCAACCACCATCGAATCGGTCGGCCTCACGGCGACGCCCTACCACGCACACGTGCCGAGCTTCGGCGAGTGGGGATACATCATCGCGAGCCGGCGGCCTTTCCGGCTGCCCGATGCGCTGCCCGACGGGCTGCGTTTCCTGTCGGTGCCGACATTGCCGCTGCTGTTCGACTTCCCGCGCGACATGGCGCGGGTGCCGGCCGAGGTGAATCGGCTTTCCAACCAGATCCTGGTGTCCACCTACGAACACGAGTGGGGGAGATGAGCACACCCCCAGGTTGGCTCACTTCGTGTAGCCGCCCACCCCCTTGCAGGGGGCAACACCAGCGGCCCGGCGAAGCCGGTTCCGCGGTATTCCTGGAAAGGATCCATGAGGCGGCGTGAGTTTCTTGGCGCGTCGATGGCCGTGGCGGCCGCGCTGGCAGGGTGCGAGGCCCGACACGACATCGAGGGCGGCTTCACCGGCATCGACGTGGCGCGTGGCCATGCGCTGCGCGACGGCACGCAGCGCGGCGGGGCCGTGCCGGATGTCGCTCGCCGCACGCAGGTCGTGATCGCCGGCGGTGGCGTTGCCGGCCTGGCGGCGGCGCGGGCGTTGCGTCTTTCCGGCATCGAGGATTTCGTGCTGCTGGAACTCGAGGACACGGCCGGCGGCAACAGCCGCGCCGGCGCGGTGCAGGGCATCGCCTGCCCGCTCGGCGCGCACTATCTGCCGCTGCCCGGCGACGAGGCGCACGAGGTGCAGGACCTGCTCGAGGAACTGGGCCTGCGCCGGCGCGTGGCGGGCCGCTGGGAATACGACGAGCGCCAGCTCTGCCACAGTCCGCAGGAGCGCCTGTTCTTCCAGGGCCGCTGGCAGGACGGGCTGTTGCCGGTGCAGGGGGTGGGCAACGCCACGCTGGCCCAGTACCGGCGCTTTTCGCAACGCGTGGATGCCTTGCGGCACGATGCGCGGTTCTCGATCCCGACGCTGCGCGCGGTGCCCGCGCCAGCCCTGCTGGCCCTCGATGCGCTGTCCTTCGAGGCCTGGCTCGACCGTGAGGGCCTTGGCGACGCCCACCTGCGCTGGTATCTCGACTACTGCTGTCGCGACGACTACGGTGCCGGCCTGGCCCATGTCTCGGCCTGGGCCGGCATCCACTATTTCGCCAGCCGGCACGGCTTCCATGCGCCCGGCGAGGACGACGGCGAACGCGAGGCGGTGCTGACCTGGCCCGAGGGCAACGCCTGGCTGACCCAGCGGCTGGCGCAGCCCCTCGGCGATCGGCTGCGGACCGGCCAGGCCGTCACGCGGATCGCCGACGCGCGCAGCGGCGTGGAGATCGATGCGATCGACGTCGCCACCGGCTCGCGGGTGCGCTGGCAGGCCGAACGGTGCATCGTCGCGCTGCCGATGTTCATTGCGGCGCGCGTGATCGAGGCCCCGCCCGAGCGGTTGCGCCAAGCCGCCGCGTCGATGCGCTACGCGCCCTGGCTGGTCGCCAATGTCCATGTGAAGGCCCCACTGGCCGACCGGCCTGGTGCGGCCCCGGGTTGGGACAACGTGGTCTATGGCACCCGCGGCCTCGGCTACGTCGACGCGCGGCATCAGACCCTGGACCCGACGCCGCGCGCCACGGTCCTGACCTGGTACCGGCCGCTGGGGCCCAGCACCTGGGACGGCACCGATGGCCGCCGCCAGTTGCTGGCCCGGCCCTGGGCCGGCTGGCGCGACGATCTGCTGGCGGAGCTTTCGGCGCCTCACCCCGACCTCGCCGGGCTGGCGACCCGGATCGACATCACGCGCTACGGCCATGCGATGGCGATCCCCGCGCCCGGCCAACTGGCGAAGCTCGGTGCCCGGGACCGCATCGTCGCCGGGCGCCTGGCTTTCGCCCACGGCGACTGGTCCGGCTATTCGATCTTCGAGGAGGCCTTCACGCGCGGGCACCTGGCGGCGGCAGCGGCCTGAACGTCCTGCTTCGGCCCGGCGCCCGCATCAGTCGCGCATCAGCGCTTCGATCTCGTCGGCCTTGACGGGCACGCCGCGCGAGATCAGCTCGCACCCGGTCTCGGTGACGATGGCGTCGTCTTCGATGCGGATGCCGATGTTGTGGAACTGTTCCGGCACGCCCTGGGCCGCCCGCACGTAGATGCCGGGCTCGATGGTCAGCACCATCCCCGGATGCAGGATCCGGCTGGGCCGGTTCTGGATCAGTTCGTTGGACAGCGGGTCCCTGCGCTCGCTCACTTCGCCGAGCTGCGTGGGCTCGATGTAGCTGCCGCAATCGTGTACGTCCATGCCGAGCCAGTGGCCGGTGCGGTGCATATAGAAAGGGAAGTAGGCGCGCTTCTCGATCACGTCGTCGACACCGCCGACCTTGTTGGCGTCGAGCAGCCCCAGGTCCAGCATGCCCTGCGACAGCACCCTCACGGTGGCGTCGTGCGGATCGGTGAAGCGCTGTCCCGCCCGGGTCGCCGCCACGGCGGCGTCCTGACTGGCCAGCACCAGGTCGTACAGGGCGCGCTGCGGGCCGGTGAACCTGCCGTTGGCCGGAAAGGTGCGGGTGATATCGCTGGCATAGCCGTCCAGCTCGCAGCCGGCGTCGATCAGTACCAGTTCGCCGTCGCGCACCGGCGCCGTATCGGCGCGATAGTGCAGCACGCAGGCATTGGCGCCCGCCGCGACGATCGAGCCGTAGGCCGGGTACTGCGAGCCGCCGAGGCGGAATTCATGCAGCAGCTCGGCATCGAGGTGGTACTCGCGCACTTCCCGGCCTTCGCGCAGCATGCGCGCCGACAACTGCATCGCGCGGACATGGGCTCTGGCGCTGATTTGGGCCGCGCGGCGCATGGTGTCCTGCTCGGCGGCATCCTTCACCAGCCGCATTTCGTCCAGCGGGCCGCACAGGTCGCGCTGCGCTTCGGGGCACAGCGCGCCGTAGCGCACGCGCCCGCGCACGGCGGAGAGCCAGCCGTCGACCCGTGTCTCCAGGCCCTTGTGGGTCGCGAACGGATACCAGACGACGCTCTTGTTCTCGAGCAGGCGGGGCAGCCGGGTATCGAGCTCCTCGATCGAGAAGGCCTCGTCCACGCCCAGCGCCGCCGGCGCAGCCTCCGGGCCCAGCCGGTAGCCGTCCCAGATCTCGCGCTCCAGGTCCTTGGGGGCACAGAACAGCGTCGATCGCCCGTCGCCGGAGAGCACCAGCCAGGCATTCGGCTCGGTGAAGCCCGTCAGGTAATAGAAGTAGCTGTCGTGCCGGTACAGGAAGTCGCTGTCGCGATTGCGCTGCCGCTCCGGTGCCGTCGGGATGATGGCAATGCCGCCCTTTTCAATATGAGAAGAAAGTTGTGATCGGCGGGAGGCTTGATAAGTTGCGGTCATAAGGTCACTATGCGCTACGGATGTAACACCGCCAGGGAGCGGGCGAAAAACATCAGGAAAGGATTTGAAAGAACGGTTGCCCAGTCGGACCTCTCCCACGTACAAACCCCCAACTCGTTATTTTGGAGGTGTTTTGTTGAAAGTTCTACACAAGAGCACGATTTTGCTCGCAGTAGCCGCAGCCGTGCTGGCGGGCTGTGGTGGTGGTGGCGGGGGTGGAGGCGGCGGAGGGCTCGCTGCTCTTGGTACCGGAACCGGAACCGGGACCGGGACCGCGGCAGCAGGTTCGACGGCGCAAGCGGCGACCACCACCGGCAGCGGCAGTGCTCTCGCAGCGGGCTCGGCATTACCCGAAGACATCGTCGACGGCTCGCAGGCGATCTCGGCCTCTGCCTATCGCGACATGGCGGCCAAAATGGGCAAGGACGCCGGCCTGGCCTATCGCTACGGTCCGGATGCCGCGTCCTACGCAGTGGGCAACGCGGGCATTCCGACGCTGGTTGCGAAAGACGCGGCCAATCCGCTCGACATCCCGGGTCGCGGCGCTTTGGCGGGCACCTGGCAGATCGCCGGTCCGCCGCAATCCGACGCCGGCCTCTATTCCACGAACTGGGCCAACCTGGCGTACGTCGCGGATGACTCGACGCAACGCATGGGGGCCACCGACATTCAGGTGTCGGGCTACCAGTACAACGTCTTCGCGCAGACGCCCCAGATCAGCTGGACGATCGGCGGCGCGGCGGGTGGCAACCTCGACAGCATCAATGCGAAGGCCTACAAGGCCGCCGGCCTCGTCAACGGGGATCCGGTGGCGGTGGGCCGGTGCAGCGGGCGTTCGGGCTTCTGCAACCAGAGCCTGGTGGTCTACCAGAATGGCCTGATCGGCACCACCGGCTCCAACACCTCGAGCACCCAGACGACGGTGAAACTGCCGGCCAACAAGGTACCGACCGGCATCGCGGTGACCAACAACAGCGAATTCGCGCTGGTCACGGTCTGGGACACGACCGCCCTCAAGGGCCAGGTCGCGGTGGTTGCGCTGGCCGGCCTGTGCAACAACTGCGATCCCTACAAGAAGACTGACATCGACTACTGGAACGAGTGGGCTGCACCGTACCCCGGTCTGATGAATGTGGGGGTCATCGCCTTCATGAAGATCCTGGGCTATGTCGACCTGCCGGGCATGACGGCGCCGACCGAGATCTCGGTCACCACGGGCATGGACCAGTGGGGCGCCCTGCTCCCCGACGGCGTCTTCCTGGGCTACAGGACGCCGCTGACCAGCCAGACCAACCGCCAGAGCTTCCTGAGCGGCGGCAGCAACTACGGCCGGTACCCCAAGAGCGGCGTGGCGGTGGTGATCTCCAAGTCGGAGCAGAAGGYGGCCTTCATCGACCTGAAGCCGTTGTTCACCTACGTCAACARCGTCTACTTCGGGGGCGACCTGGCGACCTTCACGTCGAGGATGGCGAGCCTCGGGCAGGCCGACAACCAGTGGCCCTACACCTTCRCKCAGSARMCTTCGCAGRTKCCGACGGTGGCGAAGACGGTGTCGCTGTCGGGCCGGCCCACGGCGGTGAAGACCAGCCTCTACGGCAGTGCGAYGCGCGCCTGGRTCGCGACGCAGGACGGCACGATGCACATCTACAGCCTCGACGGCTATGCCTCGGGCGGTGCGGCCCCGGCGCCCTCGCCGAATGCCTTCACGGAGGTTGGCACGGTCACSGGCCTCGGGCGCAATCCGACCTCGATCGCGACGTCCAAGGCGGAGCCGACCAACACCAGCAGCAGCARCATCGATCCGCTGTCGCAGCAGGTGCTGGTGAGTTCGCGCGGCGACCGCAAGATCTCGTGGGTGCGCTTTGCGTCCAACGGCAACAGCGGCAGCATCGTGCGCACCTTGCAGGACACGCGCATGATCGATCCGATCTCGATCGAGGACGCGGACAACTTCGCCAACTCGAACAACATCGTGAGCGTGGCCGACTACGCCGGCAAGGCCATCAGGAACTACCGCTACGGACCGGTGATCTTCATCGACGGCAAGGCCTGCCCGGCGCCCAACGGGTGCCCCGTGACGCCCACGGGCTCCATCGGCATCGAGTACGGTGGCGCCATGGCCCTGCCCGGCAAGCCGTTCCACCTCAAGACGGCCAACGTGCCCTGATCCCGTAGAAAGGCCGGCATGACGCCGGCATCCACGGAACGGCCCGCTTCACGCGGGCCGTTTTTTTTTGTCCGCCCGGCACGAGCGACCCCGATTCATCAAGCCGCGCCGGAACGCCCCGGGTGCCCGGGCGCCGGCATGGCCATCGGGGCTGACTTAAAATCCGTTCCCCCCTGGTTCATGGGCGCGCAGCGCCCGACCGAGGCCACTCCCCGATGAATGCTCCGACCGCGTTGACGGCGTTGTTGTCGCAGGCCGCAGAGCCTGCGCGACTGCGTGAGATCCCCTATAACTACACCAGCTTTTCCGATCGCGAGATCGTGATCCGCCTTCTGGGCGGGCGCGGCTGGGAACTGCTGCAGACCCTTCGCTCGGAGCGCCGCACCGGTCGATCGGCCCGCATGCTCTACGAAGTCCTGGGCGACATCTGGGTGGTGCAGCGCAACCCCTACCTGGTCGATGACCTGCTGGACAACCCGCGTCGCCGCGGCCAGCTGGTCGAGGCGCTCAACCACCGACTGGGCGAGGTGCAGAAGCGCCGCACGCCCGACACCGATGCCCAGCGCGATGCGTCCGTCGGCGAGCTGACCGGCCTGGTGGCGCAGGCAGTCACGGCCTTCGACGGCATGTTCCGCGAGGTCGCGGCCCTGCGGCGCAAGGCCACGCGGGCGCTGCGCCGGCTCACCGCCAAGGACAACATCAAGTTCGACGGCCTGTCGCGCGTGTCGCATGTGACCGACGCCACCGACTGGCGGGTCGAGTACCCCTTCGTGGTGCTGACGCCCGACACCGAGGCCGAGATGGCCGGACTGGTCAAGGGCTGCATCGAGCTCGGCCTCACCATCGTTCCGCGCGGCGGCGGCACCGGCTACACCGGCGGCGCGATCCCGCTGACCTGGAACAGCGCGGTCATCAACACCGAGAAGCTCGAGGCCATGACCGAGGTCGAGTTGCGCGAGCTGCCCGGTCTCGAAGCGCCGGTGCCGACGATCTGGACCGAGGCCGGGGTGGTCACCCAGCGGGTCGCGGATGCGGCCGAGCGCGCGGGCTTCGTGTTCGCGGTCGATCCGACTTCGGCCGAGGCCTCCTGCGTGGGCGGCAACGTGGCGATGAACGCGGGCGGCAAGAAGGCCGTGCTGTGGGGCACGGCACTCGACAACCTGGCCTCGTGGCGGATGGTGACGCCGGACGCCGAGTGGCTGGAGGTCACCCGGGTCGGCCACAACCTCGGCAAGATCCACGACGCCGAGAGCGCGCTGTTCGAGCTCCAGTACTTCGCCGCCGACGGCAAGACCCCGCTGCGCGCCGAGCGGCTCGAGATTCCGGGCCGCACCTTCCGCAAGGAAGGCCTCGGCAAGGACGTCACCGACAAGTTCCTGTCGGGCCTGCCCGGCATCCAGAAGGAAGGCTGCGACGGCCTGATCACCAGCTGCCGCTGGATCGTGCATCGCATGCCGGCCCACACCCGCACGGTCTGCCTCGAGTTCTTCGGCAACGCGAAGGACGCCGTGCCGAGCATCGTCGAGATCAAGGACTTCATGTTCGCCGAGCAGAAGCGCTCGGGGGTGCTGCTGGCCGGGCTGGAGCACCTGGACGACCGCTATCTCAAGGCCGTCGGCTATGCGACCAAGTCGAAGCGCCATGGCGGATTGCCGAAGATGGCGCTGTTCGGCGACATCGCCGGCGACGACGCCGACACGGTGGCGCGCGTGACCTCCGAAGTGGTGCGCATCGCCAATTCGCGCAGCGGCGAGGGCTTCATCGCGATCAGTCCCGAGGCACGCAAGAAGTTCTGGCTCGACCGCAAGCGCACCGCCGCCATCAGCCGGCACACCAACGCCTTCAAGATCAACGAGGACGTGGTCATTCCGCTGCCGCGGATGGCCGAATACACCGACGGCATCGAGCGCGTCAACATCGAGCTGTCGCTGCAGAACAAGATCGCGCTGGCCGATGCGCTGGAAAACTTCCTGGCGCGGGGCAACCTGCCGCTGGGAAAGCGCGAGGACGCCAACGACATCCCGGCAGCCGAGCTGCTGGAAGACCGCGTGGCCCAGGCGGTGGCGCTGGTGGGCGAGGTCAGGGCCCTGTGGCAGGGCTGGCTCGACCAGGTCGGGACGCTGTTCCCGCAACTGCAGGACCATTCGTTGCGCGCCAGCTGGAAGACGCAGCTGCGCGCGCCCTTGGCGGAGATCTTCACCGGCGCCGAGTTCGCGCCGATCCTCGCCGAGTGCAGCGAGATCCACCGGAGCGTCCTCAAGGGCCGCGTCTGGATCGCGCTCCACATGCACGCCGGCGACGGCAACGTCCACACCAACATCCCGGTCAACAGCGACAACTACGAGATGCTGCAGACCGCCCATGCGGCCGTCGTGCGCATCATGGCGCTGGCGCGCAGCCTCGACGGCGTGATCTCGGGCGAACACGGCATCGGCATCACCAAGCTCGAGTTCCTGAGCGATGAGGAGCTGCAGCCCTTCACCGACTACAAGAAGAAGGTCGACCCCGAAGGCCGCTTCAACAAGGGCAAGCTGTTGCGCAGCGGGGAGCACCAGGCGGCCGACGGGAGCGCGCTGCACTCCGACCTGACCAATGCCTACACGCCGAGCTTCGGCCTGATGGGGCACGAGTCGATCATCATGCAGCAGAGCGACATCGGCGCCATCGCCGACAGCGTCAAGGACTGCCTGCGCTGCGGCAAGTGCAAGCCGGTGTGCGCCACCCACGTGCCGCGCGCCAATCTGCTCTATTCGCCGCGCAACAAGATCCTCGCGACCTCGCTGCTGGTGGAAGCTTTCCTGTACGAGGAGCAGACCCGGCGCGGCGTCAGCATCAAGCACTGGGAAGAGTTCGAGGACGTGGCCGACCACTGCACCGTGTGCCACAAGTGCCTCACGCCGTGCCCGGTCAACATCGATTTCGGCGACGTCTCGATGAACATGCGCAACCTGCTGCGCAAGATGGGCCAGAAGTCCTTCCGGCCGGGCAACGCGGCCGCGATGTTCTTCCTCAATGCGACCAATCCGCAGACCATCAAGATGATGCGCACCGGCATGGTCGACATCGGCTTCAAGGTCCAGCGCCTGGCCAATGACCTGCTGCGTGGCCTGGCCAGGAAGCAGACCGCCGCGCCGCCCGCCACGCTCGGTCCGGCGCCGATGAAGGAGCAGGTCATCCACTTCATCAACAAGAAGATGCCCGGTGGATTGCCCAAGAAGACCGCGCGCGCGCTGCTCGACATCGAGGATGCCGACTACGTGCCGATCATCCGCAACCCCGAGGCGACCACGCCGGAGACCGAGGCGGTGTTCTATTTCCCCGGCTGCGGCTCGGAGCGGCTGTTCTCGCAGGTGGGCCTCGCCACGCAGGCGATGCTGTGGCATGCGGGCGTGCAGACGGTGTTGCCGCCAGGCTATCTCTGCTGCGGCTACCCGCAGCGCGGCAGCGGCCAGTTCGACAAGGCCGAAAAGATGATCACCGACAACCGGGTGCTCTTCCACCGCGTCGCCAACACGCTCAACTACCTCGACATCAAGACCGTGGTGGTGAGCTGCGGCACCTGCTACGACCAGTTGCAGGGCTACCAGTTCGACAAGATCTTCCCGGGCTGCCGGATCATCGACATCCACGAATACTTGCTCGAGAAGGGCATCACGCTGGCGGACTCGGCGGGTGCGGGCGGTGGAGGCTACCTCTACCACGACCCCTGCCACACGCCCATGAAGCTGCAGGATCCCATGAAGACCGTGAAGGCACTGGTCGGTGACAACGTGCTCAAGAACGACCGCTGCTGCGGCGAATCCGGCACCTTGGGCGTGACCCGTCCGGACATCTCGACCCAGATCCGCTTCCGCAAGGAAGAGGAGCTGAAGAAGGGCGAGGCGGCGCTGCGCGATGCGGGCAAGGTCGCGCCCGGCGCCAACGTCAAGATCCTCACCAGCTGCCCGAGCTGCCTGCAGGGCCTGAGCCGCTACGGCAACGACCTGAACAACGGCCTGCTCGAAGCCGACTACATCGTGGTCGAGATGGCCAACAAGATCCTCGGCGAGGACTGGATGCCCGCGTACGTGGCCGCCGCCAACCACGGCGGCATCGAACGCGTGCTGGTATGACGCCGAAACACGTGGCGGGCTGTCCGCTGTGCGACGAGCCCGGCGGGCGCCTGGTCTTCCAGGCCGCCAGGCTGCGCGTCATCCATGCGTCCGAAGCGGGCTTCCCGGCCTTCTACCGCGTCGTCTGGACCGACCATGTGGCCGAGTGGTCCGACCTGGCTCCGGCGGACCGCGCCCTGTGCATGGAGGCCGTGGCCGTGGTGGAGCAGTGCCTGCGCGACGTCCTGGCGCCGGTCAAGATCAATCTTGCTGCCCTCGGCAACATGGTCCCGCACCTGCACTGGCACGTGATCGCACGCTTCGACTGGGACAGCCGCTTTCCCTCGCCTGTGTGGGCCGCGCCGCAGCGCGCGTGCGACCCGCAGCGCGAACGGGAGATCGAGATTCAACGGCCGGCGCTGGAACGCGAGATGATCCAGCGTCTGGCGACAAGGAGTTTCTGATGGCAGGTTTGCAGGCGGGCGCACCGACGCCCCAGTCGATCACGGTGCACGGCCAGTCGCGCGTGCTGGAGGTGGGGTTTTCCGACGGCGCGACCTTCCGCATCCCGTTCGAGCTCATGCGCATCTATTCACCCTCGGCGGAGGTGCAGGGCCACGGGCCCGGCCAGGAGGTGCTGCAGACCGGCAAGCGCGAGGTCGACCTGGTCGACCTGCAGCCGGTCGGCAACTATGCGGTGCAGCCGACCTTCAGCGACGGCCATGACACCGGTATTTTCTCGTGGGATCTGCTCTACGACCTCGGCGCGCGCGAGGCCGAGCTGTGGGCCGAGTACGAGCGGCGCCTGGCCGCCGCGGGCGTCGACCGTGACGCGCCGATGGCCGACAAGGCGGCCGCGTCGGGCCACGGCGGACACGCCTGCGGCAGCCATTGAGCACGGAAAGTCCGGTGCCCCTGCGGGTTATCCGGCTTGATGTGAACGCTTCCGGCCTAACATCGGGTGCATGAGCACCACCCATTTCGGATTCGAATCGGTCGACGAAAGCGACAAGGCGAAGCGCGTGCGCGGCGTCTTCGATTCGGTCGCCTCGCGCTACGACCTCATGAACGACCTCATGTCGATGGGACTGCACCGCGCCTGGAAGGCCTACACGGTGATGGTCGCCAACGTCGGCGAAGGCTCCAAGGTGCTGGACATCGCCGGCGGCACCGGTGACCTTGCACTCGCTTTCGCCAAGAAGGTGGGGGCCAGCGGCGAGGTGGTCCACACCGACATCAACGAGGCCATGCTGCGCACCGGCCGCGATCGCCTGCTCGATGCCGGGGTCGCCTTGCCCACGCTGGTCTGCGATGCCGAGAAGCTGCCGTTTCCAGACAACCACTTCGATGTCGTGACCGTCGCCTTCGGCTTGCGCAACATGACCCACAAGGATGTTGCGCTGAAGGAAATGAACCGCGTGCTGAAGCCGCGCGGCAAGCTGCTGGTGCTGGAGTTTTCCAAGGTCGCCAAACCGCTGCGCAAGGCCTACGACTGGTATTCGTTCAGCGTGCTGCCGCGCTTGGGCAAGGTGGTGGCCGGCGACGACGCCAGCTACCGCTACCTGGCCGAATCGATCCGCATGCATCCGGCCCAGGAAGACCTCAAGACCCTCATGAAGGAGGGCGGTTTCGGTCATGTGGACTATCACAATTTGACGGGCGGCGTGGTTGCCCTGCATGTTGGAATCAAGTGTTGAAGCTGTTTTTCGCCGAATTGGAGACGTCATGAAGAAAATTGGGTCCTTGTTGCTGGTGTTTGCGTTGGCCGTTGTGAGCATCGACGCCAGTGCCGCCCGCATGGGTGGCGGCAGGTCGGTCGGCAAGCAGTCCGGCAACGTGACGCAGCGTGAGGCCACGCCGTCCGCCACGCCGGCGGCACCGGCACAAAACGTGAATAGCACCGCCGCCAAGCCGGCCGCGGCGGCCCCTGCCGCAGCGGCGCCCAAGAAGCCCTGGGCCGGGATGCTCGGCGGCCTGGCCGCTGGCCTCGGCCTGGCCTGGCTCGCGCATTCGCTCGGCCTCGGCGCCGCCTTCGGGAACATCCTGCTGATCGGCCTGCTGGTGCTGGCGGCAGTGGTCGTGTGGCGGATCTTCGCGGCCCGCTCGCGTGCGGCCGCCTCGCCGCGCGCCGGCGGTTTCGCCTTCCAGGGCGCAGGCAGTCCGGCGGATGCCACGGCACCGCCCCAGTACAGCCCCCGGAATGTCGGCAACGACGCCTCGGCGCGCCCCTGGGAGAACAATGCCACGGCTTTCGACGCCAGCGCTTCGCAGCAGCCCGAGCATCCGGCGGATCGCACCAGCGGTTCGTCGATGGCCGGCGCGGCCGCCGCGGGCGGCAGCATGATCGGGTCGGCCCTGGCGGGCTCCCAGTCGTGGGGCATTCCCGCCGGCTTCGATGCCGACGGCTTCCTCACCGCGGCGAAGCGCAACTTCGTGACCCTGCAGGACGCCTGGGATCGCGCCGACATCGGCACCCTGCGCTCCATGATGACCGATGGCATGGTGGGTGAGATCCGCCAGCAACTGGCCGAGCGCGAGACCCACACCGGCGGCCAGGCGAACAAGACCGAGGTCGTGATGCTCGACGCCAAGCTGCTCGGCATCGAGGAACTGCCCGACGCCTACCTGGCGAGCGTGGAGTTCTCCGGCATGATCCGCGAGGACGTGTCGGCCGGCCCGAGCCCGTTCCGCGAGGTCTGGAACATGACCAAGGACACCAAGGGCGGCAGCGGCTGGCTGGTGGCCGGGGTGCAGGCGTTGCAGTAGGCTCCCCCCAGGTTGCCCGGCACTTCGTGTCCGGGCGCCCACCCCCCCTCCGGGGGCAACACCGGCGGCCTGGCAAAGCCAGTTCCGCGGTGTTTCACCAACGGGCCTGGCTTCGCCGGCCAAAGCAATCGGCGCTGTGGTTTTTCGACGGCTGCGCGCAGCGCGCCCGTTCGCGGGCAGCCGCGGAACCGGCTTCGCCGGGCCGCTGGCTGCGCCCCCGGTAGGGGGTGGGCGCCCGGACACGAAGTGCCGGGCAACCTGGGGGCGAGCGCGATAATACGGACATGGTTACACCATCGTCTCCTTTTTCGTTTCTGGAAGACCTCGCCAATCGCGTCGGCAGCCGTCTGCAGCCGCCGCCCTGGGCTGTCCACGAGATCCAGCATCGCACCGTGCTTTTCCTCAACCATGTGCTCCAGCAGGAACCCGAGGCCCAGCAGCGCCTGCTGCGGCTGCAGGGGCGCGTGGTGCAGTTCGAGTGGCTCTTCGTGACGATGCAGTTCGTCGCGACGCCGGCGGGGCTGCTCGACCTCGCGCCCGAAGGCGCCACTGCCGAACTCACGCTGACGGTGACCGAGGCGTCGCCCTTCGGCCTCGCGCGGGCTGCCGTCCGCGGCGACAAGCCGGCCGTGCGCATCGAGGGTGACGTGCAGCTGGCCGCGGAGGTCAACTGGTTGATCGATCATGTGCGCTGGGACGTCGAAGACGATCTCGCACGTGCCATCGGCGACGTGCCGGCGCACACCATCGCGAGCGGCGCCCGCCGCGTGGTGGAGGCACTGCGGCAGTTCGTCGGCCAGCGTCCGGGCAGGGCCGACGGTTCTGCAGGCGCCGAATGAGCCGCCGGATCGTTACCAAGCCCAAGGCGAACACCGCAGCGCGCAACGCGCGGGTTTTCGAATGAGGCGGATCTACCGCGGCGCCTTCATCGTCTGGGTCGCGCTTCGCTACGGCCTCGACGAGCTTGTGCTCTCGAGCTTCCAGAAACCCTGGCTGCGCGCAGTGGCGCGCATCGTGTCGGTCGGCCGCAACCTCGATGCGCCGCGCGGCCAGCGGCTGCGCGAGGCGCTGGAGCGACTGGGACCGATCTTCGTCAAGTTCGGGCAGGTGCTGTCGACCCGGCGCGACCTGTTGCCGCCGGACATCGCCGACGAACTCGCCTGGCTCCAGGACCGGGTGCCGCCGTTTCCGTCCAAGGTGGCGATCGCGACCATCGAGCGCGCCTTCCGGCGACCGATCGGCGACATCTTCGTGCAGTTCGACGAGACACCGGTCGCCAGCGCATCGATCGCCCAGGTGCACTTCGCGACGGTTCGCCTGGCCGACGGCTCGGTGCGCGAGGCGGCGGTCAAGGTGCTGCGCCCTGGCATGCGCGACGTGATCGAGAAGGATCTTGCGCTGATGGCCATGATGGCCGGCTGGGTCGAGGGCATGTCGGCCGACGGCAAGCGGCTGAAGCCGCGCGAGGTGGTCCGCGAATTCGACAAGTACCTGCACGACGAGCTCGACCTGGTGCGCGAGGCTGCCAATGCGGCCCAACTGCGCCGGAACATGGAACAGCTCAAGCTGGTGCTGATCCCGGAGATGTACTGGGACTTCTGCCATCCCGAGGTCATGGTGATGGAGCGCATGAAGGGCGTGCCGATCGCCCAGCTCGACCGCCTGCGGGCAGCCGGCGTCGACATCCCGAAGCTGGCACGAGATGGCGTCACGATCTTCTTCACCCAGGTCTTTCGCGACGGCTTCTTCCATGCCGACATGCACCCGGGCAACATCCAGGTCAGTCTGGAGCCGGAAAGCTTCGGGCGCTACGTCTCGCTCGATTTCGGCATCATCGGGACGCTGACCGAATCGGACAAGGAGTACCTGGCGCAGAACTTCGTCGCCTTCTTCCGCCGCGACTACAAGCGCGTGGCCGAGCTTCACCTCGAGAGCGGCTGGGTGCCCCCCGGCACCCGCATCGACGAGCTCGAGGCGGCGATCCGCACGGTCTGCGAGCCTTACTTCGACCGGCCGCTCAAGGAGATCTCGCTCGGCATGGTGCTGATGCGGCTGTTCCAGACCTCGCGCCGCTTCCATGTCGAGATCCAGCCGCAGCTGGTGCTGCTGCAGAAGACCCTGCTCAACATCGAGGGCCTGGGCCGCCAGCTCGACCCCGAGCTCGATCTCTGGCACACCGCCAAGCCCTTCCTCGAGAAGTGGATGACCGACCAGATCGGCCCGCGCAAGCTGTTCGAGCAATTGCGCGCCGAGGCGCCGCGCTACGCGAAATTGCTGCCCCAGTTGCCTCGACTGATGCACGATTTCCTGGAGAATCGCCCCCCGGACCACCGCAGCGAATTGCTGGAACTGCTGGCCGCCCAGAAGCGCACCAACCGGCTCCTGCAGGCGATCATCTACGGTGGCATAGGTTTTGTATTGGGGTTGATCGCGATGCAGGTGCTGGTGCGCGTGCGTCTTTTCTAGGGGCCCGCGGTGCCGGCCGSCACCGCGCCGAGGCAACCCTCGAGTCGTTTTGTTGTTCTTTGCTTTCCTGTCCGGAGGTTTCGTCCATGAGTTCGATGTCCTTGCGTCCCCGCCTGCTCCTGGGTGCGCTGGCCTGCGCCTTTGCGGTGCTGGCGTCGCCCGTCGCGCGGGCGGATGAGGAGAAGGTCCTCAACATCTACAACTGGGGGGACTACATCGCCGAGGACACGATCAAGAACTTCGAAAAGGAGACGGGGATCAAGGTCCGCTACGACCTGTTCGACAGCAACGAGGCCCTTCACGCCAAGCTGGTGGCGGGCATGAGCGGCTACGACATCGTGGTGCCCGGCTCCCATTTCGCCAAGATGCAGATCAAGGCCGGCCTGCTGCAGAAGCTGGACAAGTCCAAGATCCCCAACCTCGCGAATCTCGACCCGGCCATCCAGGCCCAGCTGGCCAAGATGGACCCCGGCAACGAGCACCTGGTCGACTGGCTCTGGGGCTACACGACGGTGGGAATCAACCGGGACAAGGTCAAGCAGGCGCTGGGCGGCAAGCCGCTGCCGGACAACGCATGGGATCTCGTCTTCAAGCCTGAGTACATGGCCAAGCTGAAGGGCTGCGGCGTGGCCTATCTGGACACGGCCTCCGAGATCGTGCCGATCGCTCTCAAGTACCTGGGCAAGGATCCGCGCAGCAAGGACCCCGAGGACTACAAGGCGGTCGGTGAAATGCTCAAGGGCGTGCGCCCTTACGTGACCCGCTTTTCCGGCTCCGGCTCCGACTACATCGACCAGATGGCCAAGGGCCAGCTGTGTGCCGTCATCGGCTGGTCCGGCGACATCATGATCGCCAAGGACAAGTCG
Source organism: Variovorax sp. P1_G12 (assembly GCF_056405555.1). Classification (NCBI taxonomy): domain Bacteria; kingdom Pseudomonadati; phylum Pseudomonadota; class Betaproteobacteria; order Burkholderiales; family Comamonadaceae; genus Variovorax; species Variovorax sp. P1_G12. Next base: position 14,431 of record NZ_JBFUBW010000015.1, on the reverse strand, counting down.
ACCAAGGCCAAGAACCCGCAGGACCTCGACGTGCTGTTGCCCAAGACCGGGGGCCTTCTCTTCTTCGATACCATGGCCATCCCCAAGGACGCCAAGCATCCGGAGAACGCCTACAAGTGGATCGACTACATCCTGCGGCCCGAAGTGCATGCCTCGCTGACCAACAAGGTGTTCTATGCGAACCCCAACAAGGCCGCGACGAAGTTCGTCAACCCCGTGCTGGCGAAGGACAAGGCCGTGTTTCCGGACGAAGCCGCGCTTGCGACGATGATCGCGCCTGATACGCCCGACCAGGCGACGCTCAGGCTCATCACGCGCACCTTCACCAACTTCAAGGCCAATCGCTGAGGGGCTTGCCGGCATGAATGTTCCCACCGGTGGCGGCGCCTTCCTGCGAATCGAGTCCGTCAGCAAGAACTTCGGCGAGTTCCGCGCCGTCGACCAGGTCAGTCTCGATGTCACGCGGGGCGAAATATTCGCGCTGCTCGGATCCTCGGGCTGCGGCAAGAGCACGCTGCTGCGGATGCTCGCGGGGTTCGAGTTGCCTTCGTCGGGGCGCATCGTGCTGAACGGGGTGGATCTCGCGGGGCTGCCGCCCTATGAGCGCCCCGTCAACATGATGTTCCAGTCGTATGCGCTCTTTCCGCACCTGACGGTCTGGGACAACGTCGCCTTCGGTTTGCGGCGCGACAAGCTGCCCAGGGCCGAGATCGCATCCCGCGTGGACGAAATGCTGCGTCTGGTGCAGTTGACCCGGTTCGCCAAGCGCAAGCCCCACCAGCTGTCCGGCGGCCAGCAGCAGCGCGTGGCCCTCGCGCGCAGCCTGGCCAAGCGCCCCCAGCTGTTGCTGCTGGACGAGCCGCTGGGCGCGCTCGACCGCAAGCTGCGCGAGGACACGCAGATCGAGCTGGTCAACATCATCCAGCAGGTCGGCGTGACCTGCGTGATGGTGACCCACGACCAGGAGGAAGCCATGACCATGGCCTCGCGCATGGCCGTGATGAGCGAGGGTCGTTTCCTGCAGGTCGGCAGCCCGGCCGACATCTACGAAAGTCCCGCGACCCGCTTCGTCGCCGACTTCATCGGCAACGTCAACCTGATGGAAGGCAAGGTCGTGGTGGACGAGGCCGACCATGCCGAAATCGAATGCGCCGACGTCGTGCATCGGGTCGATCACGGCATCACCGGTATCGAAGGCCAGCCGGTCGTGGTCGCCGTGCGGCCCGAGAAGATCCAACTGGGCACGGAGCCGCCGGACGATGACCGCAACAGGGTCCAAGGGGTCGTCAAGGCCCTTTCCTACTTCGGTGGCTACACCCTGTACCACCTCGAATTGCCAAGCGGCGCCGTGCTCAAGGTCAACGTCGAGAACGCCACCCGGCATCGGGAAGGCGCTCCGGTGCCGGGGGACAGGGTCTGGGCCCACTGGCTGCCGACCTCCCAGGTCGTCCTGAAAAACTGATGAAACACGCCCAAGCCGACCGCGGCGGCTTGCCCGGTTGGAAAACGCTCATGCGAGGGCGGCGCCTTGTGATCGGCGTGCCCTATTTCTGGCTGCTGGCTTTCTTCCTGTTGCCGTTTCTCATTGTCCTGCGCATCAGCTTCGCCGAGATGGACGGCGCCACGATCAGCAGCCTGTTCGCGTACGCCGATCAGGAACTGGTCGTGAGGCTCAAGCTCCAGAACTACGCGACCATCTTCCAGGACAACCTCTACCTGGCGACCTATGGGCGGTCGCTGATGTACGCTGGCATCACGACCCTGATCTGCCTCGTGATCGGCTATCCGTTCGCGTACTTCATGGCGCGCGCCTCCACCGCCCTGCAGCCGTTGCTGCTGATGGCCGTGATGCTGCCGTTCTGGACCAGCTTCCTGTTGCGGGTCTACGCCTGGAAAGGGCTGCTGGATGCGCAGACCGGCTGGGTCGGAAGGCTGCTCATCCACCTCCGTGCCGACCAGTTGCTCTACCCATTGGGGCTGATCCCGGCGCCGGGCGAGTTCATGTACAGCCCATTTTCGCTCGTGCTGGGCATGGTCTACACCTACTTGCCCTTCATGCTGCTGCCGCTGTATGCCACGCTGTCCAAGCTGGACTTGCAGTTGCTCGAAGCCGCGCAGGACCTGGGGGCCACGCCCTGGCAGGCGTTCTGGCGGGTCACGGTGCCGCTGTCCAGGAGCGGGATCATCGCGGGCGCGATGCTGGTCTTCATTCCCTGCGTGGGCGAGTATGTGATCCCGGAACTCCTGGGCGGGCCGGAAACGCTGATGATCGGCCGCGTGCTCTGGGACGAGTTCTTCTCCAACAACGACTGGCCGCTGGCTTCGGGCGTCGCGGTCGTGATGGTGCTGCTCATCATCGTGCCGCTGGCGATCTTCAACAACAGCCAGGCGAAGGTGGCGCGTTCATGATCGTCACGTCCGCAGGCCGCTGGACCAGCCGCATCTGGCTGACGCTGGGGCTGGTCTTCCTCTACCTGCCGATCGCGGCGCTGGTCGTTTTCAGCTTCACCGATTCCCCGGTGCCGAACGTCTGGGCCGGCTTCAGCCTGCGCTGGTACGCCAAGCTCGCCGGCGACGAGGAAATTCGATCGGGGCTTTTTCTTTCGCTCAGGGTCGCCGCGGCCACCGCGAGCGCCGCCGTCGTGCTGGGGACCCTCGCTGCCTTTGCGCTGGAACGCTTTGCGCGGTTCAAGGGGCGCGCCTTCTTTTCCGGCATGGTCAGCGCCCCGCTGGTGATGCCGGAAGTGATCGTCGGCCTGTCGCTGCTGCTGATGCTCGTTTCGATCCAGCGCCTCTTCGGTTTTCCGGAGCGCGGCATGGTGACGATCTGGCTCGGCCATCTGCTCGTCGGCCTGGCTTATGCAACCGTGGTGATCAGTGCCCGCCTGCGCGACCTGAATCCCCAGTTCGAGGAGGCCGCCCAGGATCTCGGTGCCCGGCCGCTGCAGGTCTTCATGCGCGTCACGCTGCCGATGATCGCGCAGTCGCTCGTGGCTGCCTGGCTGTTGACGTTCACTCTGTCGCTGGACGACGTCGTGATGTCGGCGTTCCTGTCCGGGCCCGGCTCGACCACGCTCCCCCTGGTGATCTTCTCGCGGGCCCGCCTGGGGCTCGATCCGACCGTCAATGCGCTGGCCACCGTGGTGATCTTCGTGGTGGCGGTGTTCGTCGTGGGTTCGAGCTACCTGATCGCGGCGCGGGAGCGCAGGCGCTACAGGCAGCAGCACGCTGCACTCAAGGGGGGTGCCGAATCGACGACGTAGCCGCGCGCAGGGCGGCCGCGCCGACGGCCTCGGTGGCGGGCGGGCGCCTATAATGGAGGGCTTTGCGAGCGGCCGCCGGCCGTTCCCTTCCGCCCCCCCAATTCCATGCCTATCTACGCCTACAAGTGCAGTGCCTGCGGCTTTGCCAAGGACGTGCTGCAGAAAATGTCCGACGCGCCGCTCTCGGAGTGCCCGTCCTGCGGCGCCAGCGCGTTCAGCAAGCAGCTCACCGCCGCGGGCTTCCAGCTCAAGGGCTCGGGCTGGTACGTGACCGATTTCCGGGACGGCGGAGGCAAGAAAGCCGCGGACAGCGGCGAGAAGGGCGCTGCCAGCCCTGCCGCGCCGGTGGAAGGCGCGGCAGCCAAGCCCGCCGACGCGCCCGCGAGCGCTGCGTCGCCGGCGCCGGCACCGGCTCCAGCACCGGCTCCAGCACCCTCATCGGGCAGCGACTGAGGCCAAGCCATGCTCGCGCTGCGGAAATGGCTCCTTTCCGGCTTGCTGGTGATCGTGCCGCTGGCCATCACGCTCGGCGTGCTGAACTGGATCATCGGCACGCTCGACCAGACGCTGTGGCTGCTGCCGGAAACGTGGCAGAAGTACCTCAACGAGCACAAGGTGCGCGGCCTCGGCGTGCTGCTGACGCTGACCATCCTGCTGTCGGTCGGCGCGATCGCGAGCAACTTCGTCGGCAAGCGGCTGCTGGGCTGGGGCGATGCGGTGGTGCGCCGCATACCGGTGGTGCGCTCGATCTACTCCAGTGTCAAGCAGGTCTCCGACACGCTGTTCTCCGAGAACGGCAATGCCTTTCGTACCGCGGTGCTGATCGAGTGGCCGCGTGCGGGTTCCTGGACCATCGCCTTCGTGACCGGCACGCCCGGCCATGAGGTGGTCGGCCACCTTGGCGGCGGCGACTACCTCGGTGTCTATGTGCCGACCACGCCCAACCCGACCGGCGGCTATTTCGTGATGCTCAAGCGCAGCGACTGCATCGAACTCCGGATGAGCGTGGACGACGCGCTCAAGTACATCGTGTCGATGGGGGTGGTCGTTCCTGGCGGCCCCGCAACGATCGCGATCAAGTAAAGACAAAGACGCGCCTTCGCGGCGCCGGAATCCATCTATGGCCATGCGTTCAAACTATTGCGGTCTCGTGACCGAAGCCCTCCTCGGACAGACCGTCACCCTCTGCGGCTGGGTCAATCGCCGGCGTGACCACGGCGGCGTGATCTTCATCGACCTGCGCGACCGCGAAGGCTACGTCCAGGTGGTGTGCGATCCGGATCGCGCTTCCACCTTCGCCGCCGCCGAAGGGCTGCGCAACGAGTTCTGCGTCCAGGTCACCGGCCTGGTGCGCGCGCGCCCCGAGGGCACGGTCAACGACAGCCTCAAGAGCGGCAAGATCGAAGTGCTGTGCCACGAGATGAAGGTGCTCAATCCCTCGGTCACGCCGCCGTTCCTGCTCGACGACGACAACCTCTCGGAAACCACCCGCCTGACGCACCGAGTGCTCGACCTGCGCCGTCCGGCGATGCAGCGCAACATGATGCTGCGCTACAAGGTCACGATGGAGGTGCGCAAGTTCCTCGACGCCAACGGCTTCATCGACATCGAGACGCCGATGCTCGGCAAGTCGACGCCCGAAGGCGCGCGCGACTACCTGGTGCCGAGCCGCGTGCACGACGGCAGCTTCTTCGCGCTGCCGCAGTCGCCGCAGCTCTTCAAGCAGCTGCTGATGGTGGCCGGCTACGACCGCTACTACCAGATCGTCAAGTGCTTCCGCGACGAGGACCTGCGCGCCGACCGCCAGCCCGAGTTCACGCAGATCGACATCGAGACCTCGTTCATGGCCGAGGAAGAGATTCGCGAAATGTTCGAGGGCATGATCCGCAAGGTGTTCCGCGCCGCGGCCGAGGTCGAGCTGCCGCCGTTCCCGGTGATGAGCTACGGCGACGCGATGTTCAAGTACGGCTCCGACAAGCCCGACCTGCGCGTCAAGCTCGAATTCACCGAACTGACCGACGTGATGCGCAATGTCGAATTCAAGGTCTTCGCCCAGGCCGCCAGCACGCCGGGCGGCCGCGTGGTCGCGCTGCGTGTGCCGGGCGGCGGCGGCGAGGGCGGTCTCTCGCGCGGCGAGATCGACGGCTACCAGGAATTCGTCAAGATCTACGGCGCCAAGGGCCTGGCCTATATCAAGGTCAACGATGCAGCGCTGGGCCGCGAAGGCCTGCAGAGCCCGATCGTCAAGAACCTCAACGACGCCTCGCTGGCCGAGATCATCGCGCGCACGGGCGCCCGCAACGGCGACATCCTGTTCTTCGGCGCCGACAAGGAAAAGGTCGTCAACGACGCCATCGGCGCGCTGCGCGTGAAGATCGGCCACAGCGCCTTCGGCAAGAAGAACGGCCTGTTCGACGACCGCTGGGCGCCGCTGTGGGTGGTCGACTTCCCGATGTTCGAGTTCGACGAGGAAGGCCAGCGCTGGTCGGCCGTGCACCACCCGTTCACGGCCCCCAAGGACGGTCATGAAGACCTCATGGATACGGCCCCCGAGAAGTGCATCGCCAAGGCCTACGACATGGTGCTCAACGGCATCGAGATGGGCGGCGGCTCGGTCCGTATCCACCGCGAGGAAGTGCAGAGCAAGGTGTTCCGCGCGCTCAAGATCAACGCCGAGGATGCGCAGAACAAGTTCGGCTTCCTGCTGGACGCGCTGCAGTACGGCGCACCCCCGCACGGCGGCATTGCGATCGGCCTCGACCGCCTGGTGATGCTCCTGACCGGCGCCGAGTCGATCCGCGACGTGATCGCCTTCCCGAAGACGCAGCGCGCGCAGGACCTGCTGACGCAGGCGCCGAGCCCGGTGGACGAGAAGCAGCTGCGCGAGCTGCACATCAAGCTGCGCAACACGCCGCAGGCAGCCTGAGGACGAAGGGTCGCCAGCATGAGCGAGCGGCGGCCCTGGAAGATTCCCGAGTCAGTGCTGGTCGTGGTCCACACGCCGGCGCTCGATGTGCTGTTGATCCGCCGTGCCGGCGCCGATGACCTCTGGCAGTCGGTCACCGGCAGCAAGGACTTCGAGGACGAGCCGCTGGCGCGCACCGCGGCGCGCGAGGTCGAGGAGGAGACCGGCATCCTCTGTGGTCCGGGCAGCGCGCTCGCGCCCCGGCTGGTCGACTGGCAGCGACGCAACGTCTACGAGATCTGGCCCCGCTGGCGTGCCCGCTACGCGCCCGGCGTGACCCGCAACACCGAGCATGTGTTCGGCCTCTGCGTGCCCGAGCGGCTGACACCGCGGCTCGATCCTTGCGAGCACACGGCCTGGCGGTGGCTCCCCTACCAAGAAGCGGCGGAGGCCACTTTTTCTCCGACCAACGCCGCGGCCATCTTGCTGCTGCCACAATTTGTGCAATGAATCCTTCGGCGACCAGCTTCCGTGTAGCCACCTACAACATCCACAAGGGTGTGCAGGGCATCGGCCCTGCCAGGCGCCTGGAGATCCACAACCTCGGCCATGCGATCGAACAGCTCGATGCCGACATCATCTGCCTGCAGGAGGTTCGCAAGATGAACCGCCAGGCGGCCGCGCGCTTCAATCGGTGGCCCGAGCTGCCGCAAGCGGATTTCCTGGCGCCTGAGGGCTACACGGCGGTCTACGAGACCAATGCCATCACCAAGCACGGCGAGCACGGCAACGCGCTGCTGACGCGCTGGCCGGTGCTGCGCAAGACCCACCAGGACATCTCGGACCACCGCTTCGAGCAGCGCGGCCTGCTGCACGTGGCGATCGACGTCGACGGCAGCACCGTGCACACCATCGTGGTGCATCTGGGCCTGATCAAGGGCAGCCGGATCCGCCAGATCGCACAGTTGCGCGATTTCATCGAACGCGAGATTCCGTCCACCGAGGCGCTGGTGGTGGCCGGCGATTTCAACGACTGGGGCGCGCGGATGCGCTACGCGATGAATGCGATGGGCATGCGCGACTCGAGCGACCTGCGCGGGCCGCGCACGCTGACCTACCCCTCGCGGCTGCCGGTCGCCCAACTCGATTTCATCTACGCCCGGCAGCTCGAACCGGTCGCCTCCTCGGTGCCGCGCGGATCGATCTGGGCCCGCATGTCCGACCACCTGCCGCTCGTGACCGATTTTTCGCTATCAAAACAATAGCTGGGCGCGCAGGCGGGTAGGGCGCAGTAGGGCCATCGCGGGAATTCCATTCGCTGATACGATGCGCGGATGCTAAGGACCATCGACGCCGTACCGCGCCCCGCTGCAGGGGATGAAGACGAGGGCACGCCTGTGTCCGTGAAGATTCGCGAGCGCCTCGTCGCCGCCCGCCGCCGCTTCAACGCCAACGACAACATCGCGGAATTCATCCGGCCCGGTGAACTCGAGGGCCTGCTCGACGAGGTCGAGGGCAAGATGAAGCACGTGCTCGAGAGCCTGGTGATCGACATCGAGAACGACCACAACACCGACAACACGGCCCGCCGCGTGGCGAAGATGTACGTCAACGAGGTGTTCAAGGGCCGCTACGTGCCGCCCCCCCCGCTGACCGAATTTCCCAATGCGGAGCATCTCAACGAGCTCATGATCGTCGGCCCGATCACGGTGCGCAGCGCCTGCTCGCACCACTTCTGCCCGATCATCGGCAAGCTCTGGATCGGCGTCATGCCGAACGAGAAGACCAACGTGATCGGGCTCTCGAAATACGCGCGGCTGGCCGAATGGGTGATGGGCCGGCCGCAGATCCAGGAGGAGGCGGTGGTGCAACTGGCCGACCTGATCCAGGAAAAGACCCAGCCCGACGGCTTGGCGCTGGTGGTCGAGGCCGAGCACTTCTGCATGCAGTGGCGCGGCGTCAAGGAGATGGACAGCAAGATGATCAACTCGGTCATGCGCGGCGTCTTCCTGAAGGACCCCAACCTGCGCCGAGAATTCCTTTCCCTTCTTCCGCGCAAGCGCTGAGCCGCACACCATGCTCGTACGCCTTCTCTACGCCAGTCGCGCCGTGGACACCAGTCCGGAGGCCGTCGAGGCCATCCTCGCGCAATCGCGTCAGCACAACACCGCCTGCGGCATCACCGGCATCCTCTGCTATGGGGCGGGCGTGTTCCTGCAGGGTATCGAAGGCGGCCGGACGGCGATCAGCGAGCTCTATGGCCACATCCAGCGGGACCCGCGCCACAAGGACGTGGTGCTGCTGTACTACGAGGAGATCTCCGAACGCCGGTTCGGTGGCTGGACGATGGGGCAGGTCAACCTGTCGAAGCTCAACGCCTCGACGCTGCTCAAGTATTCGGAGCGCGCCGAGCTCGATCCCTATTCGGTGTCGGGCGTGGTCTCGCTCGCGCTGCTGGAAGAACTGATGGCGACCGCGGCCATCGTCGGACGCCACTGAAGACCCCCCTGCCGACCCTGCCGCTGCTGCTCGGCTGCGATTTTTCCAGCGCGCCGAAGCCGCGCAAGCCGATCGTGGTCGCGCTCGGGACGGCGCGGGACGCGCGCGTGGAACTTGCCGGGTTCGAGTACTTCACGTCACTCGACGACTGGGGGCGCTGGCTCGGCGACCAGCCGGCGTGGGTGGGCGCCTTCGACCTTCCGTTCGGCCTGCCGCGCGAGCTGGTCGAGCACCTGGGATGGCCGCTGCAATGGGAGCCGCTGATCGCCCACTATGCCGGCCTCGGCCGCGAGGAGATCCGCCGTGCCTTCGCGGCCTTCTGTGCGGGTCGGCCCCAGGGCGGGAAATTCGCCCACCGGAAGACCGACGGTCCCGCCGGATCCAGTCCTTCGATGAAATGGGTCAATCCGCCGGTCGCGTTCATGCTGCATGCCGGCGTGCCTCGGCTGGTGGCCGCCGGCGCTGCGTTGCCGGGCCTGCGCGTGCCGGCCGAAGGCAGTTCGCGCGTAGCACTGGAAGCCTATCCGGGGCTGCTGGCACGCGAGCTGATCGGCCGGCGAAGCTACAAGAGCGACGCGGCCGCTGGCCAGAGCAACGAGCGCCGGCAGGCGCGCGGGGACTTGCTGGATGCGCTGGAAGCGGGCTCGGCGCGACTCGGGCTGCAACTCGCGCTCGACGGACGGTCACGGCGGCTGTTGCTGGACGATGCCAAGGGCGATCGCCTCGACGCGGCGCTCTGCCTGGTGCAGGCGGCCTGGGGGGCCGCGCGAAGCGGCAGTCGTCCGGGCCCGGGCTACGGTCTGCCCGCGGCGGTCGATCCGATCGAAGGCTGGATCGTGACGGCCTGACCTCCCGGCCTCCCGGCGTCCTACGGCAGGACAAGACGCTGCCCGCCGCGCCCCCCGCTCGGTCTCGCTAGATTGGAATTGGCGGTTCGGTGAGCCACCGGTGATCCAACTCACGGTGGCCCTTTCTCTCGAGACAGACAGGAGGTTCCCATGACCCATCCGAAACAAGTCAATCCGAACGTTCGCCGCTGGGTGGCGCTGATGCTGGCCGCAAGCGCGCTGGCCCTGGGCGCCTGCGACAAGGCGGGCGACGAGACCGTCGGCCAGAAGGTGGATTCGGCGATCGCCAGGACCGAGCAGGCTGGCGCTGGCGCCAAGGCCAGGACGGAATCCGCGGTGACGTCGGTGGCCGGGGCGGTGGACGACGCTTCGATCACGGCCGCGGTGTCGACTGGCCTGGCCAAGGATCCGGACCTGAGCGCCATCAAGATCGACGTCGACACCAAGGGCGGCCAGGTGACCCTCAGCGGTCCGGCTCCGGACGCCAACGCGAAGGCGCGAGCCGAGGAGATCGCCAAGTCCGTCAGGGGCGTCAACGGCGTCGACAACAAGCTCGAAGTGAAGGCGATGTAGGTCCGCATCATCGTCGAGCCATAGCCATCGATGCGCCCATGCAAAAAGCCCGGTCTCCCGGGCTTTTTGTCGTGCGGCGGGCCGCTCAGCGAACCAGCGCGATCATCTGGCGGACCTCATGGGAGGTCCTTTCGCGGGGTGGTGTCTCTCTGCATCAGCGTGGTGACCAGGTCGGCCACATCGGAGGTCTTCAGGACCGCGGCAATCACCGCGGCGGTCGAGAGCAGGCGCCAGGGCTTGACCAGCACGACCAGCGCGCCGGCCGCCGCCGCTGCACCCATCAGCCTGGCCGGCTGCTCGCGCGCATAGCGCTCGAGGAGCGGGCGTGCGATCTGGCCGGCCGCGTTCGCGGGATGCCGGCGCCACCAGCGGCGCACCACATGGCGTGCCACGGGCGCCCAGGCGAGGTCTTTGAACGCCCCTGGGCTGGCCGGTGGAAGCGCCATGGCGTAGAGTCCCTCGTCCTCGGGAAGGCTTCTCCGGAACTGGGCGACCAGCGCCCTGCGGGACATCGCGAGCCGCTGTTGCGGCGTGAGGGGTCGAGAGTCAACGGCCATGGCGCTCTCCGGCCTGGCGAAGCGCCTGCACATCGGCGTCGAGTTGGGCCTGAAGGTCCGCGAACGCGTGGAAGGGTGAGGGGCGTGCCGCGATCAGCGCCGATACCACGGCAACGAGGACCGCGACCCCCGGCACCGCGGCCAGCACCCAGTGGAAGCTGCCATGCAGCACGCCGAGCATCACGGCGACGCCGATCAGCCCCAATGCCAGCATGGCGCTGACCGCCGCCAGGACGCTCGCCGCCATTCGGGCGACCAGACTGCGGCTGGCCTCCTGGGATTCCTGCCGTACCAGTGCGCCGTAGTTGGCGAGGTGTTCGGCGATCAGCTCCGGGTGGCCGAGCGCCGTCGAGACGATGGGATGGAGCATGGTGCTGCGCAGGCTCAAGCGGAGGGACGCGGCCGAAGCCGCGCTCCGCTTGAAAATACGCCTGCGGCGGATCAGTAGTCGTTGCGGCGGCGGCTCGCCAGGACGATCAGCGCGGTGATGGCGGCACCGGCGGCGGCGGCCACGAGCACCGAGCGTACCGGCTGGTCGGCGATGTACTTCCCCGTGACGTCGGCGGCGGCTTCGAAGCGGCGCTGAGCCCGGGCGCTGGTGGTCGATGCGGCATCCAGCCCACGCTGGACCGCCTGCTGGACGCGCGCCGCCAGTTGCTCCACGGCCGGCTCGGCATCGCGACGCAGGTCGCGAACCTTCTCCCCGGCGGCATTCACGGCATTCTGTGCGTAGGCCCGCGTGGTGTCGATGGCATCGCTGGCCGTCTGACGCGCCTCATCGGCGATTTGCGAAGGCGTCTTGGTGGTCGAGTTCATGAAATGGGTCCTTCCGGAAAATGATTGCGTTACCCGCCCATCGTAACGACGCTAGCGGCGTCGCATCAAGCCCGCGATGAAGCTGGCGATCGCGAGAACGATGAAGATGACGAAGAGAATCTTCGCGATTCCCACTGCACTGGCGGCGATGCCACCGAATCCGAACAGCGCGGCGATCAAGGCGATGACCAGGAACACGACGGCGTAGTGCAACATGCTGACTCCTTCGAGGGTGGCCCCGTTTGACGTGAAGACCCCGGCGCGTTCGCGACGGGAGCGGCTTGGGGTCCACGTTAAGAGGCCGGCCGCGAAGACCCTGTCAGCAGCAGCGGCCTGGGGGCGTAGGAGAGAACCGAAAGGGGCGGTGGCGGCCCGGGGCGAGGCCGCCGGACTCAGGCCCGCTTGGCGGGCAGGATCGCGCTCAGGTGCGTGCCCTTGCCGGGCGTCGACGACACGGTGAGCTTGCCCTTGGCGGCCTGCACGCGATGGCGCATGCCCGCGAGCCCGTGGGTCGAAGGACGTGCGTGCTGGGTATCGAAGCCCTTGCCGTTGTCGATCACTTCGATGACCACATGGTTGCCGTAGTTCTTCATCACGATGCTGGCCTCGGTGGCCTGCGCGTACTTGCCGATGTTGGTCAGGCTCTCCTGCACCATGCGATAGGCCGTGAGTTGGTTGTCCTCGTCGAGCTCGACGGGTTCGAGCACCATCTCGATCTCCATGCCCGAGTGCTCGGCGAACTCGCGTCCGAGGATCTCCAGCGAGGCGACCAGGCCCAGATTGGACAGCGAGGAGGGGCGCAGGTCCTCGATGATGCGACGCTTGAGCGCAATGCCGCTGTTGAGCAGCTCGTTCAGGTGCTGCAGCCGCTGCGTCGCGTCGGGCGCGTCGTTGAGCCTGGATTTCAGGCGCGCGACATCGAGCTTGGCGGCCGTCAGCAGCGAGCCCAGCTCGTCGTGCAGTTCGCGCGCCAGGAACCCGCGCTCGGACTCCCGCACCTGCTGCAGGTGGGTGGCCAGTTCGGCCAGCGTCGCGGTACGCTCCCGCACCTCGCCTTCGAGCGCATTGCGTTCGCGCTGCAGCGCCTCCTGCTGGCGCTCGCCGGCCGAGCGCAACGCATGGGTCTGGCGCAGGTAGAGGTAGAACGCGGCCAGCCCCGCGAGCGCCACCAGCGCGATGCCGATGCGGCCGAAGTGCAGCGAACTTGCGATCTGGGCCTGCCCGCGCGCCAGCTCGTCGTTGCTGGTCGCAATCAGCGCCTGAACCTGGCCGCGGATGGCCTCCATCTCCTCGCGGCCGACATCGGTCGTGATGACGAACTTCCAGGCGTCCTCGTTGCCGCTTTGGCGCAGGCGCACGCTCATTTCCATCTCTGCGAGCTTGCGCGCCACGTGCTTGGACAGCTCGCCCAGCTGCGCGAGTTCGTTCGGCCGCCCTGCATAGAGGGCCTGGAGCGTCGCCAGATGGCCGTCCACCTGCTTCAGCGCGAGGTCGTAGGGCTCCCGATAGCGGGCTTCGCCCGTCAGCAGGAAACCGCGCTGCCCGGTTTCGGCATCGAGGACGTTCTGCAGCATCAGGTTGAGCACGCTGCGTGCCTTCTGCGCGTCGCTGACATCCTGCAAGGCGCGGTACGACTGCTGGTAGCCGGCCTCGTTGATGCCCACCAGCGCCAGCGCCGCCAGTGCGGCGAGCGTGAGGCCGAGGGCCATCTGGGGGAAAGCTATCCAGCGCATGAGGTTTCCGGGCAATGCCTGCAGTTCAAATTCGGGAATAATCGGAGTCGTCCAGGGATCGGCATGTTGCGACGCAAAAGACGGCAATACAACGACGAAGGTAACAGATGATCAAGATCGGGATTGCGGACGACCACGCCATCGTGCGTTCCGGCTTGCGCCAGTTTTTCTCGGAGCACGTCGATCTTCGCGTGGTGGGTGAGGCGGCCAGCGGCCGCGAAGCGATCGAACTCGTACGGACCACCGAACTCGATGTGCTCGTGATGGACCTCTCGATGCCGGGCCAGAGCGGCATCGATGCGCTGGCCATGATCCGTGCCAAGGCGCCGGACGTCGGCATCCTGATCCTGAGCGGCTATCCCGAGGAGCACTATGCGATGAACCTCATTCGCCAGGGCGCCAGCGGCTACCTCAACAAGGAGTGCGAGCCGATCGAGATCGTGAATGCGATCCGCACCATCTCGCTGGGCCGGCGCTACATCACGCCGGCGGTGGCCGAACTGCTGGCGCGTCAGCTCGACCGCAAGGACAACGCGGCGCCCCATGAGCAGTTGTCGGAGCGTGAGTTCCAGGTTTTTCTCAAGCTGGCCAAGGGCGAAACCGCGGGCGACATCGCCAAGACGCTGTCGCTGTCGGTGAAGACCGTGAGCACCTACCGCACGCGCCTGATGGAGAAGATGAACCTGTCCTCCAACAGCGACCTGACCTACTACGCCCTCAAGAACAAACTGATCGACTAGGCTCGCCCCCAGGTTGCCCGCACTTCGTGTCGGGCGCCCACCCCCTACCGGGGGCAACACCAGCGGCCCGGCGAAGCCGGTTCCGCGGTGTTTCACCAACGGGCCTGGCTGCGCCGGCCGAACGAACAGGCGCAGTGGTCTTTCGACGGCTGCGCGCAGCGTGCCTGTCCGTGGGCAGTCGCGGAACCGGCTTCGCCGGGCCGCTGACTGCGCCCCCGGTAGGGGGTGGGCGCCCGGACACGAAGTGCCGGGCAACCTGGGGGCGAGCAACTCATGCAGTGCGGGCGGCGGCCTGCGCGATGCAGAAGTCGATCAGGCCGTCGATCTCGTTCGACTTGTCGAACACCGCATCGACGCCGAACTGGGCGCAGCGTTTGCGGATGTCGGGGGTGGCGTAGTTGCTGAGCACCACAACCTTCTGATTCGGCCGGCGCGCCAGACAGGTCTGCAGCACGCCAAGTCCGCTTCCCTGCTTCAGGAACAGATCGACGATGGCC